>NZ_JAAKZX010000122.1 GCF_011045025.1 Streptomyces ureilyticus
GAATCCCGCCCCCCACCGGCGGGCAAGTTCACTCGCCCTCCCGCATAGGCACCCGCACGCCCCGCTCATCAGCCACCGACGCCGCGATGTCGTACCCGGCGTCCACATGCCGGATGACACCCATCCCCGGGTCATTCGTCAGCACCCGGCGAATCTTCTCCCCGGCCAGCGCCGTGCCGTCGGCCACGGACACCTGACCCGCATGGATGGACCGCCCCATCCCCACTCCGCCCCCGTGGTGAAGGGAGACCCAGGACGCCCCCGACGCGATGTTCACCATGGCGTTCAGCAGCGGCCAGTCGGCGATCGCGTCGGAGCCGTCGAGCATGGCTTCGGTCTCGCGGTACGGGGAGGCCACGGAGCCGCTGTCGAGGTGGTCGCGGCCGATGACGAGCGGGGCCTGCAACTCACCGCTCGCGACCATGTCGTTGAACCGCTCCCCCGCCCGGTCCCGCTCCCCGTACCCGAGCCAGCAGATCCGCGCGGGAAGCCCCTGGAAGTGCACCCGCTCACGGGCCATCTTGATCCAGCGGTGGAGGGACTCGTTCTCGGGGAAGAGGTCGAGGATCGCCTTGTCGGTCTTGGCGATGTCGGAGGCCTCACCGGACAGCGCGGCCCACCGGAAGGGTCCCTTGCCCTCGCAGAACAGCGGCCGGATGTAGGCGGGCACGAAACCGGGGAAGGCGAACGCCCGCTCGTAGCCGACGAGTTGGGCCTCGCCACGGATGGAGTTGCCGTAGTCGAAGACCTCGGCACCGGCGTCCATGAAGCCGACCATGGCCTCCACATGCCGGGCCATGGACTCCCGCGCACGCGTGGTGAACCCCGCAGGGTCCTTGGCCGCGTACGTGGCCATGTCGTCGAAGTCCACGCCGAGCGGCAGGTAGGACAGCGGATCGTGGGCCGAGGTCTGGTCGGTCACGATGTCGACGGGGGCGCCCTCTGCGAGCATGCGCGGCAACAGCTCGGCGGCATTGCCGAGCAGCCCGATCGACAGCGGGCGCCGGGCGTCGCGTGCCTCCACGGCCAGTTGGAGGGCGTGCTCGAGGGAGTCGGCCCGTACGTCCAGGTACCGGTGCTCGATACGGCGCTCGATCGCCCGCGGGTCACAGTCGATACAGATCGCGACCCCGTCGTTCATCGTCACGGCGAGCGGCTGGGCGCCGCCCATGCCACCGAGTCCGGCGGTGAGCGTGATCGTCCCGGCGAGCGAACCCCCGAACCGCTTCGCGGCGACCGCGGCGAACGTCTCGTAGGTGCCCTGCAGGATGCCCTGCGTACCGATGTAGATCCACGAACCGGCCGTCATCTGGCCGTACATGGTGAGCCCGAGCTGCTCCAGGCGCCGGAACTCCTCCCAGTTCGCCCAGTCGCCCACCAGGTTCGAGTTGGCGATGAGCACGCGTGGGGCCCACTCGTGGGTCTGCATGACGCCGACGGGGCGGCCGGACTGGACGAGCATCGTCTCGTCCTGCTTGAGGGTGCGCAGCGTACGGACCATGGCGTCGAAGGAGCGCCAGTCGCGGGCGGCCTTGCCCGTGCCGCCGTAGACGACGAGCTTGTCGGGGTGCTCGGCGACCTCGGGGTCGAGGTTGTTCTGCAGCATCCGCAGGGCGGCTTCTTGCTGCCATCCCAGGGCGCTCAGTTCCGTACCGCGCGGTGCTCGGACAGGGCGGGGTCCTGACATGGGCTGCCTCCCGGCGGGCTGATTACAGAGATATTCACATCCTGGCTTGATGAATAGAACTAGTCAATACGCCCCCTGCGTCGGCGTCGGCGCCGTACGGGTGTTTGGCTGAATCCATGACGGCATACACAGGGGACACGCACCCATCGGGTGAGGCGCAGGACGCGGCGGATACGGCGGCGAACGGGGCCGCGCGGCGGGACGACGCCGTCCGCGCGGCCGTGGAACAGGGGCTCGTGGGCCCCGACACCCCCATCATCGGACTCCTCGACATCACCGGCATCCGCAGCTCGGCGGCGGCACTGCACGCGGCCTTCGATGCGGTGGTCGCCCCGGGCACGCCGGTGCTGCACGCGTTCGCGGTGAAGGCGACCCCGCTCGTGCCGGTACTGCGGCTGCTGCGCGAGGAGGGTCTCGGCGCGGAGGTGGCGAGCGCCGGCGAACTGGCTCTCGCCCGTGCGGCCGGGGTGCCCCCGTCCCGTACGGTCCTCGACTCCCCGGCCAAGACCCCGGCGGAGCTGCGGGAGGCGCTGGCGCTCGGTATCGCGGTCAACGCGGACAACCCGCAGGAGCTGGCCCGTATCGACGGCCTGGTCCAGTCGGCGGCGACCCGGTCGCCTATCGGACTGCGAGTGAATCCGCAGGTCGGCGGGGGTTCGATCGAGGCGCTGTCCACGGCGACGGCGACCTCGAAGTTCGGGGTGGCGCTGCGGGACGAAGGGGCGCGCGAGTGGGTCGTACGGGCGTACCTGGACCGGCCGTGGCTGACCCGGCTGCACGCGCACACCGGTTCGCAGGGGATACCTCTGGACCTGGCGGCGCGCGGGGCGGCGCAGACGTACGAGCTCGCCGAGGAGATCAACGAGCGCGCCGGGCGCCGGCAGATCGACACGCTCGACATCGGCGGCGGCCTGCCGGTGAACTACGCCTCGGACGCCCAGAGCCCGGCCTACGCGGAGTACGCGCGGCTGCTGGCCCGGACCGTGCCGGGGCTGTTCGACGGACGGTACGGACTGGTCACGGAGTTCGGACGGTCACTGCTCGCCAAGCACGGGGTGCTGCTGGCACGGGTCGAGTACGCGAAGACGGCCGGCGGGCGCGCGATCGCGGTGACACACGCGGGCGTACAGATCGCGACCCGCACGGTGTACGCGCCGGCGACGTGGCCGCTGCGGGTGGGGGCGTACGACGCGAAGGGGCGCCCCAAGGCCGGGCCCGAGGTCGTACAGGACGTGGCGGGTCCCGCCTGCTTCGCGGGTGACCTGCTGGCCGAGGGGCGTGCACTCCCGCTGCTCGGACAGGGCGACTACGTGGCCGCGCTGGACACGGGGGCGTACAACTTCGCGCACCACTACGCGTACAACTCGCTTCTGCGGCCGGGGATTTACGGGTTCGGGCCGGACGGGGCAGGCGGGGTGCGGTTCGCGACCGTACGGACTCCGCAGACGCTGGAGGAGATCGTGGCGGAGTCGGGCGGGGGCCATGCGGGGAGCTTGTCGGAGCTGTAGCGGAACTGGCATGCCCGGCGCGCAGCGGCACGGCGCACCCCGGCGCACGGGAGCGGGCCGCGCTTCAACTCGGCGATGCGCGGGCGCCGGATTGACGCCGTGGCACCGCGGACCGAACCCGGCGTCCGGAGCCATCCGCCCACGTCAGACCGCCGACGGCCGCCAGGGCTTCAACCCGCCCCGCCCCAAGGCCAGTTGACCCACTTTAGTCAGCTGGTGCATGTTCCGCTGGAAAATGCCAGAACGCTCACCTCTCGCGCACACGGTGCGTAGCTTCGTGGTCACCGAGCCGTACCCGAGGCGGGAGGGGAGCCCAGGTGCCCGGAATCGACGAGTGTCTGCTGGAAGCCATGAGGCTGCCCGGTGCCCTGGGCGCCGCGGTGGTCGACTGGACCAGCGGCCTGGCGCTGGGCACGGTCGGGGACGCCCCGGGCGGTGACCACGAGACGACCGCGGCGGAGGCGGCGGAGCTGGCGCGACTCGCGGCGGAGCACCGGGCGTTCGCGCCGGAGGCGGGACCGGATCAGGCAGGGCAGGACCCGCCGGTCGAGGACCTGATCATCAGCAACGTCGACACGTACCACGTCCTGCGGTTCGTGGCGACGAGCTTCGACAGCAGCGTCTTCCTGCACCTGTGGCTGGCCCGCTCCGACGGCAACCTCGCGCTGGCCCGCATACGGCTCGGCGAGATGGCCGGACGGCTGGTGCTGGGATGACCGTGGTCAGCACCCCGCCGCCCCGACTGCCGTTACGGCGCCGCTCGTTCGGCCCCGGCGTCTCGCCGATGCTGCGCCGGCTCGCCGAGGAGCGCGCCACCGGCGTACTGCTGCGCGAGCGCGGTTCGCTCCATCTCACCGACGGCCAGGTCACCTACGCCGAGTGCCCGGAGAGCCCGGGGCTCGACGCGCTGCTCACCACCGGCGGCGTTCTGGACGCCGGGGCATGGCGGGAGGCGGTCGCGCGGGCCGGGGCGGACGGGCAGGTCGGGAGGTTTCTGGTCGACAGCGGCCGGGTTGCCGAAGGCGTGCTGGAGCTGTGCCACGTGGCGGCGCTGTTCGACGCGGCGTACTTCGTTCTGGGCCCTTCAAGCGCCCCGGCGCGCTTCCGGTACGGGGCCGCGCACTGGCTCGGGCCGGTGCGCTCCGTACCGGTGGCCGCGCTGGAGCGCGAGACCCTGCGCCGCCGTGAGCTGCTGCACCGCATCTGGCCCGACCCGGCGACGGACACGGCTCCGCTGGTACGGATCGACCGTGCCGCCGAGCCGCCGGTCCCGGCCCGGCAGGAAGCAGTACTCGACCAGGTCGACGGGGTCCGCACGGCCGCCGACATCTCGCTCGCCCTGGGCCGCCCCGCGTTCCACACCCTGGTCGAACTGCGCAGGCTCGCCACGGCGGGCATCGTGACGACGGCTTCCCAGCCGCCCACAACGCCCAAGTCACTCAAGCCGCCCAAGTCGCCCCAGCAATCCAGGGGGCCCCGGGCGTCCCGGCCGCCCGAGCCACAGCGGTCACCCCGGGCGGACCCGGCCCCCGAGCAGCAGCCGCCCGCCCTCGACCCCGCGTCAGCCCTGCTCATCCAAGCCTCGGCCGACCCCGACGTCGCTCTGCTGCGCCGCCTTAGAGACGCCCTGGAGGCCCTGTGATCCGCGCGCTTCGACAGCGTGCCGAGAGGAGACAGCTCATGGCGGCGGAGGCCGAAGTCCTCGACGAACTCCACCGGTTACGGGCCCGCGTACCCCAGCTGACCGGCGCGCTCGCGGCCAGCGTCGACGGCCTGGTCATCGCCCAGGCCACGCCGGGCGTGGAACCGGAGGGCCTGGCCGCGCTGACCGCCGCCGCACTGGGCGTCGCCGTGCGGCTGACGGACGCCACCGGCCAGGGCGACCTCCGCGAGCTGCTCGTACGCGGCACGCACGGCTACGTGGCGACGTACTCGGCCGGCTCCTCGGCCGTACTGACGCTGCTGGCGCAGGACCGGGTCAACGTCGGACGCCTGCACCTGGAGGGACGCCGCGCCGCGACCCGTATCGGCGAACTGGCCGACGCGGCGACGGCCCGCACGACACCGCCTCCGCGTACCGCCGGAGACAAAGCCCCGCCCAGGGCCGCCTCCACCTCCACGACCACGAATACAGCCACGGACACGACCACGGACAAGTCCGCGTTACCGACGCGCCCCGCAAAGCCCCCACGAGCCAGAACCGCACGGAGCGCACGGACCACACAGACCACCCAGACCGCGCAGACCGCCTCACGAGCTGCGCAGACCTCAGGCGCCCCACAGACAAACGGGCGGAGTACCAGCCGGACCACCGGCCGAAGCACCACCAACACCCGTACCACCAACGAGAGTTGAGAGGACCGCACACCATGGCCAACACCGAAACCACGTTGAAGGAAGCCCTCGCCTCCATAGAGGGCGCGACAGGAGCCGCGCTCGTCGACTACACCAGCGGCATGGCGCTGGGCACGATGGGCGGCAGCAAGAGCTTCGACCTCACCGTGGCCGCCGCCGGCAACACCGATGTCGTACGCGCCAAGCTCCGCACCATGGAACACCTGGGCCTGAAGGGCGAGATCGAGGACATCCTGATCACCCTGTCCGACCAGTACCACCTGATCCGCCTGCTCGCCGGCCGCGGCGGCAACGGCCTCTTCCTCTACCTGGTCCTCGACTCCAAGCGGGCCAACCTGGCGATGGCGCGCCACCAGTTGAAGAAGATCGAGGCGGATCTGGAGGTCTGACGGAACCTCAGGTGAACCTCTGAGAATCGGACCCGTACGCATCCCGGACACACGACCGGGCAGAACTCCCCCGGACGGATCACCGACCGGGGGAGGTTCTCTTGTCCACCACCGAAACCACCACGGGCGCGCAGTCGCCAGCCGAGGAACCGGGACTCAAGCGCGCCATCGGCCCCAAGCTGCTGGTCCTGTTCGTGATCGGCGACATTCTCGGGACCGGCATCTACGCCACGACCGGCGCCGTCGCGGGAAAGGTCGGCGGGGCGTTGTGGCTGCCGTTCGTCATCGGCTTCGTCGTGGCGATCCTGACGGCGGCGTCGTACGTCGAACTCGTCGGCAAGTACCCGAAGGCGGCCGGGGCGGCCCTCTACACGCAGAAGGCCTTCAAGGTCCCGTTCCTCACCTTCATCGTCGCCTTCATGGTGATGGCCTCGGGCCTGTCGTCCGCGAGTGCGGCGGCCCGCGCGTTCAGCGGCGACTATCTCTCCGAGCTGACGGGAGACGCACTCCCGCCGACGCTCATCGCGATCTGCTTCATCCTGCTCCTCGCCGGCCTGAACCTGCGGGGCGTTTCGGAGTCGGTGAAGACGAACGTCGTCCTGACCCTGGTCGAGCTGACGGGCCTGGCGATCATCCTCGCGATCGGCGCGTACGCCGTGCTGACGGGTGACGGAGAGCCGTCCCGGCTGGGCGAGTTCGAGGCGAGCGGTACCGGCTACGCCCTGATCACCAGCGTGTTGGGGGCCACGGCGCTGGGCTTCTTCGCGTTCGTGGGCTTCGAGGACTCGGTCAACATGGCGGAGGAGACGAAGGATCCCGTACGGACCTTCCCGCGGGCGATCTTCATCGGGGTGGCGGTGACGGGCACGATCTACGTCCTCGTAGCACTCGTATCGTCACTCCTGGTCGACTACAAGGTGCTGGAGGGATCCAGCGGCCCGCTCCTTGAGGTCGTGAAGGCGGGCGGCGTCGACTTCCCGCACAAACTCTTCGCGCTCATCGCGCTGTTCGCCGTCACCAACTCCGCGCTGATCAACATCATGATGGCCTCACGCCTGTGCTACGGCATGGCCAACGAACGCATCCTGCCCCGTGGCATGGGCCGCGTCCTGCGCCGCCGCCGCACCCCCGTGGTCGGCATCGTCTTCGTCACCGTGCTCGCGATCGGCCTGGTCTCCACGGGCGAGATCGAGGGCCTGGGCGACACCACGGCGTTCCTCCTCCTGTGCGTCTTCGCCGTGGTCAACATCGCGGTCCTGGTCCTCCGCCGCGACCCCGTGGACCACGCCCACTTCCGCACCCCCACGTTCCTCCCGATCCTGGGCGCGATCACCGCCCTGATCCTGGCCAGCCCCCTGGCCGACCGCCCGGCGGACGTGTACATCCGCGCGGCGGTACTGCTGGCGATCGGCGTGGGCCTGTGGGCGGTGAACAAGCTGGTACTTCGGGTACGGGGCGAGGCGTAGGGGGCCAGGGGCCCGCAGCCGCCAACGGCGAGCGCCCCCAATGGCAAGCACCCCCAGCAGGAAACCCGCACAGGACAGCCAAGTTGATACGAGCGGTGCGTAGGGGGAGACGCCCCCCACTACACCAGCACGCCACCCCGACGCCGCGCCCCACCAGGCGCGGCGTCGCCCGCCGCGATCCCGGTGGCCCGGTAGGCCTTGACCCGCTTGCCCGCCGGGGTACCCGCCCCACGTCCGAGCCAGTCGACGCGGACCCACAGCAGTTCCTCGGAGCCGCGCTCAAGGCTGCCCAGCCACGCGGCCTTCAGGCGCAGCCCGACGCCCGCCCCGGCGAGCAGCATGCCCCCCGCCGCGGGCACCGCGAACGCACTCCCCAGCGCGGCCAGAAAAGCGACGAGCAGCCACCACCGATGCCCCCGGCGCCAGTTGCGCGCGGTCACGGCCCGGTCCTGGAGCACATCATGCTTGCCCGCCCGGGCAGCAGCACCCGCGAGTGCCGCGTACCGCTTCCTGTGCAGCAACGCCACCAAGGCCGCCACGACGAGGAACAACGCCGCCCCCGCCGTCACCCCGATCCGACGCCCGGTCACCCCCGGAGCCACCACGCCGATGCCCGCGGCCAGCACACCCAGCCACCACATCGGCGCGGCCCCGGCCCGTACGACGACGGCCACCCGAGCCAGTCCCTGACCTCCGCGCGTCACCTTCCCGCCTCCTCGTCCGAAGGACCGCGATCTCTTCGGCCGCGCAGGTTAGCGACCGAAGCTGAGACGAGTCTTAACAAGGCGACCACTCAGCGAACAAGCCCTCTACTCAACGAACAAGCCCCGCGCGGCCGCCCGCCCGTCGAACTCCTCGAGCCGCGCCTGCGCGTCCGGAAGGTCGTCGCACATGGCCTCCAGCAGCACCCGCCCGAGCAGCATCGGCGCACAGGCCGTGTCGAAGGCGAGCCCCGTACCGACCGCGGCGGGCAGCAGCAGATCCGACTCCTTCGCCACCGGCGCGAACGCCGAGTCCGCGACGGTCACCACGGTCAGCCCCGCCTCCTTCGCATACGCCAGGATGTCCACGACCTCGCGCGGATGCCGCGGCAGCGCGAAGCACAGCAGAGCCGTCGCCCCGGCCCGTACGGCCGAGTCGATCCGGTCGTGGACCATCGTGCCGCCCTCGTTCAGCAGCCGTACGTCCGGATGGACCTTGGCCGCGAAGTACGAGAAGCCGTACGCCTGGGACGCCGCCGCCCGCAGCCCGAGCACCGGCAGCGGACGGGACGCCGCGAGCAGCCGCCCCGCCCGCTCCACGGGCCGCGGATCGGCCAGTACGGAGGCCAGGTGCCGCAGGTTCTCGATCTCGGCCTCTACGGCCTGCTGGTATTCGTTGTAGGAGGCGGTGTCCGTGACAGGACCGGTGGGCGCGACCTCCCGCAGGTGTTTGCGCAGCGCCGGGTAGCCGTCGAAGCCGAGGGCGACGGCGAAGCGGGTGACGGAGGGCTGGCTGACACCGGCGAGTTCCGCGAGCTCGACGCTCGACAGGAACGGCACGTCGGCCGCCCGCCGCACCATGCTGTGCGCGATACGCCGCTGAGTGGGGGTCAGCCGGTGGCCCTCGAAGAGGGCCTGCAGACGCGCGGCAGGACTGTCCGTCACGTTCGCGTTCCTGTCGACGCCCACATCCCCGTTCGCGCTCGGCTCTCGGTCCACGCCCGCGTCTCCGTCCACACCCGTCGTCGTGCCCGTATCCCTGTCCACGCTCATGCCGTGCTCCCCCTCCAGATGTCCGTGAACCGGTCGAGCAGTTCGGCCGCCGTCGTCACATCGTCCGTGAGCGGCCGGTCGGTCTGGTCCGCGTCGAGTACCGACTCGGCGAGTTCCAGCGCCCGGCCCACGGGCAGCTCCGGGTCCGGCCGCAGCTCGCGCTGCCGCAAGGCCCGTACGGCGGCGACGAGTTCGCAGCCGACGACGAGACGGTACGCGTCGCAGGCGCGCAACGTCTGGCGTGCGGCGAGCGAGGCGAAGCTCGCCTGCTCCTCGACGCCCCGGGAGAGTACAGCGTGGCCTAGCGAGGCGGGCGCGGAGAAGGCGCGCAGATCACCGAGGGCGGCACCGGCGGCGTACTCCAGGATCATCACGCCGGAGGACGCGGGCTCGTGGTCGGCGAGGAAGGGGCGCAGCCGGGTGTACGCGGGTTCGTTCAAGGTCGAGAGGCGGGACGTCGACAGCCGCGCGACCTGGGTGAGGGAGAGCCTGAAGTGGTCCAGGGCGAGGGCGAGTCCGGCCTGGTAGAAGCCGCCGTGGTGGTACGCGGCCATGTCCTCGGCGGAGATCAGCGGGTTCTCGGCGGCGGCGTTGATCTCGACCGTCAGCACCTCTTCGAGGGCGTCGGCGGCATCGAGCGCGGGGCCGTGGATCTGGGGCAGGCAGCGGAATCCGTACGGGTCCTGGAGGCGTCCGAGCGGCGGTGTCGGGCGGTCGGCGGCACCGATCAACTCCCGCATACGGCACGCCACTTCGGCCGTCGCGGGATGCCGGCGCGCGGCGTGCACGGGCGCCGCGTACGCCTCGTGCGAGCCGTCCACCGCGAGCAGCGACAGCGCGGCCACGACCTGCGTGGCCCCGATCAGCCCACGCAACTCGTGCAGGGCGAGCGCGGCCTGGCCCAGGGTGAGGGCGTTGCTGCTGATGAGGGCGAGCGCGTCGTTGTTGTCGAGGGCTTGTGCCTCAGGTGCGCCCGCCTCCTGCTCACGCGCTCCCTGCCGGTCTGGTCCTGACTCGCGCGCTCCCAGCCCGTCCGCTCCCGGGCCGCCCGCCCCCGGCGCATGCCACCTCGCCTCCGCCTCGCGCCAAGGATGCTCCCCCGCCAGCGCCAGCCCCACCTGGGCGAGGGCCGCGATGTCCCCCGTACCCACCGAGCCGAACTCGTTCACGACCGGATACGCCCCGGTCTCCAGCGCCTCGCACAGTGCCGTGACGATGGTGGGCCGCAGGCCCGCGCCGCCCGCGAGCAGCTGGTTCGCCCGTACGGCCAGCATCGCCCGCACCTGCCGTGCGGGCAGCTCCGCGCCGATCGCCCCGGCGTGGCTGCGCAACAGCCGCAGGCCGTGGTCGGCGGCGGCCTCGGTCGGCACGTCCTCGTTCCGGTTGGCGCCGACGCCGGTGGAGCGGCCGTACACGCGCCCGGTCGCGGCCATCCGCCGCGCCGCATCCCAGGACTCCTCGACCCGCTTCATCGCCTCGGTGCCGGGGACGGGCCGGGCGGCTCCGTCGGCGAGGCGCACGATATCGGCGACGCCGGTGCCGTACCCGTCGAGGACGACCAGACCGGGCGTGAGGGCGCCGGAGTCCGAGTCGGCGGCCCCCGGAATGTCCACGATCCGAGACGACATCACGCACGAACTCCCCTCAAACTCAGACATCCGATCTTGCCTGGCGGTCATCTGTAACCGGCGTTTTACGTCGGAGTGTTGACAACCTATTCAGACACCAAGAACTCTGCATGACGATATGCATGCCGGGCAAGGGACACCACATGATCCAGTTCGATGCGGTCCACAAGCGCTTCCCGAACGGCACCACGGCGGTGCACGACCTCTCCCTGGAGATGCCCGAGGGCGGCGTGACCGTCCTCGTGGGATCTTCCGGCTGCGGTAAGACGACGACTCTGCGCATGGTCAACCGGATGGTCGACCCGACCTCCGGGACCATCCGCGTCGGCGGCCGTGACGTGCTGGAACAGGACGCCGCGGAACTCCGCCGCTCCATCGGTTACGTCATCCAGCAGTCGGGCCTCTTCCCGCACCGCACGGTGCTCGACAACATCGCGACGGTGCCGCTGCTCCTCGGCTGGGGCCGCAGAAAGGCGCGGGCGCGGGCGGGCGAGCTCCTGGAGACGGTCGGCCTGACGGCCGAGGCCGGGAAGCGCTACCCGCACCAGCTCTCCGGCGGCCAGCAACAGCGAGTGGGCGTCGCCCGCGCACTCGCCGCCGACCCGCCCGTCCTCCTGATGGACGAACCGTTCGGTGCGGTCGACCCGGTCGTCCGCACCCAGCTCCAGGACGAACTGCTCCGGCTCCAGAAGGAGTTGAGCAAGACGATCGTCTTCGTCACGCACGACGTCGACGAGGCGGTACGGCTCGGCGACCGCATCGCGATCTTCCGCACCGGCGGCCACCTCGTCCAGTGCGCGGCGCCCGCGGAGCTGCTGGCCCGCCCGGCGGACGACTTCGTCGCGGACTTCCTGGGCGCCGAGCGGGGGCTGAAGCTTCTGTCGCTGACGACGCTCGCGGACGTACCGCAGGCGCCGGCGCCCGAGGGCGGTACCTGGGAGCTCGTCCTGGACGAGGCCCGCAGGCCCCAGGCCTGGCGCACCGAGGACGCCGAGATCCCCGTACGCCCCCTGCGGGACACCGACTCCCTGCTCGCCGCGCTCAACGAGTCCATCGCCTCCCCGACCGCCCTGGTGGCACGTGTCGACGCGGACGGCGTCCTCACCGGCGTCACCTCCCGCGCCGAGATCCACGAGCACGCGGGCGAGACGCACAGCGCGCACAGCACAGCGGGCGCCGCCGTATGAGCATCGACTGGTCGTGGATAGGCGACCACACCGACGACCTCACCACCCTCACCCTCTCCCACCTCCAGGCCGCCCTCTCCGCCGTCTTCTTCGGGCTGCTGATCTCCCTCCCCCTGGCCGTGGTCGCCCACCGGATCCGTCCCCTGCGCGGCCTCCTCCTCGGCCTCTCCAACGTCCTGTTCACGATTCCGTCGATCGCGATCTTCGTGCTTCTGCTGCCGGTGAGCGGGCTCACCCGCACCACCACGGTCATCGGCCTGACGATCTACACCCTCGTCGTCCTGCTCAGGAACACCGTCGAGGGCCTCGACTCGGTACCGGCGAAGACCAAAGAGGCCGCGAAGGCCATGGGCACCCGCCCCTTCCGCACCCTCCTCACCGTCGAACTCCCCCTGGCGCTCCCGGTGATCATGGCGGGCGTCCGTATCGCGACGGTCATGTCGATCTCGCTCGTCTCCGTGGCGACCTACATCGGCGACGGCGGCCTCGGCCAGCTCTTCACCGACGGCTTCCAGCGCAACTACCCCACACCGGTGATCGTCGGCGTCGCCCTCACCCTGCTGCTGGCACTGGTCGCGGACGCGCTTCTGGTCGCCCTCCAGTACGTACTCACGCCATGGACCCACCGGAAGCAAAGGGCGGCCTGAGCCCATGTACGAACTCTTCAAGAACCTCGGCGACTGGCTGGTCAGCGGCGAGCAGTGGTCCGGCTCCGACGGCATCGGCCACCGCCTCGCCGAACACCTCCAGTACTCGCTCCTCGCCACCCTCGTGGCAGCCGCGATCGCCCTCCCCCTGGGCCTGCTCATCGGGCACACCGGCCGCGGCGCGTTCCTCGCGATCAACCTCGCGTCCTTCGGCCGCGCGCTCCCGACCGTCGGCCTGGTCGTACTGGTCTTCCTCGCCAGCGGACTGTCGATGTGGCCGGTGTACGTCGCACTGGTCGCCCTCGCCGTCCCGGCGATCGTGACGAACACGTACGCGGGCATGACCGCCGTCGACCCGGACGTGAAGGACGCCGCGCGCGGCCAGGGCATGCGCTGGCACCAGGTCCTCTTCCAGGTCGAGCTGCCCCTGGCGCTCCCCCTGATCATGACCGGCCTGCGCCTCGCACTCATCCAGGTGGTGGCGACGGCCACCATCGCCGCGTACGTGTCTTTCGGCGGCCTGGGCCGCTACGTGTTCGACGGCCTGGCCCAGCGCGACCTCGTACAGGTGCTGGGCGGCGCGGTGCTGGTCGCCGTGGTCGCCGTAGCCCTGGACCTCGCCCTCTCCGCCCTCCAGCGCGCCCTCTTCCGCCACCGCCCGGCTTAGGAGCCCAGCACCATGAACCGACGTACCCTCCTCGGCGGCCTCTTCGCCGCCGCCTCCGTCCCCGCGCTCGCCGCCTGCAGCAGTGGCATCACCTCGCTCGACGGCGGGAGCGGCGCAGGCACCGGTGGCGGATCCAGCAAGAGCGGCATCACCATCGGCACCGCCAACTTCACCGAGAACCAGGTCCTCGGCTACCTCTACGCGGCCGTACTCGACGCCGCGGGCGTCAAGACGACCGTCCGCCCCAACCTCGGCACCCGCGAGATCCTCATCCCCGCCATCAAGGGCGGCGACATCGACCTCCTCCCCGAGTACCAGGGCGCGCTCCTCCACTACGTCGACCCCAAGTCGAAGGCCACCGAGGAGGGCGAGATGCAAAACGCCCTCGCGATGGCCCTGCCCGCCGGGCTCCAGGTGCTGCCGTACGGCAGGGCCGAGGACTCCGACGCGTTCGCCGTCACCCGGGAGACCGCCGAGAAGTACGGCCTCGCCTCCCTCGCCGACCTGAAGAAGCAGAACGGCAAGCTCGTCATGGGCGCCGCGCCCGAGGTCAAGACGCGCGAGGTCGGCGTGGTGGGCCTGAAGGAGGTGTACGGCGTCGAGTTCAAGGAGTTCAAGTCCCTTGATTCATCCGGCCCGTTGGTGAAGGGCGCCCTCAAGAAGGGCGACGTGGACGTGGCGAACCTCTTCACCACCGACACCGACATCCAGGAGAACCAGTGGGTCGTCCTCACCGACCCCGAGAACCTGATCCCCGGCCAGCACATCGTCCCCCTGATCGCCGACCGCAGGGCCGACTCGACCGTCCGCAAGGCCCTCGCCGAACTCGGCAACGTCCTCACCACCGCCGACCTCACCGAGCTCAACCGCCAGGTCGACAAGGACAAGAAGGACCCCGAGGACGTGGCGAACGCGTACGCCGAGAAGAAGGGCCTGGCGGCATAGCGGCCGGGAGCCCGGCCGAGTAGCAGTCGGGTTGCGGCCGGGGGCACGGCCCAGCGCGGACAGGGGGGCTAACCCCAGTGCCAAGCGGGCCCGGGCTCCTTACGGTGAAACACATGACCGGTATGGATGCCCGCGACGCCGAACTCAAAAAGGAACTCGACGCCACCCTGCACGCACGCAGGGAACTGGGCGACGAGTACGACTCGGCGCTGGTCGACTCCTTCCTGGAGAAGGTCGAGCAGCGCATGGACGGCGCCATCGAGCGCCGGGTACGACGACAGCTCGCGGAACAGCAGATGGTGGTGGCCCGGGGCGCACGTTCCCCGCAGTCCAACGACTCCTGGGGCGAGCGCTTCGGCTTCGGGATCGTCTCCCTGGTCCTCGCGGTCCCCCTGTCCGCGATCGGCGGAGGAGTCGCGGACCTGCCCGGCCTCCTCATCGCCTGGACGGGCATCGTCGGGGTCAACGCGGTCCAAGTGGCCCGCCACACCCCGCTGTTCGGCCGCGGCGGGAAGAAGTCGGACTCTGACTGGGAAGACTGACTTCCCTGCCGTGCACGAGGGGGGCGCTCGGGGGTGACTCCCTCGTCGTACGGGGAGTTGCGCGCGTAGAAAAGCTATTCGCGGGGACCGCCGCACCCCCGTGAACGGGGGGCGGGACGACGGCGGTCCCCGCGAGGGACGCGGGCCGGGTCAGGGCCGGGCTTACGCGTCCTGGCGTCCATGGAGGTCCGGGAGCCGCTCCGGAGGTCCTTGGCGCCGTTCGGCGTCGGCCCGAGCGGGGAGCCGCTCCCGCCCTTGCCGACACCCAGAACTGTGCCGGACCCGTGTTAAGCCGGTGCTGCGCGGACGTGACGCGCTCGTACCACTTCCGCGAAGTTCCGCACGGGTCACGCGTGCCGGAAGTTCCCCTCCGGCACGCGCAGTTCACCGGAATTCCTACTGCCGGTTGCTTTTTGCCAGGAAGGACAACAGGTCCTGGCGGCTGACGACCCCGGTCGGCTTGCCCTCGACCAGCACGATGGCCGCGTCGGCCGCCCCGAGGACGGACATCAGGTCGGCCACCGGCTCACCTGAGCCGACCTGCGGCAGCGGCGCCGACATGTGCTTCTCCAGCGGGTCCTCGAGGGAGGCGGACTTGCTGAACAGGGCGCCCAGCAGCTCCCGTTCGACGACCGAGCCGACGACCTCGGCGGCCATCACGTCCGGGTGTCCGGCGCCCGGCTTGACGACCGGCATCTGCGAGACCCCGTACTCGCGCAGCACCTCGATCGCGTCCCCGACCGTCTCGTCCGGATGCATGTGGACGAGGGAGGGGATGGTCCCGCCCGCCTTGTCGCTGAGCACATCGCCGACACGCGCGCTCGGCCCGCTGTCCTCCAGGAAGCCGTAGTCGGCCATCCATTCATCGTTGAAAATTTTACTAAGGTACCCGCGCCCACTGTCCGGCAGCAGCACGACCACCACATCATCGGGCCCGAGCCGCGCGGCCACCTCCAGCGCCGCCACGACGGCCATCCCGCAGGACCCGCCGACGAGCAGGCCCTCCTCCTTCGCGAGCCGTCGCGTCATCTGGAAGGAGTCCTTGTCGGACACGGCGACGATCTCGTCCGCGACAGTCCGGTCGTAGGCGGTGGGCCAGAAGTCCTCGCCCACGCCCTCCACGAGATACGGCCGCCCGGATCCGCCGGAGTACACGGACCCTTCCGGGTCGGCGCCGATGACCTGGACCCTGCCGTCGCTAGCGTCCTTCAGATACCGCCCCGTACCGGAGATGGTGCCGCCCGTCCCGACCCCGGTGACGAAGTGCGTGATCCGCCCCTCCGTCTGCTCCCACAGCTCGGGGCCGGTGGAGTGATAGTGCGAGAGGGGGTTGTTCGGGTTGGAGTACTGGTCCGGCTTCCAGGCTCCGGGAGTCTCCCGGACCAGCCGGTCGGAGACGTTGTAGTACGAGTCCGGGTGCTCGGGGTCCACGGCGGTCGGGCATACGACGACCTCGGCGCCGTACGCGCGCAGCACATTGATCTTGTCGGTGGACACCTTGTCGGGGCACACGAAGATGCACTTGTACCCCTTCTGCTGCGCCACGATGGCGAGCCCGACGCCCGTGTTGCCACTGGTCGGTTCGACGATCGTGCCCCCGGGCTTCAGGGCTCCGCTCTCCTCCGCGGCCTCGATCATGCGCAGGGCGATGCGGTCCTTCACGGAGCCGCCGGGGTTGAAGTACTCGACCTTCGCGAGGACGGTCGCCTGGATGCCGGCGGTCACGCTGTTGAGCCTCACCAGCGGGGTGTTGCCGACGAGACTGATCATCGAGTCGTGGAATTGCACCGTTGTCTCCGGAGCTTAAAAGAAGTGGTCGGGGTGGTTCCGTCAGAGTAAGCCCCCTACTGGGCGTTCACGCTGTGTTGAGATTGGCCGACAGCCTCCACGGGGCAAGCAGAGGATGTACGGGTTTGAGGAGGTGGCGGCTTCGCATGTCGAGCTTGTCGAGGGCGAGGGTGGCACGGCGGATCGCGGCGGGCGCGGCGTTCGGCGGCGGTGGGATCGGGCTGCTGGGCGCGGCGACGATCGGCTTGGTGCTGGCCGAGGTGCAGTTGGCGAAGCGGCAGGTGGGGAACGGGCACAGTCCGCATCCGCCCAGCGCGGACGGGCTGTACGGGCGGGCGTACGCCGGTGCCGGTCGCCCTTTGCGGCTGACCATGCTCGGGGATTCCACGGCCGCGGGGCAGGGTGTGCACCGGGCCCGTCAGACGCCGGGGGCGCTGCTGGCCTCGGGGCTCGCCGCGGTGGCGGAACGGCCTGTGGAGTTGCGGAACGTGGCGTTGCCGGGCGCTCAGTCGGACGACCTGGACCGCCAGGTCGTCCTGGCTCTCGGGGACCCGGTTCGGGTCCCCGACGTATGCGTGATCATGGTCGGCGCGAACGATGTGACGCGCCGTATGCCCGCGACGCAGTCGGTTCGGCATCTGTCCGCGGCGGTGCGTGCGCTCTGTACGGCCGGTGCCGAGGTCGTGGTCGGTACCTGTCCCGACCTCGGCACCATCGAGCCCGTGCAGCAGCCGCTGCGGTGGCTGGCCCGGCGTGCGTCCCGGCAGCTGGCGGCGGCGCAGACGATCGGCACGGTGGAGCAGGGTGGGCGGACGGTGTCTCTGGGGGACCTGCTGGGGCCGGAATTCGCCGCCAATCCGCGTGAGTTGTTCGGTCCTGACAACTATCACCCCTCGGCGGAGGGTTACGCGACGGCCGCGATGGCGGTACTCCCCACGGTGTGCGCTGCGCTGGGCTTGTGGCCCGCGGAGGAGGAGCGCCCGGACGCGTCCCGCCGCGAGGGCTTCCTGCCGGTGGCCCGGGCCGCCGCGGAGGCGGCCTCCGAGGCCGGTACGGAGGTTGCGGCGGCGGTGCCGACGGGGCCGCGTGGGCCTTGGGTCCTGCTGAAGCGCCGGCGGCGGCGCCGGGTGCCTGCGACGGATCCTGCGCCTGCCTCCGGCGGTTGAGTAACACCCGGCGGAGCGCCAAGCGAGCGCTTAGTAAAAAGCGGTCGGGGTCACACGGCTACACGCGTGACCTTGACGGTACGTGCGGGTAACTTCCCTGACAGGCTTGTCCAGTCACACTCGTACTCCCACCCGCCACCCGACCACCGCCCCTCAACGAGGCGCTACGCGCCGCCCCTTTTTCCAATGGAGCCGTAATGCCCGAAGCCGTGATCGTCTCAGCCGCCCGCTCACCGATCGGCCGCGCCTTCAAGGGCTCGCTGAAGGACCTGCGCCCGGACGACCTGACCGCCACGATCATCGAGGCCGCGCTGGCCAAGGTGCCGGCGCTGGACCCGAAGGACATCGACGACCTGATGCTCGGCTGCGGCCTCCCCGGCGGCGAGCAGGGCCACAACCTCGCCCGCATCGTGGCCGTACAGATGGGGATGGACCACCTGCCGGGCTGCACCATCACCCGTTACTGTTCCTCCTCGCTCCAGACCAGCCGCATGGCCCTGCACGCCATCAAGGCGGGCGAGGGCGACGTGTTCATCTCGGCGGGCGTGGAGATGGTCAGCCGGAGCGTGAAGGGCTCGAGCGACGGGATGCCCGACACGCACAATCCCCTGTTCGCCGACGCCGAGGCCCGTACCGCCGAGGTCGCGCAGAGCGAGGGCGCCGACTGGCACGACCCTCGGGAAGACGGCCTCGCCCCCGACCCGTACATCGCTATGGGCCAGACTGCCGAGAACCTGGCCCGCCTGAAGGGCGTCACCCGCCAGGACATGGACGAGTTCGGCGTCCGTTCGCAGAACCTCGCCGAGGAGGCCATCAAGAACGGCTTCTGGGAGCGGGAGATCACCCCGGTCACCACCCCGGACGGCACGGTCGTCGGGAAGGACGACGGTCCTCGTGCGGGGGTCACGGTGGAGGGCGTTCAGGGGCTGAAGCCGGTCTTCCGGCCGGACGGGCTCGTGACCGCCGGCAACTGCTGCCCGCTCAACGACGGCGCCGCCGCCCTGGTCATCATGAGCGACACCAAGGCCCGTGAGCTGGGCCTGACCCCGCTCGCCCGGATCGTCTCCACGGGTGTGACGGGCCTGTCTCCCGAGATCATGGGGTACGGCCCGGTGGAGGCCAGCAAGCAGGCACTCGCCCGCGCGGGGCTGACCATCGACGACATCGACCTGGTCGAGATCAACGAGGCCTTCGCCGCCCAGGTCATCCCGAGCTACCGCGACCTGAACATCCCGCTCGACAAGCTGAACGTCAACGGCGGCGCGATCGCGGTCGGCCACCCCTTCGGCATGACCGGCGCCCGGATCACCGCCACGCTCATCAACTCCCTCCAGTTCCACGACAAGCAGTTCGGTCTGGAGACGATGTGCGTCGGCGGCGGCCAGGGCATGGCGATGGTCATCGAGCGCCTCAGCTGAAGCACGTACGGGTAGCAGCAGGTGAACCCGGCATGACCGAAGCGGCCCAGAACCCAGTTACCCCCGGGGCTCTGGGCCGTTTTGTGATCCAATCTCCCCCAGGATGTGACCTATCTCCCCTGGGGGCAGGATTCACGCAGGTCAGAGCGTTCCTCTGGGGAACTCGGGGCTGAATGTCCTGTCCTTTTCGTGACGTTACGCACTGACAGGTGGATAGTCCGCCCTTCAAGCTGATGTAGGAAGTCGGGGGTCGACTTTGAACCGGGAGTACGTCAGTGAGCGCCATCCCTCTTGCCCTACTGCTCACCGCGGCCGCCGCCCTGGCCGTGGGCGTCGCCACCCTGCGCGCCGTACTCGGGCTGCGCCGGCAGCTCGCGTCCCTGCACACGGAGCTCACCGCGAGCCGTGTGACGGGCCCGCGTGCCGTGGTGCCCGCGGCCCGCTCGGCCGCGGACACGGACGAGATACGCGCTGCCGTCACCGAGGCGCTCGCGGAGGAGCGGGAGCGGGAGCTGGCCGAGGCGCGGGCGTTCTGGGCCGCCCAGGAGGCGCGTGACGCCTCTGACGCGCCCACGCTGCTCGGCCTGCCGGACAGCGAACTGTTCCTGCCCCGGCAGTCGGACTTCGCGGGCCTGGACCACCTGGAGTCGGTGACGGAGCCCGGCGCCGAGACCGAGGAGCTCGCCGCGGACTCCCCCGAGCTGGCCGCGGCCCGCCGCCGCCACCCCTCGCACCCCGACTTCGTACCGGTCCAGTCGCCGGTCGTGAACGATCACGAGCGTACGGTCGCCTGCCTGGAGGACCTGGCGGAGTCCCGTACGGAACTGACCGACGTCCGCCCCGGTCCGCTGGGCACCCTCGACGTCTACGTCTTCGCCAACGGCACCACGCTCTGCATGACCCCCGGCCACCGCGAGACCTCCGAGCAGCTGGCCGCCGCCCTCCAGGACGGCGAGACTCCGGTCCTCCTCGGCGGCTCGGGGATTTCGGGGGCGTACGCGCTGACCTTCGCCTGCGGGGAAGAGAACGTCTACATACTCGCGGACCGGGTCATAGCGTCGCTGTAGTCGCTGTAAGGGTCTGTGAGCCCCACGAGACCCACACGCGCCGGGAGCGGATAACTACACCCCGGCGCGTTTCTGCGCCTCCTCGACGAGCCGCAACGCCTCCGCGAGCTCCTCCTCGGATCCCAGTACGACGGCCAGATCGTGCCCGGCGACCATGATCTGGTCGGCCGCGGCGAACATCCCCGCGTCGGGCATCTCCCGCAGCGGCCCCTGAGGGTCCTCGAGCCGCTGGGCACGTAGTGCCAATTCCCTTGCCAGGCCCAGCGCTTCGGCCGCCGCGCCCCTCTGGAGCCGGCTCTGCGGAGCGGCCCGCAGCCGGTCGGCGAAATGGTCCACGGCTTGGGTCAGGGGGGTGGTATCCAGCACGCCGCGAGACTACGCGCCTTAACCGGACTGTTGCCAACACGCGAACGCTCAGGCACCGTGACTTGAAGGACCGGCTTACATCCCATGCGTCCGGAGGCGCCGATGTCCCAAGTCTTCTCCGAGGAGACCCACCGCAACATGCTCGCCCGCATCCCCCATTGCACCGGTCGTGAAGTGTCCGACTGGCTGCGCACCGTCGACGAAGGCCCCGCTCTCTTCCGCTTCGAGGAGAAGGTCAGCTGGCTCCGTGCCGAGCACGACCTCGCATACGGCCACGCCAAAGCGATCATTCACGAGTACGACCTGAGGAGGGCCGCGCGCAAACTGCTTTGAGGCGCGCACCAGGGAGAACAACGACGAAGGGCCCGTGAACCGGAGGTTCACGGGCCCTTCAGCCGCTATCGCCCGGTGGTGGTCCGGACGGCACGGCCCTGCTAGTCGTCGCCGCTGAAGATGGCGACCAGGCGCAGCATCTCGATGTAGATCCACACGAGGGTCATGGTCAGGCCGAAGGCGGCCAGCCAGGACTCCTGGCGCGGAGCACCGTAGGCGACGCCGTCCTCGATCTGCTTGAAGTCGAGCGTCAGGAAGAACGCGCCCAGGACGAGCGCCAGGATGCCGACGATCGCGCCCAGCGGGCCCATGCTCCGCAGTCCGCCGTCCGGCGCGATGCCGAACACGACCAGCAACAGGTTGACCGCCATGATGAGCACGAAGCCGATGGCGATCGTCATGCCGATGCGCGCGTACCTGGCGGTCACGCGGATCCAGCCCGCTCGGTAGACGAGAAGGGTGGCGCCGGCGATCGCCATGGTGCCGAGCACCGCCTGGAAGGGCGCGCCCGACCAGCGGCTGTTGAACATCTCGCTGATCACGCCGAGGAAGACGCCCTCGAAGGCGGCGTATCCCAGGATCAGCGCGGGCGAGGCCTTGCGCTTGAACACCTGGACCAGGGCCAGCACCATCGCGATGAGCGCGGCGCCGATGGCCAGGCCCCAGCTGCTCGGCGAGACCGGCAGCAGGGCCCAGGCGAGCACCGCGCCGACGACGACCGTGCCGAGCGTCATGGCCGAACGGGCGACCACGTCGTCCATCGTCATGCGGTCGGCGGCGGGCGGGGCCTGCGGCGGGGCGCCGTGCTGGACGTCCTGCGGGGCGTAGGGGTTCTGGGCGTACGGATTCTGCGCGTACGGGTTGCCGCCCTGCGGGGCGTGCGGAGAGCCCTGTGCGTACGGGTTCCCCTGCGTACCGACAGCGGGGCCCCCGGCCTGCGGCTGGGCGTTGAAGCCCGCATAGCCGTTGTCGCGGCTGAACCCCCGTCGCGAGAAGACCGGGTTGCTGCTCCTCATTTCACTCCTCCATGGCCACCCTGCGTGGCTCTGGGCTCAAGAGTAATGGGTAGGCAAAGGAATGCCTCTAGTGCTTGGGGAGGATCTTTCCTCTGTTGTGACCGGGAACGCCAGTGTTCAATCCAGCATTCCCGGCACCGTTACAACGCCGGTACGGCCTCTTCCGGTTCCCTCGATCGTGGTGCGGCGACCGGGTCACTCCAGCGGGAAGCCCGTGTAGGACTCGGCGAGGTCCTGTTCGGCCGAGCGAGCGGCGGTGATCCGGTCGAGGCGGGCGAGCTGGATGCGGTCCTCGAAGGGGGTCGCGTCGGGCATGCGGTGCAGCAGGGTCGTCATGGCGTACGAGAAGCGCTCGGCCTGCCAGACGCGGCGCAGACAGGTCTCGGAGTAGGCGTCGAGGCGCTCGGCCGAACCCGTCTCCTCCAGGTGGACGAGCGCCCGCGCGAAGGTGACGACGTCGCCGACGGCGAGGTTCAGGCCCTTCGCTCCCGTGGGCGGCACGATGTGGGCGGCGTCCCCGGCGAGGAAGAGCCGTCCGTGGCGCATCGGCTCGTGGACGTAGGAGCGCATCGGCGTCACGGACTTCTGCGTGATCGGGCCCCGCTCGAGCTTCCAGTCGTCGGCCGTCTCGAAGCGGCGCTCCAGCTCGTCCCAGATCGCCTCGTCGCCCCACTCCTCGGCTTCCGTACCCTCGGGCACTTGGAGGTAGAGGCGGGAGACCTGTGGGGAGCGCATGCTCAGCAGGGCGAAGCCGCGGTCGTGGTGGGCGTAGACGAGTTCGTCGTGCGAGGGCGGTACGTCGGCGAGGATGCCGAGCCAGCCGAAGGGGTACGTCCGCTCGAAGACCTGCGTGAGCTCCTCGGGGATCGCCTTGCGAGCCACGCCCCAGAAGCCGTCGCAGCCGACGACGTAGTCGCACTCCAGGACGTCCTCGCGCCCTTCGTGCCGGAAGCGCACGCGCGGGCTTTCGCTGTCCGCCCCCTCCACGGCCAGCGCCTCCGCCTCGAACAACAGCGGGCCGCCCTCCTTGAGCTGGAGGGCGATGAGGTCCTTGCAGACCTCCGTCTGCGCGTACACCATCACCGACCGGCCGCCCGTGAGCCCGGGGAAGTCGACACGGTGGCGCCTCTTCGCGAACCGCAGCTCGATCCCGTCGTGCCGCAGCCCCTCGCGGTCCATGCGCTCACCGGCGCCGGCCGCGCGCAGCACGTCGACCGTGCCCTGCTCCAGGATTCCGGCCCGCTGGCGGTGCTCGACATACGCGCGGTCGCGGCTCTCCAGGACGACCGAGTCGATCCCCGCGTTGTGCAGCAGCCGCGCCAGCAGCAGTCCGGCCGGTCCGGCCCCGATGATCCCGACGGTGGTACGCATCGGCACGCCCCTTCGCGCTGTTCGTGCGGTGGTGTTAGTGTGTTGTTCGCATAGTGAAATTTATTTCACTATTCTTCTGAACGTGAGTCTCCGACGGCGTACGGCCGCTGTCAACGGGTGCGTGGTGTGAAGTCTTCAATGCACGATGCAGGGAAACGCGGGCCCGCGGGAGGGTCGGTGGTGCCCGGAGCCGGACTTGAACCGGCACGCCCGCGTAGGGGCAGCGAGGTCTAAGCTCGCCGTGTCTGCATTCCACCATCCGGGCAGGCCATTGGCTCCGCATTTTGAGGTTCCGAGCCTATCGGGGCGCATCGCCCGAACAGCGGACGGTCGGCTCGATGTTGTCTTATTTTATTGACGTCTGAGGGTGCATCAGCCCACCGTACGGGCGATCGGCACTTGCCACGAGCCCTTTCACAGGGCCCCCGCGGCACACGGGGAATGACGTGAATTCACCGCCCGAACGAGGGTCATCCGACGAACCGTCACCGATGCCCCGGCCGGGGCGCTGTCAGGGGCAGGGGTCATCCCCAGGTATGACACGGGTGCGTACGGTCCGACCGAAGTCTCCCTTCAGAACTGGAACAGCGGGTGACTACACGGCGGTGATCGGCCACGACGATGGAAGCCACGTTCCCCACCCGTCGTCGTACCGACAGGAGCACTGACCCGTGACCACCACCACTCCCTTCGCCGGACCCGCCACCGCCGTGGCCGCGCGCGCCTCGGATTTGTCGAAGGTCTACGGACAGGGCGAGACCCAGGTGGTCGCCCTGGACCGGGTCTCCGTCGACTTCCGGCAGGCCGAACTCACCGCGATCATGGGTCCTTCCGGGTCCGGCAAGTCCACGCTGATGCATTGTGTGGCGGGCCTGGACTCGTTCTCGTCCGGCTCCGTGCGGATCGGTGACACGGAGCTCGGCTCTCTCAAGGACAAGCAGCTGACGAAGCTTCGGCGGGACAAGATCGGGTTCATCTTCCAGGCGTTCAACCTGCTGCCGACGTTGACGGCTCTGGAGAACATCACCCTTCCGATGGACATCGCGGGCCGCAAGGCCGACAAGCAGTGGCTGAACTCGGTGATCGGGATGGTGGGGCTTGCCGACCGTCTCTCCCACCGGCCCACCCAACTGTCCGGCGGCCAGCAGCAGCGGGTCGCCGTGGCTCGGGCGCTCGCCTCCAAGCCGGAGATCATCTTCGGCGACGAGCCGACCGGGAACCTTGACTCGCGGTCGGGGGCGGAGGTGCTCGGGTTCCTGCGGAACTCCGTACGGGAGTTGGGGCAGACCGTGGTGATGGTCACCCATGACCCGGTGGCCGCGGCGTACGCCGACCGGGTCGTGTTCCTCGCGGACGGGCGGATCGTCGATGAGGTGTATGGGCCTACGGCGGATTCGGTGCTGGACCGGATGAAGCAGTTCGATGCCAAGGGCCGCACCAGCTGACGCTGCTGGTTGTGCGGTAGTTGGGGCTGCACCCCAAGCCCCCGGGTCGTGTCTCGGGTGCGGCCCGGTGGGGGCTGGTCGCTCCCCCACTCGCGGCTGCTCCCCCACTCTCGGCTTCGCTCGAGCGGGGGACCCCCATCGCGGCGGAGCCGCACATCGATACAGCCCCGCGCCCTTGAAGGGGCGCTCCCCTTGGCGCCCGCTGGAAAGGGCGCGCTCTGCCCGCGGTTGGCCACCGGCATACGGCCCTAGTCGCCCACCAGCCTGTTCTCCCTCCCCTCTCCTGGACTGAGAAGACACCATGTTCCGTACTGCCTTGCGCAACGTGCTCGCGCACAAAGCCAGGTTGTTGATGACCGTGCTCGCCGTGATGCTCGGCGTGGCGTTCGTGTCCGGCACCCTGGTCTTCGCCGACACCCTCTCCAACGCCTTCCGCAACCAGTCGGCGAAGAGCTACGACAACGTCGCGGTCTCCGTCACCTCGCACGCCAACCCGGACGACCCCAAGGAAGAACCCGGCCTCTCCCGTAAGACCCTCGACAAGATCTCCGCCGTGGACGGCGTCGCCGGCGTGGACGGCCGAGTCGAGGGCTTCGCCGGAGTCGCCGACCCCGACGGGAAGCTGATCGGCGTCGGCTGGTCCAACAAGGGCTCCAACTTCGCCCCCGGCAAGGACGGCAAGGACAGGGCCTACACGTTCACCGACGGCTCGGGCCCGGTGAAGGACGATCAGATCGCCCTGGACGAGGAATCCGCGACCAAGGGCGAGTACAAGGTCGGCGACCGAGTGCGGGTCGCGACCAACGGACCGGTGAAGGAGTACACCCTCAGCGGTGTGTTCACCACCGAGGACGGCGCCGTGAACGCCGGCGGCAGCCTCGTCCTCTTCGACACCGCGGTCGCCCAGAAGCAGTACCTCAAGCCGGGCTACTTCGAGAGCGTCACCGTCACCGCCGCCGGCGCGTCCGACGCGAAGATCCTGGACGCGGTCAAGCCGCTGCTGCCCGACACGGCCGTGGCCCAGACCGGCCAGGCGCTCGCGGACGAGCAGGCCAAGAACATCGAACAGGGTCTGGACTCGCTCAAGCAGATCCTGCTCGGCTTCGCGGGCATCGCGCTGTTCGTCGGGATCTTCCTGATCTCCAACACCTTCACGATGCTGGTCGCCCAGCGCACGAAGGAGATCGCCCTGATGCGCGCCGTCGGCGCATCGCGCAAGCAGATCACCCGCTCGGTGCTCGCCGAGGCCGCGGTGGTGGGACTGGTCGCCTCGGTGATCGGCTTCGCTCTGGGCATCGGTCTCGCGGTCGGTCTGCGGTCCGGAATGGCCGCGTTCGAGATGAAGGTTCCGGACGGCCCGCTGATCCTGTCCGCCACACCGGTGCTCGCCGCGATCGGTGTCGGTGTGCTGATCACGATGTTCGCCGCCTGGCTGCCCGGCCGTCGGGCCGCGAAGATCCCGCCGGTGGCTGCCATGAGCAGCGTCCACGCGGTGGCGACCACCAAATCGCTGGTGGTGCGCAACTCCATCGGTACGGCCATCACCGGCCTCGGCGCGGCCGGGATCGTGCTGGGTGCCTCGACCGGCGGCGGCGACGGCCGGACGTACATCGGGGCGGGCGCGTTCTTCGCGCTGGTCGGTGTGATCATCCTGATCCCGCTGCTGTCCCGGCCCGTGATCGCGCTCGTCCGTCCGCTGCTGGTCGGCCCGTTCGGGGTGTCCGGCAAGCTGGCCGGCCAGAACGCGGTCCGCAATCCGCGCCGTACCGGAGCCACCGCCTCCGCGCTGGCCATCGGACTGACGCTGGTGACCGGCCTTTCAGTGATCGGTATCACGGTCGGCACGGCCATCGACAAGATGACCACGGACAACATCAAGGCCGACTACATGGTCTCGATGGCGAACGGCGGGGACCTCGACCAGTCCGCGCTGGCGGCTCTGGAGAAGGCCAAGGGCGTATCCGCGGTATCACCGCAGCAGGACGCCTACTTCCAGGTCGATGACGACTACGTGTCCGCTTCGGCGGTCACACCGGGCGACATCGAGCAGGTCCTGAACGTCGACGTCGTCGCCGGCAACGTCGACTCGCTCGCGAAGGGCCAGGTCGCGGTCGCGGAGAAGACGGCCAAGAGCAAGGGCTGGAAGCCCGGCGACAGCCTCTCCGTCACCTTCGCCGACGAGAAGAAGGCCACACTGACGGTCGGCGCCGTCTACAAGGACAGCGAGTTCCTCTCCCCCGTGCTCATCGACACCAAGATCGTGAACCCGCACGAGGTGAAGCCGTACATCCCGCAGATCTTCGTGAAGGTCGACGGCGGCCAGACCTCTGCGAACGAGAAGGTCCTCATCGACGCGCTGGGCGACAACCCCGCGATGACGGTCATGGACAAGCAGGACATCCGCAACGAGTTCGGCGGCGCCATCAACACGATGCTGAACATCATGTACGGCCTACTGGCGATGGCCCTGATCATCGCGGTGCTGGGCGTGGTCAACACCCTCGCGATGTCGGTCTTCGAACGGCAGCAGGAGATCGGCATGCTGCGGGCGATCGGTCTCGACCGGCGCCGGGTGAAGCGGATGGTCCGGCTGGAGGCCGTGGTCATCTCGGTGTTCGGCGCGGTGGTCGGCATCGGTCTCGGCTCGTTCCTCGGCTGGGCGATCGGCGAGACCATCGCGGAGGCGATCCCGGGCTACGCGCTGGTCGTGCCCTGGGACCGGATCGGGATCTTCCTGGTGCTGGCCGGTCTGGTGGGCGTCCTGGCCGCGCTGTGGCCGGCCCGCAACGCCGCGAGGCTGAACATGCTGAACGCGATCAAGACGGAATAGCCGTACGCGCGCAAGGGCCCCGTTCCCGGGAGGGAACGGGGCCCTCGGCGTGTCAGCCCCAGGTACGCGCCCGCAGCGGCATCCCGGACGCGCCTGATCCGGGGGTTCGCACGGCGAGGACCTGGTTCACACCGATGCGGTTGCGTTCGAAGGCGACGGCGGAGGCGGCCATGTAGAGGCGCCAGACGCGGGCGCGGCCGGGGCTCGTGAGGCGGACCGCGAGCGGCCAGTCGGCCTCCAGGTTGGCGACCCAGTGGCGCAGGGTGAGCGCGTAGTGCTCGCGGATCGACTCGACGTCCCGCACCTCGAACCCGGCGCTCTCGAGCTGCGTGACGGTGCTGCCGATGGGCGCGAGCTCGCCGTCCGGGAAGACGTACGCGTCGATGAACTCGTCCACCTCGTACGCCGATTCGTCGCGCCGCGGACGACGTCCGATCTGGTGGTTCAGGAGCCGACCGCCCGGCTTGAGCAGGGCGAACAGGGTGCGCGCGTACTCCAGATACCGTTCGCTGCCGACGTGTTCGGCCATGCCTACGGAGGAGATCGCGTCGTACGGACCGTCCGCGACGTCACGGTAGTCCTGGACGCGGATCTCGACGCGGTCGGTGAGCCCTTCGTCGGCGACGCGCTTACGGGCGTACGCGGCCTGCTCGTGCGACAGCGTGACGCCGACGACGCTCACGCCGTGCTCGCGAGCGGCGTGGATGGCCATCGAGCCCCAGCCGCAGCCGACGTCGAGCAGCCGGCCGCCCGGCTTCAAGTCCAGCTTGCGGGCGATGAGTTCGAGCTTGTCGCGCTGGGCGTCCTCGAGGGTGGCGTCCGGGGTGGGCCAGTACGCGCACGAGTAGACCATGGACGGTCCGAGGACGATCTCGTAGAAGTCGTTGCCGACGTCGTAGTGGTGGCTGATGGCTCGTCTGTCGGTGCGCTTGGTGTGCAGATGGGAGCGGCGGCGCACTTCCTCCGGGGGCGGGGCGGGCGGCAGCGGGGGCCACGCCATCCTCACGAGCCCGCGTACGGCGGCCCGTGCCTCGGGATCGCGGAGCGTCTCGCCGAGGCCCTTGGCGTCCTCGCCGCGCTCCCACACGTGCCCCGAGATCAGGTCGAGGGCGGTGTAGAGATCGCCGTCCACGGTCAGATCGCCGGCGACCCAGGCCCGGGCGAGCCCCAACTCTCCCGGCTTCCACAGCAGTCGGCGCAGGGCACGGCGATTGCGTACGACGAGGGCGGGGGCACCCGGCGGACCCGCTTCCGAACCGTCCCAGGCGCGCAGACGCACCGGGAGCGGGGCCCCCAGCAGCTGTTCGAGGAGAGTCTTGAGCCGCAGTGCGGCGTCCTGCATGGCGCACACCTCCGTGATGATGGATCCCGAAAGTCCGACACCACGTAAACACTGCGGCGGGCTTTGCGCAGTCCCGCAAAAGCATTACATCTGCGCAAAATAGGTGGGCCGCCCCCGCCGCCCTTACCCGTCCCATACCAAGGGGCTCCGCCCCTGGACCCCGCTGAGGGCTACGCCCCCAGACCCCCTTCGGGGCTCCGCCCCGGACCCCGATTCGGGGGCCAGCCCCCGGGCCCCCGGTCCTCAAACTCCCCCAGC
>NZ_JAAKZX010000123.1 GCF_011045025.1 Streptomyces ureilyticus
ACACCTTCGCCCGCATGAAGACCTGGAAGATCCTCCGCGACTGCCGCCTCAAAGGCGACGGCGTCCACCACGCCATGCTCGGCATCGCCCGCCTCCACAACCTCACCCTCGCCGGTTGACGAAGAACAGGCAGGTCAACCAACACGTCGTAGATCATTTACGGGACAAGCCTTAGGGGGTCCGCATCCGCGCCGGGGCCGGAGCGACGGGGCACTCGCGTACGCTCCCTGTTCATGACAGGACACATGTCGAACTCACATTCGGTGCCGGATCGTCAGAACCAGCTGTGGGGCGCCTTCGTCGCCTCGATTTCCGTCTTCCTCATCAACTGGTTTATGAGCTGGGGCAAGGCGTATGTGATCAACGACGACTTACCCAACTTCTGCGGCGATGTGCGCAGAAGTCTGTTCCCGCCGGAGGTGGCGTGCATGGCCGAAAACGGCACGATCACTGGCGGGAACGCCTGGTGGGTCGAGCCTCTGTTCTTCGCCTCGGGCGTGCTGTCCCTGGTGTTTGCGGTCTTGGCTCTCAGAAGGGCCGCGGTCAGCCGGAAGGCGTGAGACGGCCTCCCGGGACGCTCTCAACGGCTTTCAGTGGTGATCACGCCAGCGGTAAGCACTCCTTGCTCTGGGGCAGAAGATGTCGGCGACAGCGCCGTCGTCGACGGCCAGCGACCCGTCGATCGCGGAGCCCTGGGCGGGCATGCCGTCGATCCGTTTGCCGGACGTCTTCCGGCCGGGCTTGACCGGGCGTACGCGGTCGGGGTCGTCGGTGGGGTGCTTGGCTTCGAGGTTGTCGGCCATCCAGCGGGCGACCGGGTTGCCGTACGTCTTCAGCTCGCGGGCCTTGAGCATGCGCCTGAGCTCGGTCATCGGCGCGGTCATGCGCTCGTATCGGGTCCTCCTGGACACGCTCGGCCTCGTCGATCAGGTCCGCGCCGAACGAACCGGCCTCGTTGGTTTCCGTCGTGGTGGCGAACAGCAGCTCCTGGAGGCGGGCGCCGGCCGCGGTGGTCATCGCTTCCCACAGGGAGCCGTCCGCCTGTGACAGCACCTCGTCCAGGTTGAACCCGTGCGGGCTGTGGCCGAGTTCGCCCTTCGCGTCGGCGGAGATCGGCTCGAGCTGTGACGTGTCGAGCCTCCCGAGTTGGGCATAGGCGGAAACCTCAACTCCACCTCTGAATAACGGAGTTGGCGGCATCATCGGACCCTGACTGGACATGTTGCGTACAAGGGCCCCAAACCTAGGAACAGCGCACCCATATCAGCGGGAGCAGAACGTCAGGCTCACTGTTTGCGAAGGTCACTGAAGCCGAGGGCAACATGCTTGAAGACGTGAAGGGAAAGAGGCCGCGTCGACTGGCCATCTGGGTAGGCGGCGCAGCTCTGGTGGTGCTGATCGTCGCTGCGGTCCTCTGGGGACCTTGGATCCTCGACGATCCCTACCTGCGCGACAAGAACGGCAACCTGTCATCGTCCGCCGGCACTGTCATCACCGGCTTCCGCACCTCGCTCGTCGCTCTGGCAGCAGCTGCCATCGCAGGGACCGGCGTTTGGTTCACGCACCGCACATTGGAGCACACGCGAGAGAAAGACCGACGGCAACAAAAAGACCAGGACGTTGACCGTTATGGTCAACTGGTTCATGATCACGACATCGACCTGTTGCTCAAGGCTGTAGAAAACGATGATGTGGCAGATGCGATCGATACCTACGACGGATCTTTTTCGTCCGAAGAGCGTCGCAGGATTATCGTAGCCGACGTGCAATACAGGAACGCTTTTTTCGCCTACAGTATCGGAGTAATGCCGTGGGACGAATTCTACGGCAGGGTGCGGACCATGCTGCAGAACCATTGGTTCCGTGAATACTGGCATGCCTCTCGCCATCAGCGCGCAAGTCTCCCCGAAACATCACTGGAAAGCCAAGTAGGCCGTCGCGTGGATGACCTGGACCGAATGCTGGACGAAGCAGATGTCGACGAATGGTGGGTCGTCGGAGAAGCGCCCGAAACTGGCTAAAAAGGCTGTCCCGTAAAAGATCTCCGGGGTCGGCGGTGCGCTACCCCATGACCGCGCGGGCCGCGTCCAGAAAGGCCAGCCGGTTGCCCTCCAGGTAGTCCCGCACGCTCTCGCCGTCAGGCAAGCCTTCCCACACCGTCCGGTTGAGGTCAAGGAAGTAAGCGCGTGCCGCGTCGTGCACGGGCAGGGGGAACTGGATACGGATGAGCCGCTCCGCGACCCACAGCCTGTTCATGACGTCATGGGTCGTGAGGAACCAGGCGTCGGTGTCCTCCCACTCGGAAGGCCGACTGAAGGCGGAGCGTTCGGCCTCGGCCCCCACCTCAATGAACCGCTCCAGCAGCGCGAGCCGTTCCGCGCGCCGGGCCTCCGACAAGGCGCTCTGCTGCCGTTGCTGTTCCGCACGTTCCGCCGAGAGCTGAGTCCTGTGCTGGACAAGGTAGGACAACAAGCCGCCGAGGACGACGCCGCCCAACGATATGAGTGACACCCAGACCTGACCTGCCATGGCGGCCATCGTGCCATGCCGTCGATCTTTGAGACGATCTCGCTGTGGCTGGTGTAATCACGGCGTGCGAGCCGTCATGGACAGCCCCGTTTCACCGGGCTGAGCCCGCGTCAGTTCAGCAAGCTCATCATCGAGTTACGACGCGCGGGCGCGGATCCGGTCCGCAAGGGCCGACCGTGGAGCCTGCCGCTGGAGGACCGGATTCTGCTGGTCGCCGCGTATGGGCGCGTGAACCTGACCCTGCGACAGCTCGCCCCGCTGTTCGGCATCTCGAAGTCGGCGGCCAACCGCATCATCGACCACCTAGTGCCGGCACTCGCGCTCCAGCCGCGCAAGCGGTTCCGCAAGGACACCGTGCTGATCGTGGACGGAGCCCTGGTTCCCACCCGTGACCACACCGTCGCCGAGCAGTCGAAGAACTACAGTTGGGTGACATACGGCAAGGACGGCGGGGAAACAAAGCGGAAGAACCACCGCTGAGCAGGCCGATCGTTCGCTGAGCGCGGCACGTAGTGCCGCCGTATCGCCAGCTGTGTCAGAACCGGTGATCTGTGACACTGCGTGACGGGTGCCGATAGCACCGGGCCGCCGCCCGCCGCCGAGGGGCGTTTTCTGGACGCCATCCTCTACGTGAACCGGACCGGGATCCCCTGGCGTTACCTCCTGCTCGACTGCCCGCAACGGCTACTGCGTGGTAGGTTATAGGTCGACCACTAACGTAGGAGGGGATATGACAGCCAAGAAGGACGACGCCAGCCGCCGCGCCGCTGCCCGGTACGCCGTGGCCGAGCACCTGCGCCTCACCGCTGCAGGACACACCGAGGAGTGGGTGAAGCTTTTCACCCCGGACGCGGTGCTCGAGTTCCCGTACGCCCCGGACGGCGTGCCGAAGCAGGTCACGGGACGAGACGCCCTGCTCGCCCACATGAGCGGCTTCCCCGAGACCTTTGACGTCAAGTTCGTCGACCTGGTATTCCACGACACGGTCGATCCGAGTCTCGTGGTCGCCGAATTCCGCTCGACGGGCACGGCACTGCCGACCGGCAAGCCGTACGAGCAGGCATGCATCTCCGTCGTCCGCACCGATGACGACGCACGCATCACCCACTACCTGGACTACTGGAACCCGCTGGTCGCGATCGAGGCCCTCACACCCTCCGAGGTGCCGGCCGAGGCCGACCGCAGCGTCACTTTTGGAGCCTGACAGGAAGCCGTGTTGAACTGACGCCCATGCCTGCCGCCGGTACTAGCACGAAGAGCGACGAACGACGTCGGGCCATCATGGCCGCCGCGGTCGATTGCTTCGCGCAAAAGGGTTTCTACGGTACGACGACGCACGAGATAGCCGAGTGGGTCGGCATCTCTCAGCCGTATCTCTATCGCCTGTACCCGAACAAGGAAGCGTTGTTCGCGGCGGTGGTCGACCACGTGTCCGTCGTCATGACCGACACGCTGGTCGCTCACTCGCCGGCGTCGGGTGGGGCCGGGCCGGCGCCCGAGGCGGCGTTGGATGCGGCGCGCGGCGCCTACGCCGCGCTCGTCGCGGACCGGAGCATCCTGCGCTTCCTCATGCACGCGAACTGTGCCGCCGGCGAGCCGCTAGTGGGACAGGCCGTGCGGCGGTGCTACGCCAAGCAGGTTGACACCGTTCGGCAGCTGCTGGGCGACGACGACGCCGTGCGGCGCTGGTTCGGCGCCGGAATGCTCGACAACGTGGTCGCCGTGCTGGGTCTGGCCGACATCGATGAGCCGTGGGCGCACGTCCTCACCGCTCGATGACCCGACACCGGCAGTTCGGTGACGACGGCCCCGAGTTCCGGCCCCGCGACGCCCGGCCCCACCGACCGGTCCACCAGTCACGGGACGTCACAGATCACCGGTTCTGAAACAGGTGCCTGGCTGGGAGAGGTCTCCGCGGTGGCGCTGCAGCAGTCCCTGCGCGATGCCGAGGCCGCCTACCGCAACTTCTTCGCCTCGCTCAAAGGGCAGCGCAAGGGCCCCAGGCTGGGCGAACCGAAGCTCAAGTCGCGCAAGGATGCCCGGCAGTCGATCCGGTTCACCGCGAACGCGCTTTGTCGCGTCGATTCCCTCCGGCCGGCCCGCCCCGTGGCGGGCGCCGCGGGGTACCGCCTGCCGACGGCCGAGTGCCATCAGCTCAGGGCGCCGTCAGCCTCGCCGCTCTTCTCCCGGCCTTGGGCGCCCTCCTCCACCGGAGGCATGAAGGCACGCAGCCACCGTTCCGTCTGGGTGACGTGGGCCTCGGCAGCGCCCGCGGCGGAGCCAGGGTCGCGGTCGGCGATCGCGGTGGCCAATACGCGGTGGTCCGCGTCGCTCTTGCGCCGCAGCTCGGGGCCCTCAGGGAGGGTGAAGACCTGGTACTTGCGGGAGCGGGCGCGGAAGACCGCGAGCAGGGAGGCGAGGGTGGGGTTTTCGGCGGCCCGGGCGATCTCCGCGTGGAAGCGGTGGTCGAGCTCCGAGGCCTCGGCGGGGTCGTCGGTGGCCTCCATGGCCTCGATGAGTGAGAAGAGCGTCCGCACGGTCTCGGGGGTTCGGCGCGCGGCGGCCTTGGCCGCGACATGGGCCTCCAGGACCCGCCGGATCTCGTACACCTCCAACAGGCCGGGCAGCGGCAGGAGTTCGAGGGTCAGCGAGAGGCTGCCGATGATGTCCTCCGGCCTGAGCTGGGAGACGTAGGTGCCGGAGCCGTGTCGCGGTTCGACCACTCCCAGGGCCGCGAGCATCCGTACGGCCTCACGCAACGATCCCCGCGAGACGCCGAGTTCCTCACCGAGCTCGGCCTCGGGCGGGATGCGCTCGCCCGCCCCCAGACGTCCCGTCGCGATCATGTGTCGTAGGCCGTGAAACGCCTTGTCGACTGCGGACATTCGACTCCTCCCTGACGGACCGGCGGCATCACCGAAGCCCTTGTGCACTGTACCGAGTCATCAGATGTCTTGTATGTATCGGCCAGGATTCATCTGATGACTTTCCCCTGCAGGAGCCTTGCAGGCGCGAAAGTGCCATGCCAGGATGCCGAGTCATCATACGTCTATGGAAAAAGGCTAGGCACTGTCTGATGTCTCGGGCCACTCAGGCCGGGCAGATATGGAGTGATGTGAGCGAGACCGAGGTCACCACCGCCCCGCGCCCCCTCCTGCTGGCCGACGGCCGGCCCGCCGCCCGGGCGTGGTCGCTGGACCCCGCGATGAAGCACCTGAACCACGGCTCGTTCGGGGCGGTCCCCTCGGTGGCGCAGGAGCGGCAGAACCAGCTGCGTGCGGAAATGGACCGCTCCCCGGTGGTGTGGTTCCCGGCGCTGCCGCAGCGGATCGCCGCCACCCGGGTCGAACTCGCCGCCTTCCTGCGGGTCGCCCCGGACGACCTCGCCCTGGTGCCGAACGCGAGTGCCGGTGCCAGCGTCGTGTTCGCCGGCCTCTCCCGCCGCCGCGGTGGCGAGATCGTCGTCACCGATCACGGCTACGGGGCTGTGACCATGGGCGCCGAACGGTTGGCACGCCGCTGGGGCGGCCGGGTCCGCACCGCCCGGGTGCCGCTGGACGCGGATGAGGAGCTGGCGTACGAGGCCGTGGCAGCCGAGATCGGCGAGGCCACAGATCTCATCGTCCTCGACCACATCACCTCGGCGACCGCACGCCGGATGCCAGTGGAGCGGATCGGCGCGGAGGCCCGGCGGCGCGACATCCCGCTGCTCGTCGACGGCGCCCACGCCCCCGGTCTGATCGCCGCCCCCCTGGACGGTATGACGTGCGACTTCTGGGCCGGAAACCTGCACAAGTGGGGCTGCGCACCGCGCGGCACCGCCGCGCTGGTCGCCCGCGGCCCGCGGCGCGAGCAGCTCTACCCCCTGATCGACTCGTGGGGCGCCGCCGATCCGTATCCCGACCGCTTCGACCAGCAGGGAACGGTGGACCTCACCAGCTATCTGGCGGCGCCGACGGCGCTGGACCTCATCGAGCGCACCTGGGGCTGGGGGACCGCCCGCCAGTACATGGACGACCTGGTCGGCTACGCCGAGCGCGTCGTCGGCGCCGCCTTCGCCGAGCTCACCGGCGAACCCAGCGCCGTCGACGTGGGCATGCCCGTGCCCGGAATGCGTCTGGTGCGAGTGCCGGCGGGACTGGGCGCCAGCCGCGTCGAGGCCGACGCGCTGCGCGACCGGGCCGCCCGGGAACTGGGCGTGGAGACGGCCTTCACCAGCTTCGGCGGCACCGGTTATCTGCGGCTGTCCGCGCACGTCTACAACACCGCCGCAGACTACGAGTACTTCGCCGAGGACTGCGTCCCCGTCCTTTGCGAGTGGGCCCGCGCGGCCCGCGAACAGCCCGGCGCGTCGTAGGCGGCGCGACCCCTCCAACCCCCGTCCCCGATGCCGCTGCCAGCGCGGCCGTATCCCAGGAAGAGGTCGGCACGATGAGAAGAAGGACGGCAGCTCTCGCCCTCGGCACAGCCGCCACGATGGTACTGACCGGCTGCTCCGCCATGAGCGGCGGTGGTGGTGGCGGAACGGTCACCCTCAACATGGTCGAGAGCCTGACGAACCCCGCCCGCACGGATCTGCTGAAGGACCTCATAGCGGACTTCGAAGAGCAGAACCCCAAGATCAAGGTCAATCTGGTCTCGCCGCCCACCGAGCAGGCCGACCAGAAGATCCAGCAGATGCTCCAGTCCGGCAGTGGCGTGGACACCCTCGAGGTGCGGGACACCACCGTGGGCCCGTGGTCGAACAACGGCTGGCTCTACGACATGAAGAAGGACCTCACCGGCTGGAAGGGCTGGGAGGCCATGACGGAGAACGCCGTCAAGGCCTCCCAGGACGCCGACGGCGAGACCTACTTCGTCCCGTACGGCTTCTACGGCCTGAGCGTCTTCTACCGCACCGACCTGATCAAGGAGGCCGGCTTCAGCGCGCCGCCGGCCACCTGGGATGAGCTGCTGAAGCAGGCCTCCGCCATCCACGACCCGGCGAAGCGCCGCTACGGGTACGCCTTCCGCGGCGGGGCCAACGCCAACGGCAACGCCACCGCCGTCATCGAGGCGTACGTCGCCGACGAGATCGACCCCGCCAACGGCTTCAAGCTGAAGGACGGCAGCACGATCTTCTCCGTGCCCGAGGCCCTCGACGCCATGGAGACCTACCTCAAGCTCTTCAAGCAGGCGTCCCCGAAGTCGTCCGTCTCCTGGGGCTATCCGGAGATGGTCGAGGGCTTCTCCAACGGCTCCACGGCCTTCCTGCTCCAGGATCCCGAAGTGATCGCCACGGTCTCGGAGTCCAAGGCGATCGCGAAGGACCAGTGGGACACCGCCCCGCTGGTGGCAGGCCCCAGCGGCAAGACCGTCCAGCCGCTGGCCACCGCCGGATGGGGCGTCGCGGACGGCAGCAAGAACAAGGCCGAGGCCGTCAAGCTGGTCGAGTTCCTCTCCGAGGGCGAGGCGTCGACGACCTTCACCAAGAAGAACAGCCTGGTGCCGATCCTCAAGTCGGCCACCGAGGACCCGTTCTACAAGACCGGCCCCTGGTCCAGTTACGTCACCATGACGGAGCAGCCGGAGAAGTACCTCAACGTCAGTCAGCCGCGCGGCGTCGCCTGGTGGACCGAGTGGCAGCAGAAGGCCGACGCCGACGTGCAGAAGATGGTGCTCGGCAAGCTGACGCCCAAGGCGCTGCTGGCCGGCTGGGACGCGTACTGGACCGAGAAGTGGCAGTAGGAGGACTAGGCAAAATGCCGGCCGCGTCCGAAACGACGAGTTCGAGTACGAGTACAAGTACGACGGAGACCATGAAAACGGCGTCGGCGGGCTCCTCCCGTAACCGGAAGGGGGGAGACCCGCCCGCCCGAGGCACCGAACGGGGCCGCCGCAAGCCGGAGTTCACCTCTCGGCGCGGGCTGCTCATCGCCGCCTTCATGGCCCCGGCCGCGATCTTCGTGGCGGTCTTCACGTACTACCCGATGATCGCCGGCAGCCAGATGGCCTTCCGTAACTGGAATCTGACGGACCTGAGCGACACATCCTGGGTGGGCCTGAAGAACTTCCGTGACGTCTTCGCCGACCCCGCCTGGGGCACCGTCCTCACCAACACCGCCGTGTGGGTGTTCGGTTCGGTCGTGCCCCAGTTGGTGATCGGCTTCGCCCTCGCCCTGTGGCTGCGCCGGAAGTTCCGCTTCCGCGGCCTCTACCAGGCGCTGGTCTTCTTCCCCTGGGCGATCTCCGGATTCCTCATCGGCATCCTGTTCCGCTGGCTGTTCAACAGCGAGTTCGGCGTCGTCAACGACCTGCTCCAGAAGGCCGGGCTGATCGACGAGCCGGTCGCCTGGCTGGCCGACCCGAAGACCGCGATGTTCGCCGTCGTGGTCGCCAACGTCTGGTACGGGGTCACCTTCTTCACGATCATGATCCTGGCCGCCCTGCAGTCCGTCCCCGAGGAGCTGTACGAGGCGGCGGCGCTCGACGGAGCCGGCAAGGTGCGCACGCTGTTCCAGATCACGATCCCGTACATCAGGGTCACCCTCGCGCTGACCGTGCTGCTGCGGGTCATCTGGATCTTCAACTTCCCCGACCTGATCTTCGGAATGACCGGCGGCGGACCCAACAACGAGACGCACATCGTGACCACCTGGATGATCAAGATCACCCAGCAGGGCGACTACGGCAGGGCCTCCGCGCTCGGCCTCATCGTGGTCGCCACGCTGCTGGTGTTCGCGGTCTTCTTCCTTCTGGCCACGCGCGAGAAGCGAGAGGTGAAGCCGTGATCGGCAAGGAGTCCACGGCCGGCCGGGCCACCAAGTTCACCTTCCTGGGGCTGTGGCTGGTCTTCACCGTCTTCCCGCTCTACTGGATCACCATCACGTCGCTGAAGGCACCCGGCGACATCTTCACCTTCCCGATCGCCTACTGGCCCGAGCGCTTCTCGCTCGAGAACTACAGCGGGCTGTTCGGCAAGGCCGACTTCGGCGTCTACCTCACCAACAGCCTCATCGTGGCGACCGTCGCGGGCGCGGTCGCCACGGCGATCTCGATGCTGTCGGCGTACGTACTGGCGCGCTTCGAGTTCCGTACCAAGTCCGCGCTGCTGATGGCCGCCCTGGTCACCCAGATGATCCCGACCTTCATCGCGCTGGGGCCGCTGTACCTGCTGATGACCGACCTCAAGCTGGTCGACAACCGGCTCGGGCTGATCCTCGTCTACATCGCCGTCTGCATCCCGTTCTGCACGGTGATGCTCCGCGGCTTCTTCGAGAACATCCCCGACGCGCTGGAGGAGGCCGCCATGATCGACGGCCTGTCCCGGTTCGGGGCGCTGTTCCGGGTGCTGCTGCCGGTGATGCGTCCCGGGATCGTGGCCGCGTTCATCTTCAACTTCGTCAACTGCTGGAACGAACTCTTCCTGTCCGTGACGCTGATGAACAGCGACACCACAAAGACCGTCCCCACGGCCCTGAACGGATTCATCTCCAGCTTCAACATCGACTGGGGCTCCATGTCCGCGGCGGCGGTCCTCACCATCCTGCCCACGATGCTGCTGTTCGCCTTCGCCAGCCGTCACATCGTCCAAGGGCTCACGTCCGGCGCGGTGAAGGGCTGAGAGAGGCGGCACGTCATGACCGTGGGGCACCCGCCCGCCCCCGATCGGCTCCGAGGCCCTGCCAGCCAGGGGCGGAGCCCGGTGTTCAGGTCGCCGCGGGTGCCTCGTCCCGGACGAGGCCGGCGACGTGGTCGGTGATCGTGTCGAGAATGTCCGCCCAGGCCGCGTCATCGCCGAGGACGAGGAAGTTCAGAGTCAGGCCGTCGGTCATGGCGGCCAGATAGCGGGCCAACACGGGGACGGGTACGCGGAGTTCGAAGTTCATGCTGTGCCGGAGCTGTTCGATGAGTTCGGCGTAGGTGGCGGAGTACAGCTCGTACTGCCGTCGTGCCAGGTGCTCGAACCCGGGTTGGCGCAGGGCGTACTGAGTCAGTTCATACGTGAGCATGTGCTCGCCCGGATTGGCGGACACATGGTCCCAGTAGGCCTGGAAGCCGGCCCCGATGGTCTCCCGCAGGGTGGCCTTCGGCCGGATCGCTTCCTTCACCACCGTGACGTAATGACCGGTGATCGTCTCGATGACGGACTCGATCAGGGCCTGCTTGGAGTCGAAGCAGTAGTGGAAGACGCTCAGGGACACGCCCGCTTCGGCGGCGATGGACCGGGTCGTCGTCCGGGGGACGCCGTCTCGGGTCATCGCACGGATCGCGGCCTCGGTGAGCTGTCGGCGCCGCTCGGCCGACGGCATCCGTGCCATGTGGATTCCCTTTGCTCTCGTGTCTCGGCCCTTGTGTCTCGGCTCTCGTGTTCCGCCGGGGAAGGCGGCCCGCGGTCGGCCGGATCAGGCGAGCTGATCCGGCCGACCGCGGCCCTGGACACCGACTCGGTGCCGTCAGTTGCTGTAGACGCCGACTTCGCGGAGGGAGTATCCCCATTCGGTGCCCCGCTCGAGCCCTTGGACGCGCACATAGCGGGCCGGCACGCCGGTGAACCTGGCTGTGTCCAGGCCGCCGTCGCCGGTGGTGGTGGACCATACGGACTGCCAGTTCGTGCCGTCGGTGGAGAGCTGGATGCGGTACGCCTTCCCGTAGGCACGCTCCCAGTCGAGGGTGACGCGCTTGACGAGGCTCGCGGACCCGAGATCGAGCCGGAGCCACTGGTCGCCGCTCCAGTCGCTCGCCCAGCGGGTGCCCGGCTTGCCGTCCACGGCCCTGGAGGGTGCGTAACTCGTGAACGGGTTCGACTCCGAGGAACTGGCCGAGGCGGTCGAGCCCGAGGCGAGGTTGACCCCGGCCTTGTGGTCCTCGGACGCTCCCCAGGTGCCGAGATACGACTCGGCGCCCCGCAGGAGGTCGTCCACGACGTCCTGGCCGCCGACCTGCCTGATGTCCTCGATCCAGTCCGGGATCATGCCGGCGTGGGCGCCACCGTCGGTGTTGTAGTCCCAAGTGCGTTCGCCGGTGGTCTGTCTGGCGATGACGGAGCCGCCGTCGACGCTCTTGAAGGGGTACGTGACCGGGTTCGAGGTGTTGGCGCCGCGCGGGGCGGGGTGGTCTCCGATGCCGTTGAAGTCGGTGCCGTAGCCGTAGCCCACGCCGTACTTCTCACGCAGCGCGTCCGTACGCTTCGCCTCCTCGCTGAACTCCTCGGAGCCGTGCATGTACTGGGCGACGAAGCCGCCGAGGGAGTAGACCCGCTCGGTCCAGTTGAGGTCCATCCAGCTGTGCGAGGACAGGACACCCGGGTACTGCTCGGCCTCGAAGATGTCGAGCACCCGGCCGGTGGCCTTGACGCTCATGTGGTCGATCTCGAGCATCATCTTGCGGTCCATCATGCCGCGCACGGCGTACTCGCCGAGACCGGTGAGACCGCGGACGTTGCACTGCGCGTCCTCGTCGTACTCCGGGACCTCGGTGCCCGCCGGCAGGTCCTCCTCGGTCTCGGACGGCGCCTCGCCGATCGGGTTGTCCTTCTGCGGGCCCTTGCACTTCTCCGTCTGCCAGAAGGTGCCCGTCGACAGGAACTGGCCGACGTTGATGGCCGTACCGAGCCCGTGCTCGTCGAAGCGGACCCCGCACAGCGCGTTGTCGAACTTGTGGCACAGGAACATGCTGCGCACGCCCAGGTCGTACAGCTCGTCGAGGCCCTTGTCGATGTCCTCCTTGTCGCACTGCGCGATGTCGAGGACCTGCTTGCAGCCGAACGGCTCGGAGGTCTCGACGCCCAGGATGACGGCGAGCTTGCCCTGCTCGATGACCTCGCGGGCCTGCGCGCTGTCGGTGACGATCCGGAACCAGCCCTTGCCGGTGCCGCCGTACATCTTGTCGATGTGGTCCTGCATGTCGTACGTCAGCTTCGCCTGGAGCCGGATCGAGGTCATCTCGTCGCAACTGCGGTCCTTGAAGGGGTAGACCGAGCAGATCATGCCGTTGGTGACGAGGTCGTTGACGAGGACCCGCTGACCGCCGCGCCAGGCGCGCTCGATCCAGGCGTAGTAGTTCGCCTGATGGGTCATCGAGTCGTACGCCGGCCAGTCCTTGAACGTCGGCCAGCCGACCGGGTCGTGCTTGCCGTCACCGCCGTGGGTGATGTAGTCGAAGATCGCGAGCGAGCCGTCGGGATAGTGCTCGGGGCAGTCCTTGAGGGCGTCGGCGACCCCTTTCTCGGAGAAGGGCTTGCCGCAGATGAGCCGGCCGCCGAAGGCCTCGTTGGAGAACAGGTGATTGTGCGCGTCGACGAGGCCCCGTACCTCCCCCTGGGAGTCGGTTCCCTTGAAGGGCTCGCCCGTGACATTGATCTGGGAGTCCGGCGCGGGCCGCGCCACCGGGTTCCACCAGTCCGTCTCGGCCGCGGAACTGGACGTGGGGCCGAGCGTCATGGTCATCACGATGAAGAGCAGCGAGAGAAGCGTGATGGGGGTACGCCTGCGGTGTGGCTGTCGAGTCATTGGTCATCACTCACATCTCCGGTCGGCGGATGGCGCCGCCGATGAGCCAGACACACGGGCGTAGGCATGACTAGATCAGTGCCTGGCTGTCATGACTCGTACAAGCGGATGTCATGAGAATCGCGACTGTGGTTAACCGAGTCAAGAGTCCGGGACAGATGACCTGATGACGTGTCGGTTGCCCCGAGCCTCCGGGCGCCGTTGCGTGACCGTCGTAGGGCGCTGAACGGACAGCCACGGAAGGAGCGCGGGCGGTGTCGATATGCGACTCCGTCGCGATGGGGGAGCGACAAGCCACAGCGCACCCGCACCCGCACCCGCACCCGCACCCAAGAAGCAACCAGTGACCCGTTGGGCGTTGGGCCATCCGACTCAGGTCACCAGGGGGCTTCTGTCCCCGTCCTCAGGCCCGGAGGCCGGCTGAGTTCCCTGGGCCGGAAGGCTGGTCGGCCGGGTGCGCAGCACCTCTTCGACGGAGGAGAGGGCGAAGCGGACCGCGCCGGTGATCACGGCCTCGTCGCCCAGGGCGGACAGCCGCCACTGCGGCAGGTCGACGAGGAGGCTGCCGGACTCCTCCTCGGCGGCGCTCAGGAGGAGTTCCGCCGCCGGAAGCAGGCCGGGGACAGGGAAGAGGCTGGTGCCGAGCACAACCAGCGCCGGGTCGAGGGCCAGCAGCACGGGGGCGATCCCGGCGGCCAGCCTCCGCCCGTACGACGTGACGGCCGCGACTGCTTCGGGATCCCCTGAGGCGGCGCCATGGACGATGTCGGTACCGGTGCGACGCGCAGGGTCCGCAGGATCCGGGGCAACGGCGTCCGGTACCAGGGGTTCGAGGCCGGGCTGCGAGGAGGTGCTGCCGGGGAAGCGGATGAAGCCGATCTCACCGGCCGCGCCGCGGTGTCCGCGCAGCAGGCGCCCTCCGGTGATGACACCCGCACCGAGGCGCTCACCGAGCAGGACGAAGACCATCTCGTCGGCCGCGCCACCGACCCCGCGCCACTGCTCGCCGAGCGCGGCGAGGTTGGCGTCGTTCTCCACGGCGACCGGGCAGCCGAGGGCGTCGCGGAGGGTGGTGACGATGTCCGCCTCGGCCCAGCCCTTGAGGTTGTCGGCCTGCCGGACACGGGTGTTGCTCCGGTCCACCAGGCCGGGGGTGCCCACCGTCGCGGCCCACACCCGCCGGGCGTCGGCCCCGGAGCGGTCGATCGCGCGCCGCACTACCGCGGTCACGGCGCGGGCCCGGGCCCGGCCGCCCAAATCGGCGCGCACCGCCTTGCGTTCGACGGCCACCGGATTGCCGTCGAGGTCGGCCAGACAAGCGCTCACCGAGCGGGCCCGTACATCCACGCCGATGACAAAGCCCGCATGCGGGCAGAAGCGGAACCGGCGGGCCGGCCGGCCGGGCGAGCGCTGGCCACGGGCGGAGACGGCCGGGGCGACCTCGATGAGGCCCCGGTCCGTGAGTTCCTCGACGATCGCCTCAACGGTGGGACGGGAGAGCTTGGTTGCCTCGGCCAGGGTCGAGAGACGGGGGTGCGGGTCGGTCGAGCGGACGGCGGCGAGGATGGCCGCTGCGTTGGTGGCACGCAGGTCCGCGACGCCCACCACCGCGGGCAGTTCGCGCCCGGGGGAGTTCGGCTCCGGCAGCCCGCCGAGCGGCCACAGCGCCTGCGCGGCGGGGGCCGTGGACGGAGAGCGGTCCCTGGACGTGGCCAATGATCAACCTCCTGTGGAGCGGCCCGGCGGGGACCGGTGCGGACCGCCCTGACGATAACAATCCAGCCATGAGTCCTTGACGCATGCCAGGCTCGCTCCGATTATAAAACGCAATTGCGTTATCGAACTAGTCGAGCTCACCAACCGAGCTCATAGAGCTGTCGAAACCCCGTCGCTCGCGGGACCCACCGCGATCCCGGCCCGCCCACGGCGTCTTCCCACCCTCCTCGCGCCCCCTCCGCCGCGCCGCACACCATCGCGGCCTCATGCACCACGTCTCCCCGCCGGCAAGCCCGCCGCCGGCTCCCCTGTCCCGTCACGCCCAGGAGACCCCATGAGCCCCAGCCCGTCGTCCCAGTCGTCCCTGTCCAGACGTACGTTCCTCACGGCCACCGGCGTGGTAGGCGCCGCGGCGCTCACCGCGTGCAGCGATCTGACCCCCGGCGCATCGTCGTCCGACAAGAGCAGTACCGGCCCCGTCTCCACGGCGATACCGGCCGACGAGAAGATCACGCTGGTGGTCGCCGACGCCGACGACACCACCATGACCCCGGGCCTCATCGCGGCCTTCCGCAAGAAGCACCCGAACATCACCGTCAAGCGCAACTACACCGGCTGGGACGACTACCTCAAGAGCATCAACACCACGATGTCGGCCGACAGTGCCCCCGACATCGCCCAGTTCACCTCCGGCATGCAGAACCTCGTCCCCGGACGGCTGCTGCTCAAGGCCGGCGAGTACGGCAAGGCGTACGGCTGGGCGGAGAAGTTCCCCGGCCTGGACCAGATCACCCTCACCCCGGACGGCAAGACCGTCGGCACCGGCGACCTGTACGGAGTGGGCGCGGGCCTGTCGTTCGAAGGCGTCTACTACAACAAGTCCAAGGCGCAGAAGCTGGGCCTGACCGTCCCCCCGGCCACCCTGGACGAGTTGGAGGCCCTGTTCGCCAAGGCCAAGGCGGCCGGTGAGACCGCACTGGTCGCCGGCAACCTCGACGGCGGCCTCAACCACGCCTTCAACGTGCTGCTCTCGGCCCATCTGACCCCGAAGGACCGCGAGGCGTGGGCCTATGGCCACCAGAGCGCCACCATCGTGCTGCCGGAGGCCGAGAAGGCGGCCGAGACGCTCAAGCGGTGGGTGGACGAGGGGTACGTCACCCCCAAGGTCAACGGTGTCAGCGACAACGACGCCACCGCCGCGTTCGCCAAGGGCGAGGGTGTCTTCCGGATCAGCGGCAACTGGGCCGCGGCGGCGGTGGCCGAGGGGCTGGGGGAGGGGGCCGGCTACTTCAACATGCCGCCCGTCACCTCCGGCGGGAAGGTACGCACCACCGGCGCCGGCGTGTACTACTGCGTGTCCAGCAAGTCGAAGAACGCTGCCGCGGCCGCCGCGTTCCTCGATTTCACCGCGGGCGCGGAGGCCGCAGCCATCACCGCCAAGGCGGGCTTCATGGCTCCCGACGCGGGCGCCATGCCGAGCCAGAGCGGGCTGCTGGGCGATGTCCAGAAGGGCTGGCAGACGGTCGTCAAGGACGCCGGCCTGCAGCCGTTCATCCAGAACTCCTCCAGCCCGACGATGGGTGACACCCTCACCACCCAGCTGCAGTTGCTCGCCGGAGGCAAGACCACCGCCGAGAAGTTCCTGGCCGGTCTCCAGACGGACTTCGAGAACTACCACAAATGACGACTGCCGGCCGACTGACCGGCCCCGCCCCTGCCCCCGGAGCCCAGAGCCGGGTGGAGCGCGCGTCGGACAGCACCCTGCACAGGCGGCCGGACGCGGCGCGGTCCGGCCGCCGCCGACGCCGGGCCGTGGCGTTGCTGTACCTGCTGCCGGCTCTGCTGCCCTACACGCTCTTCGCCGTGCTGCCGCTGCTGCACACCGCTTATCTCTCGCTGTTCGACTGGGACGGGGTGACCCTCCCGTCCTTCGTCGGCCTCGACAACTACGGCCGTATCGCCACCGACCCGCAACTGCGCGCCGCCGCCTGGCATGCCGGTGCGCTGATCCTGTTCTTCTCCGTCCTGCCCATCTGTCTGGGGCTGGTCTCGGCGGCGATCGTGTCCCGGCGTGCCGGGCGCCGGGGCACCACCCTGGTCCGCACGGTGCTGTTCCTGCCCCAGGTCATCCCGCTGGTCGCGGTCGGCATCCTCTGGCGCTGGGTGTACGCCGAGGACGGCACCCTCAACCAGGCGCTGCGGGCGATCGGCCTGGGCGGCCTCACCGACGCCTGGCTGGGCAGCTTCACCTGGGCCCTGCCGGCCGTCGGACTGATCGGCAGCTGGGTCGTCTCGGGCCTGTGCATGGTGCTGTTCCTGTCCGGGACCCAGCGCATCGACCCCGAGATCTACGAGGCGGCACGGATGGACGGGGCGGGCCCGGTACGCGAGTTCATGGCGATCACCGTCCCGCTGCTGCGGCCGGAGTTCGCGGTGGCCCTGTCCATCACCGTGATCGCCGCCCTGTCCAGCTTCGACCTCATCTACATCACGACCGGAGGGGGCCCGGGCAACAGCACCGTCGTCCCCGGAATCCTCATCTACCGCCTGGCCTTCGGGGGCGGCGCCGTCGGTGTGGCCAGCGCGCTGGCGATCGTGCTGACGGTGGTCATCTCCCTCGCCGTCCTGGTCATCAACCGGCTGTCCAGGGAGGCACCGTGACCTCGACGACCTCACCGACCTCGACGACCAGAGCGGTCACCGGGCGGCTGGCGGCACCCGTCGTGCTCGCGCTGTTCATGGCCGCCGTGCTCATACCGTTCGCCTCCCTGCTGCTGGCGGCACTCCAGCCGGCGGGCGCTCCACTCACCGGCTTCGCCCTGCCGGACGGGCTGCACTTCGAGAACTTCTCCCGCGCCTGGTCAGCGGCCGGCTTCGGCACACTGCTGCGGTCGAGCGTGGTCATCGCGCTGTGCGTGGTGCCGGCCGCGGTGGTGTGCGCGACCCTCGCCGGGTACGCGCTCGCGACCCTGGACGTCCCCGGCCGGGGAAGGCTCTACGCGTATCTGCTGCTCGGCCTGTCCATCCCCACCGAGGGCACCATCATCCCGCTCTACTACGACCTGCGCGCCATCGGCCTGACCAACACCGTGCCGGGGCTGGCACTTGCGGAGATCGCCGCGTTCATGCCGTTCGGGGTCTTCTGGATGCGCGCCCACTTCGCGACCATGCCGCGCAGCCTGATGGAAGCCGCACGGCTGGACGGCGCCTCGTCGTGGGCGACGCTCTGGCGGATCCTGCTGCCCAACTCCCGCCCGGCAGTGACCACGTTGGGCGTTCTGTACTTCGTCTGGAGCTGGAACCAGTTCCTGCTCCCGCTCATCCTGATCCAGGACCCGGCCCGCCGTACGGCACCCGCCGGACTGGGTTTCTTCACCGGGCAGTTCGGCGTCGACGTGCCGCTGCTCGCCGCGGCCACCCTGATCGTGATCGCCCCGGTGGTGCTCGTCTACCTGTTCTTCCAGCGGCACTTCATCAGTGGCGTACTCAGCGGCGCCCTCAAGGGCTGAACACAGCTGAACACACAAGGCCTGAACCCACAGGAGGTCGGAGAATTCCATGGCAGAACTCGAAGTCGCGCTGATCGGCGCGGGCGGCATCGCCCGCACGCATCTGCCCGCGTGGGTCGCCCTCGGCGCGCGGGTACGCCTGTACGCACCCGACGGCCGCGCCCCCGCCCTGGCCCGCGAGTTCGGCGCGACGTCCGTGGGCTCCTTGGGTGAGGCGATCGCCGGGGCCACCGTGGTGGATGTGTGCACCCCGACCGATACCCACCGGGAGATCACGCTGGCCGCCGTCGCGGCCGGGGCCCATGTCCTGTGCGAGAAGCCGCTGGCGCTCAGCGCGGCCGAGGCCGGGGAAATGGCCGACGCGGCGGAAGCGGCCGGGGTGAGGCTGTACCCGGGACATGTCGTGCGCTTCTTCCCCGCCTACGCCCGGCTTCGCGACCTGGTCGCCGGGGGAGGCCTGGGCCGGGTGGCGGTCGCCCGGTTCACCCGTACCGGCCGCTATCCCACCTGGAGCGGCTGGTTCGCCGACCCGCTACGTTCCGGCGGGATTCTGACGGACCAGATGATCCACGACATGGACATCGCCCGTTGGCTCTTCGGCGACGTCGTACGGGTCCACGCCCGGCACCAGGGGCATCTCACCAACCCGGCCCCGGAAGGGGCGGTCGCCACCGGTACCGCCGTACTCACCCACGCGGGAGGCGCCATCACGCAGGTCGTAGGGGTGTGGGGGCCGCCGGCAACACCGTTCCGTACCACGTTCCATGTATCGGGCACCGGCGGTACCGTCCAGCACGACTCGCAGGCCCACCTCGACCTGCGGATCACCGGTCGCGCGACCGGCGGCCCGGCGGACGGCATACCCGCCGGAGACTTCGGGGAGTCGCCCTACCTCACCCAGATCCGCGAGTTCGCCGAGGCGTTCGCGGGCGGTCCGGAACCCCGGGTGAGCGGCAGGGACGGCGTGGCGGCCGTCCGCATCGCCGAGGCCGCGGCTCAGTCCGCGCGTACCGGACGGACCGTTGAACTCGCCCCGCCGGCCCCGCTCGTCCCACGGCCAACCACCGTACCCACAGGGGGAATTGACCAGTGAGAGTCGCCGTACTGTCCTTCGCCCATGTGCACGCCGCGACTTACATCGGGCTGCTGCGTGACCGCGACGGCATCGAACTGATCACCTCCGACCCGGACGCTCCGCCGGGCGACCCCACCCGGGGTCGTCAACTCGCCGAAAGCCTGGGTGCCGCCTACGTCGACACCTGGGACGAGGTGTTCGCCCTCCGCCCCGACGCCGTGGTGGTCACCAGCGAGAACGCCCGGCACCGGCACCTGGTCGAGCGGGCCGCCGCGACCGGGGCACATGTGCTCTGCGAGAAGCCCCTCGCGACGACGGAGGCGGACGCACGAGCCATGATCGACGCCTGTGAGCGCGCCGGGGTCGGGCTGATGACCGCCTATCCCGTACGGTTCAGCCCGGCCTTCACCGCCCTGCGCCGCGCACTGGCCGACGGCTCGCTCGGCGGGCTGATCAGCGTCCACGGAGCCAACAACGGTTCCAACCCGGCCCGTTCGCGCCCCTGGTTCGCCGACCCGGAACTGGCGGGCGGCGGAGCGCTGGCCGACCACACCGTCCATATCGCCGACCTCGTGGACGTGTTGCTGGACGGCGAGGAGGCGGCGGAGGTGTACGCCCAGGCCAACAGCATCCTCGACGACGACGGCGGCCCCGCTCCGGGTGTCGAGACTGCGGCTCTTGTCACCGTCCGGTACCCCAGCGGGTTGGTCGCCGCCGTGGACGCCAGTTGGAGCCATCCGCCGGACCACCCGACGTGGGGCGGGCTCGCCATGACCTGCGTCGGAGAAAAGGCGATCGTGGAGTTCGACGCCTTCCCCCCGCTGCTCGGCGGATTCGACTCCGCCACCGGTCGCGACCGCTGGGAGGCGGGCGGCACAGACCTGGACGCCGCCATGCTGGAGGAGTTCCTCGACACCATACGCACCGGAAGGCGGCCGTCTCCCGACGGCGAGACCGGCCTGCGTACCCTCAGGATCGTGCTGGCCGCCTACGAGTCGCTGCGCACCGGACAGCCGGTCGCACTGCGGGATGCCCCTGGCACGGAAGGCGGCTGAACTCCTGGCAGACGGCCGCCGACGCCGGGCCGGGCCGGGCCGGGCCGGGCCGGGCCGGGCCGGGCCGGGCGAAAGAGGTTGTTAGCCTTGGCTGTGATCGGTTTCCCGCTGCACGGCAGAGGTTCGCGATGAACCGCGTCGACTCCTTCCCGCTCGGTGCCGCGACCACGCTCGCCGAGCTCGCGCGGGATCCGCATCCGCGACTGGCGCTGCTGCGGGCGCATGAGCCGGTCTCCTGGCTGCCCGAGCTGGACGGCTGGCTGGTGACGCGTCGCGATCTCGCGTTGAGCGTGATGCGGGACGCCGAGACCTTCACCGTCGACGACCCTCGGTTCTCCACCGCTCAGGTCGTCGGGCCGAGCATGCTCTCGCTGGACGGTGACCAGCACACCCGCCACCGTGAGCCGTTCACCTCTGCTTTCCGCCCTCGGACGGTGCGTGACGGTTTCGCTTCGTTCATCGAGCGGGAGACCGACCGGCTCATCACCACCCTGCGGCCGACGGGCACCGGCGAACTGCGACGTGCCTTCGCGGGCCCGCTCGCCGTCGCCGTCGTGACGGAGGCGCTCGGGCTGGTCGGCACCACCCCGGTTACGGTGCTCGATTGGTACGACTCCATCGTGCGGTCGGTCTCGGCCATCACCGCCGGCCATGAGGCGGAGCCCGCCGGTGCCGCGGCGTACGCACGACTGCGGGCCGCCGTGGAAGCCACCGTCGCGGACCGCGGAGGTTCCTCGCTCCTTGTCTCCGCTGCCGGGCGGCTGACGCTGCCCGAGGTGGCGTCCAATGCCGCGGTGCTGATGTTCGGAGGCATCGAGACCACCGAGGCGATGATCACCAACGCGCTGCTGCACCTTCTGCGACACCCGGGCCAACTCGCCCTGGTCCGGGCCGACTTCGGCCTGTTGGACGGCGCGATAGAGGAATCCCTGCGCCTGGAACCCGGCGCGGCGGTCGTGGACCGCTACGCCACCCGAGATACCGTCCTCGGCCCGGCCACCATCCGCCGGGGCGACCTGGTCACCGTCTCCCTGACGGGCGCCAACCGCGACCCAGCCGTCTTCCCCGACCCCGACCGCTTCGACATCCGACGCGAGAACGCGCGCCTCCAACTGGCCTTCGCACACGGCCCCCACTACTGCATTGCCGCACACCTCGCCCGCCTGGAGACCCGCATCGCCCTCCAGCACCTCCTCGAACGCCTCCCCGCCCTGCGCCTCGACCCGGACCGCCCCGCCACTCCGTACGGCCTGGTCTTCCGCAAGCCCGACACCCTGCATGTGCTGTGGGACAGTCCTGCCTGATCGGTCCTGACCGGTGTCATAGGGGGAGCCCGTACACCCGGCAGGCGTTGTCGCGCCCCATCCACCGGCTGATCCGGAGCGCATCGGGCAGGCTCAGTTCGTCGGCGTCCACCCGGTCCTGGAGCAGCCCTGCCAAGCCATGCCGGAAGGCGAGGGCGCCGAGTTGGTAGAACTCCGCGACCCCGTACGCGTCGGAGCTGTAGAGCAGTTTGCGGAACGGGGTGATCTCCAGCGCCTCCTCCAGGACCGCGCGGGCCCGTGCGGGGCCGACGTAGTGCAGGGTGAGTCCGACGTCGAGGTACACCTGCTCGAAGACCGTCGCCAGGTAGGCGGCCTGGCGCTGATAGGGCCAGCAGTGCAGGAGCAGTACGGGAATGGTGCCGGACGTCAGGTGCAGCCAGTCGGTCAGCAGGCTCGGGTCCACCCGGTGCATCCGGATGTCGCTGTCCCCGAAGCCGGTGTGCAGTTGGAGCGGCAGCCCGAGGTCCACGGCGGTCCACAGCAAGTGCCGTACGAGCACCGGGTCGTTGAGGCGCCCGCCGCGGGCGAGCCACCGCCGGGCCGACTCGGTGACCTCCGGATCCGAGGGGCGCGCCGGGTCCAGGCCGAAGCCGGTGCGGTAGGCGGCCACCGACTTCACCGCGACGACGCCAGGACGTCGTACGGCATCCCACGCGGCCGCCCGGAAGACGTCCGCGTACGCGTCCGGCTCGACCCCCTTCACCGCGACGCCTTCGGCGACGCTCTCCAGCCGTACGACCTCGTACGCGGTCCCGCCCGCGACCTCGGCCAGCTCCCGCGGCGTGGTGAGACGCTGCGGCGCGTACCCGGTGTCCACACAGAACACGTCCGTGCCCGCGGCGGCGAGAAGACGCCGGTCGACCTCGTTCCGGCCCAGTTCGGCCCGCCGGGCGAGGTACTCCTCGGGCGGCGCGTGACGCGGCAGGTCCAGCAGGGGAGCGCAGTGGCGGCGGAGCGCCACGCCGACAGGGCTGTCGAACGGCGAGATCCCGGGCCAGGTACCGCCCTCCGTGATCAGCGACTTGAAGCCCTCGCGGTCCAGGGCGGCGGTGACGACGCCATGGCAGTGGTGGTCCACCAACCGCAGCGCGGCGAGCGTCTCTTGGACGGGTCCCGCGCTCACGTCAGTACTTCCAGCGGTACGCCGCCGCCACCTGACCGTCGTCCAGCCCGGCCACCGCCGCGATCTCGCCGAGGCGCACGGCGATCACGGCGTCGGCCAGGACCGGTCCGAGCGCGGCGCGCAGCAGTTCGTCCTTGCGGAACTCCTCGACGGCCTCGTCCAGCGACGTCGGCAGGCGGCGTACGCCCCGGGTCGCCGCCTCCTCGGCGCCGAACCGCGCCGGATCTCCGGTGATCTCGTCGGGCAGGGCCGCGGACGACTCCAGGCCGTCGAGTCCGGCGGCGATCAGGCAGCTGAGCGCGAGATACGGGTTGGCGGCGAGGTCGACGGGCTTCACCTCCAGGTTCGCCGCCTGGGCGCGACGGCCCGCCGTGCCGGTGATGACGCGCACCGCGGATTCGCGGGTCTCGCGGCCCCAGGCGGTGAACACCCCGGCCCACTGCGAGGGTTTGAGCCGCAGATAGCTCGCCGGGCTCGGCGCGGTCACGGCCGTCAGCGCCGGCAGGTGTGCGAGCAGTCCGGCGGCGAACGACTCCGCCTCCGCGGTCATGCCGTACCGGCCCTCGCCGCCGGAGTGCAGGCTCCTTCCCTCGCGCCAGGCGGAGAGATGGACATGGCCGCCGTTGCCGACGCCCTCGGCGAAGACGGCCGGGGCGAACGAGACCCGGAGACCGTGCCGTTGTGACACCGCTCGGATGGTCTGCCGTACCAGCACGCTGCGGTCGGCCGCGGCGACCGGGTCGAGCGCACCCACCGAGATCTCGAACTGACCGGCCGCGTACTCGGGATGCAACTGGTCGACATCCACCCCCTGGGCGGCCAGCGCGGCCAGCAACTCGGCGGTGCAGTCGCTCAGTTCGACCTGCCGGGCGGCGCCGTAGGCCGGGCCCGAGACGGCGGGCGCGAAGTCGTCGCCGGGGGCCGATCCCTCGCCGACCGCCCACTCGATCTCGACGCCCGCCTTGAACGAGATCCCGTGCCGCTCGGCGGCGTCGGCGACGATCCGGCGCAGAAGGGTGCGACCGCACCCCGAATGCCGCTCGCCCTCCTGGGTGACCCGGTCCACCGGGGCCCATGCCCAGCCGGGCTGCCCGGACAGGACGGCCAGGTGATCGAGATCGGGGTAGAGGCGAAGATCGCCGTCAGGGGAGCCGAGTACGTCGGTGGAGACGATGGAGTCGTTCGCCAGGAACGTGTCGAACACCGGCGACATACCGACACCCCACGCGGCGGCCGAGGCGAGCTTGGCCGTCGGGATCGTCTTCACCCGGCCGATGCCCGCGGTGTCGACGTAGGCGAGGACGATGCCGTGCACGCCCCGCCCGGTCAGCTCCGCGCTCAGGGCGGTGGCCCGCTCGACATCGCCCGGGCGCCCGCCGGGAACGGGATCGGCAAGGGTGGTCATATGTCCTCCTCGGCGAGGTTGATCCGATACTCACGTGGATACCGCACCCGGACAACTCCCCCTGACCGGCCTGAGGTATGGTCCCCACCGGTCAGTAACAAAACCGAACGGTTGCCCGCCGTTACGGAGAGTGTCGGAGGGCCGCAACGCGATGGAATCCCAGTTTGATGACGGCGCATCCGTGGACCTGGACGACACACGGCTCGAGGAGTTGAACCCGCAGCCGCTGCTGACCCGCGACTACGAGACGCGCCCCGCCCTCGTCTACGAACAGCTGAGGCAGCAGCACGGCCCCGTCGCCCCCGTCGATCTGCTCGGTGTCCCCGCCTGGCTGGTGCTGGGATACCGCGAGTCCCTCCAGGTGCTCCAGGACGACGACGGCTGGCCGAAGGGGCTGGAGAACTGGCGTGCCCGTACCGAGGGCAGGGTGCCCGCCGACTGGCCGCTCGGGCCCTCCCTCGAGGTCAACCACGTACTGATTCAAGGCGGTCGGGGCTACCGAACGCTGCGGACCGCGTGGGACGCCGCGCTCAAGCCGTTCCAGGACCCGCGCCACCCGCAGGCGAAGCGCCTCAGGACGGCCGTCACCGCGTACGCCGACGAGCTCATCACCCTCATCGCCCAGGGCGGCAGCACGGGTGTCGCGGACCTGTCCGCGCAGTTCTCGCGACCACTGCCGCTGATGGTGGCCAGCCATCTGCTGGGCTTCCCCGGCTCGCAGGGCGACGACGCGCTGATGGACATGTGGCGCGTACTGGACGCGGGCCCGGACGCCGAACCCGCGCTTGAGCGGCTGCTGGAGACGCTGGCCCAACTCGCGGCGGCGAAACTGAAGGAACCCGGCGACGACTTCCCCTCGTACCTGCTGGCCGCGCACCCGGATCTCTCGCTCGACGAACTTGCCCGCGAACTGTTCATGCTGCTCGGCATGACGTCCGACCACGTCGGCATCCTCGTCTCCAACACCGTGGTCGAAGTGGTCTCGGGTGAGGGCGGTGTACGGGCCAGCCTGTCCGCCGGGATGGTCAGGGAGGCCATGAACCGGGCGGTCATGCGCAAGCCGCCGCTGGTGAACTTCGTGCCGCGGTTCGCCGCCAAGGACACCCCGCTCGGCAACTACACGATCCGCGCGGGCGACCCGGTGTGGGTCTCCTCGGCCGCCGCGCACGCCGACCCGCTCTTCGCCGAGCACGTCGAGGGGAGCACCACGATCAGCACACGCGCCCACCTGTCGTGGGGTGCGGGCCGCCGCCAGTGCCCCGCCCGGGAACTGGCCTCGACCGTGGCGGCGGTGGGCGTGAGCCGCCTCTTCGAACGGTTCTCCGACCTGGCCCTCGCCCTCCCGGCCGACCAACTCCCTTGGCGCGCCTCCCCGTTCATGCGCGGCCTGCGCTCCCTGCCCGTGCGGTACGAACTCGCCTCACCGGCCGAGCAGCCGGCGCCGACCGATCCCGAACCGGAGACGGCAAACCCGGTGCTGCCGGACCGTTCCGCCCGGCAGCGCTCATCGCTCTGGCGCTACCTCACAGGGCTGATCCGCCCGGGCCGTTGATCCCCTGAGCCGGACCACGCCGTCACGCGCTGATCGATGAGGGGCCCGCCAATCGAGCAGCGCAGCTCATGGCGGGCCCCGTGCTCAGGCGCGCGCTTCGCTGGCCGAAGGTGTCACCTCCCCGGTTTCGCGTACGTCGGGCTCGGGTGCCGGGATCGGTGAGGCGAACATCAGCCGCAGTCCGAGAGTGGCCGCGAGCGGGCCGAGGGCGCACATCGCGGCGGCGCTGACGAAGGCGGCGCCCAGATTCCCCGCGTCATAGCCGAATCCGCCGAAGTACGTGGCGAAGGTCGACGCGAAGCCGAAGAACATCGCCGGGATGAGAGCGAACGGCTTCAGCCGGCCGGTCGCCAGCAGGGTGCCGTTGACGAAGAAGATCACCACGCCCAGCGCCAAGGTCTGGGCGAACGCCCCGGTGCCGAACATCGTGCCCGTCTCCCGGTTGAGCAGTACGGCCACCACCGCGAACCCCGCCCCTGTCGTGGTGGCGGTGATCATGGAGATGGCGTTGGCGACGCTCGGCCCGCCCTGCATGAACGTTCCGGCCCAGGTGATGAAGATCGCCCAGGTCGGCATGTTGAGCGGGCTCATCAGGAGGAAGACGGTGGCGAAGGCGACGATCGAGGCGCTGACCTCGTGCGGCAGTGTGATGCGTCCGATGTTCATGGCTACGCCAATCCGCCCGGCTTGGCCAGCAGTTCCTTGATACCCGTGTCGATGAACTCGGTGTCCTTGGGGCTGCTGCCGCCGCCGGCGAAGTGGCCCCAGATGCCGGGGATCACGCGGAGTTCGGCGCCCGGTATGTGGCTGACGGCCCAGGCCTCGTCCTCCGGCGGGAAGTAGAGGTCCTTCTCGGCGGGCATGTCCAGCGTGGTCGCCTTGATGGAGGCCAGCGCCGCCTCGGTGTTCCCGTCGAAGCCGGGGGTGAGCCCGACGTCGCCGTTCTGCCAGGTCCAGAGCATGGTGAGCAGGTTGTTGGGGTCGCGGCCGTCGAGGAAGAAGCCCTCCCAGAAGCCGACTAGGAAGTCCTCCAGGGAGGTGTAGCCGAGCTTCTCGTACTCCTTCTCCCAGTAGAACGCCTGCGAGAAGCCCCATCCCGCGTATACCCGGGCGAGCGCGCGCAGTCCGGTGGTCGGCCACTTGTTCTCGTCGTACCAGCCGCCGTTGTAGACCGCGTCGGCGGTCAGCGCGGCCTTGACGCCCTCCAGGAAGACCTTGTTGTGGAGGCTGGTGCGCGGGGAGCCGCAGAAGGGGGCGATCCGCTCGACCATCTCCGGGTAGCTGACGGCCCATTGGAAGGTCTGCCCGGCGCCCATCGACCAGCCGGTCACGAGCTGGATCTTCTCGATGCCGAACTCCTCGGTGACCAGCTTGTGCTGGGCCTCGATCTGGTCGTACACCGTGATGTCGGGGAAACGGGCGCGGTCGTACGGCGGCGGGGTGTTGCTCGGCGAGGTGGACAGGCCGTTGCCGAGCATGTTCGGGACGATGATGAAGTACTCGGCCGGGTCGAGGGCCATGCCGGGGCCGATGAGCCACTCGTTGTCCCAGTGGCGGCCGGAGTACCAGGTCGGGTAGACGATCACGTTGGACTTGTCCGCGTTGAGCTCGCCGTACGTGGTGTAGGCGAGGTGCGCGCCGCGCAATGTGGCGCCGCTCTGGGTGGTGAAGTCGCCCAGCTGGAAGGTGAGATGGTCACTCATGGGGCTGCCTTTCGGGACGTTCAGGAGGTGACGGCGCACTGGCCGCGGTCGGCTTTTCTCGGGCCCTCGGCCGTCGGCCGGATGTCGAAGTCGAAGATGGCCGTGGGGAGGTAGAGAGTGCTGCACGCGTTGGGGATGTCCACGACGCCGCTGAGCCGGCCCTCGATCGGGGCCGAGCCGAGCAGGAGGTAGGCCTGCTCGCCGCTGTAGCCGAAGGACATGAGGTACTCGACGGCGTTGAGACAGGCGTTGCGGTACGCCATCGTCGCGTCGAGATAGTGATTGGTGTCCGTGTCGTGGTCGACGGAGATGCCGACGAACGAGATGAACTCGGTGTACTGGGGCGCGACGTTGCCCGGCATGAAGATCGGGTTCGTCGTCACCCCGTACTTCTCCATGCCGCCCTTGATCAGGTCGACGTGCAGGTCGATGAAGCCGCCCATCTCGATGGCGCCGCAGAAGGTGATCTCGCCGTCGCCCTGGCTGAAGTGCAGGTCGCCGCCGGAGAGCAGGGCGCCGGGGACGAGGACGGGATAGAAGACCCGCGAGCCGCGGGTGAAGTTCTTGATGTCGTGGTTGCCGCCGTTCTCCCGCGCCGGGACCGTACGGGCGCCTTCGGCGGCGATACGGGAGGCCGTCTCGCCGTCCGCCGTGCCGGCCAGCGAGTTGTCGGCGAGCGGAGGCAGTGCGAGCGCCGGAACCCGGTGCGGATCGGTGTCGATGAGGGCCTGCTCGCGGGCGTTCCAGCGGGCCAGCAACTCGGCGGAGGGCGCGGTGCCGAAGAGGCCGGGGTGGGTGATGCCGGTGTAGCGGACGCCGGGGATGTGCCGGGAGGTGGCCTGCTGGCCGTGGAAGTCCCAGACGGCTTTGTACGAGTCGGGGAAGCGGTCGGTGAGGAAGCCGCCGCCGTTGTTCTTGGCGAAGACGCCGGTGTAGCCCCAGCCTTGCCCGGATCCTTCTCCTTGCGACTGCGGTACGGGGCCCAGGTCGAGGATGTCCACGACCAGCAGGTCACCAGGCTCGGCGCCCTCCACGGCGATGGGGCCGCTGAGCATGTGCGCGTGGGTGAGGTCGACGTCGCGGACATCGTTGGCGGAGTCGTTGTTGCCGATCTGGTTGTCGGTCCAGTCCCGGCACTCGATGCGGAAATCCGAGCCCGGCTTCACGGTGACGGCCGGCGGGATGTCGGGGTGCCAGCGGTTGTGGCCGGGGACCTTCTGGTCTCGCATGGACATGGCTTGGTCGACGCTGAAGACGACTTCGGGCATGAACGGCCTCCAGAACAGGGGGAGTCAGGGCTTGGGCAGCAGGGCATGGCGGGGGTCGGCGGGTGCAGCCGGACTGCGACGGGCCGGGGGGACTTCGCCGACGACGCGCGGTTCGTGGGCGCTGGCCTCCTGGGCGTGCAGGGCGCGGGACAGGGG
>NZ_JAAKZX010000124.1 GCF_011045025.1 Streptomyces ureilyticus
GACGGAGGCTCGGGGGTGGGTGGTGCGGACTCCGGCGAACGGGCTGTCAGTCGGGCCCTTTATCCTCGGTGACCATGCTCGAAGACCGTACGACCGCAGCGTCCGCAGCCTCGTGGCCGGCCGCGTATCCGCAGGGATACGCGGTGGTCGACGTGGAGACCACCGGCCTGGCCCGCGACGACCGCATAGTGTCGGCCGCGGTCTACCGGCTGGACGCCCGCGGCGAGGTCGAGGACCACTGGTACACGACGGTCAATCCGGAGCGGGATCCCGGGCCGGTGTGGATCCACGGTCTGACGAACGAGGCGCTTGAAGGGGCGCCTCTTTTCCCGGAGATCGCCGAGGAGTTCGCGGCCCGGCTCGACGGCCGGGTGCTCGTCGCGCACAACGCCGTCTTCGACTGGTCGATGATCGCGCGGGAGTACGCGCGCGCGGAGCGCCAGGCGCCGGTCCGTCAGCGGCTGTGCACCATCGCCCTCTCCAAGGAGCTGGGCCTGCCCCTGGCCAACCACAAGCTGGAGTCGCTCGCCGCGCACTTCGGCGTCGTACAGCAGCGGGCGCACCACGCGCTGGACGACGCGCGCGTGCTCGCCGAGGCGTTCCGCCCGAGCCTGCATGCCGCCGCGCGGGGTGGTGTGCGACTGCCGCTCCTTGAGTGCCGGCCGCTCACCGAGTGGGCGGACGGGCCCGCGCCGCGCATCGGCCCGCAGTCCGGCGGCGGGGGCTACAGCGGTTACGGGCCCGGGAGTTGGCGCCCCTCCCGCAAGCGACCCGCGTGCCCGTACCCCAACCCGGGCCGGTACGAACCGGGCAGACCTCTCAAGCAGGGCATGCGGATCGCGTTCTCCGGGGACACGTCGGTCGACCGCGAGCTCCTGGAGGACCGAGCCGTCGACGCCGGACTCCATGTCTCGACGAGCCTGTCCCGGCTCACCAGCCTCCTCGTCACCAACGACCCGGACTCCGGTACGTCCAAGGTGGTCAGGGCCCGCCAGTTCGGCACCCCGGTCGTCGACGAGGCGGCCTTCGGACAGCTGCTGCTGGATGTGGAGCCGGCCGACGGGGCGTGAGTGACGGGGCGTTCTCGGCCCACGGCGCGAGATTGCCGCGTACGACAAGAGGTCCCGGCGTACGACGAGAGATCCGGGCGTACGGGTGATTGGCGGGCGACTCGCCCCGTGCCCGCTCGCCCGTGCCGTCGCGGCGGCCCACCCTGTGGCGCATGGCACGTTGCGAGGTCTGCGGAAACGACTACGGGATGTCCTTCGAGGTGCACGCGCAGGGCGCGATTCACGTCTTCGACTGTTTCGCCTGCGCCATCCACCGCATGGCACCCATCTGCGAGCACTGTCGCGTCCAGATCATCGGCCAGGGCGTCGAGGTCGGAGGCCAGTGGTACTGCGGGGCGCACTGCGCCCGCTCGGAGGGGAAGGTGGGGATCATCGACAAAGTGTGAGTACCCCCTTCGTACGTTCGCCCTCGGCGGGACCCTCCCGTCGAGGGCCGTTTCATGCGGGGGTAACGTCAATGGGGTGTACCGCTTCCTGTTGTCCCGGCAGTGGGTGATCCTCACGCTGGTCGCCCTGCTCCTCATCCCCACGATGATCAGGCTGGGCTTCTGGCAGATGCACCGCTACGAGGAGCGCACCGCCCGGAACCAGCTGGTCGCCGAGGCGCTGAACGCCAAGCCGGTGCCTGTGGAGAACCTCACCTCCCCCGGACACACGGTCACCACCGACGAGCGGTACCGCAGCGTGACAGCGAAGGGCCGCTTCGACACCGACGACGAGGTCGTCGTCCGTCGCCGCACCAACTCCGACGACGAGGTCGGCTACCACGTGCTGACGCCCTTCGTCCTCGAGGACGGCAAGGTCCTGCTGGTCAACCGGGGCTGGATCCCCGGGGCCCCGACCCAGACGGCGTTCCCCAAGATCCCCGCACCGCCCCGCGGCGAGATCACCGTCACCGGGCGGCTCATGCCCGACGAGACGACCGAGGCGAGCGGCATCAAGAACCTCGAGGGCCTGCCGGACCGGCAGATCATGCTGATCAACAGCGAGCAGGAGGCCCGCCGCCTCGGCGAGCAGGTGCTCGGCGGCTACATCGTGCAGACAGCACCCGCGCCGAAAGGCAATTCCCCGGAGCTGATCGGCAAGCCCGGCGACGAGGACGCCGCCCTGAACTACGCGTACGCGATCCAGTGGTGGCTCTTCGCGGCGGGCGTCCCCGTGGGCTGGGTGATCCTGGTTCGCCGTGAACGCCGGGACCGGGCGGAGGCCGCGGCGAAGACGGACGCGCCGGAGGCGGCGGAACCGGCCTCCGTGTAGGCGGACCGCCCGGAAGCGACACCAGCCGCCCTATAGGCGGACTGCCGGAAGCGACACGGCCGCCGCCGTATGCCCTGACCAACCGCGAGGTGCCACCGGCCGGCCGTACAGCCCGGACCGCCGACACGGCTCCCGCCTGATTGGTCACCGGCCGTGACGGGAACCCGTCACCCGTGCACTCATCGAACGAGCCCAAGGCACCCGTCCCCGCCATCGAGGACTACGCGCTGATCGGCGACCACCAGACCGCCGCCCTGATCGGGCGGGACGGTTCGATCGACTGGCTGTGCCTGCCCCGGTTCGACTCGGCGGCCTGCTTCGCGAAGCTGCTGGGGGACGAGGAGAACGGTCACTGGAGGCTCGCGCCGAAGGGGGCGGGGGCCTGCACGCGGCGCGCGTACCGGCGGGACTCGCTCGTGCTCGACAGCGAGTGGGAGACCTCGGAGGGCACGGTGCGCGTCACCGACCTGATGCCGCAGCGCGACCGCTCCCCCGACGTCGTACGCGTCGTCGAGGGGCTCAAGGGCCGAGTGACCATGCACAGCACCCTGCGGCTGCGGTTCGACTACGGCTCGATCGTGCCGTGGATGCGCAAGTCGGACGGACATCGGGTGGCCGTGGCGGGCCCGGACTCGGTGTGGCTGCGCAGCGAGCCCAAGGTGCGCACTTGGGGCAGGGACTACAGCACGCACTCGGAGTTCACGGTCGCCGAGGGCGAGAAGGTCGCCTTCGTGATGACCTGGCATCCTTCGCACGAGCCGCGCCCCCCGCTCGTCGATCCGCACGCGGCGCTGGCCTCCAGCGTCGACGACTGGCGGGCGTGGGCGGCCCGCTGCCGTTACCGGGGCCCGCACCGGGACGCGGTCGTCCGTTCCCTGATCACGCTGAAGGCCCTCACGTACGCGCCGACCGGCGGCATCGTCGCGGCGCCCACCACCTCGCTCCCGGAGGAGGTCGGCGGCGTACGCAACTGGGACTACCGTTACTGCTGGCTGCGCGACTCCACGCTCACCCTGGGCGCGCTGCTGACCTGCGGCTACCAGGAGGAGGCCGAGGCCTGGCGCGACTGGCTGCTGCGCGCGGCGGCGGGCGACCCGGCGGACCTGCAGATCATGTACGGGCTCGCGGGCGAGCGGCGGATTCCCGAGTACGAGGTGCCGTGGCTGCCCGGATTCCAGGGCTCGCGTCCGGTCCGGGTCGGCAACGACGCCGTACGCCAGTTGCAGCTCGACGTGTACGGCGAGGTCATCGACTCCCTGTCGCTGGCGCTGCGCGCGGGCCTGCCGACCAAGCCGCACATGTGGAGTCTGCGGCTGGCCCTGATGGAGTTCCTGCGGTCGAACTGGCGCCAGCCCGACGAGGGCCTGTGGGAGGTACGCGGTCCGCGCCGCCACTTCGTGCACTCGAAGATCATGGCCTGGGTGGCCGCCGACCGCACGGTCCGGGCCCTGGAGGAGAACCCCGGTCTGAGCGGCGACGCGGAACGCTGGCGCGCGATGCGCGACGAGGTGCACCGCGAGGTGTGCGAGCGCGGCTACGACCCGGAGCGGAACACCTTCACGCAGTTCTACGGCTCCCGCGAACTGGACGCCTCCCTGCTGCTCATCCCCCGTACCGGCTTTCTGCCGCCGGACGATCCGCGGGTGACCGGCACGATCGACGCGATACGCGACGAGCTGGCGCACGACGGCTTTCTGCGCCGGTACTCCTCGGACCAGACGGTGATCGACGGGCTGCCGGGTCACGAGGGCGCGTTCCTGGTCTGCTCGTTCTGGCTCGCGGACGCGCTGCATCTGACGGGGCGTACGAAGGAGGCGCGCGAACTGTTCGAGCGCCTGCTCGCGCTCTGCAACGACGTGGGGCTGCTGTCCGAGGAGTACGACCCCGTCGCATGCCGTCAGCTCGGCAACTTCCCGCAGGCGTTCAGCCATATCGGCCTGGTGGGCACCGCCCTCACGCTGTTCGGCGAGGAGGGGGCAGGATAGGGGCATGGATCTTGGACTGAAGGACCGTGTCTACGTCGTCACCGGGGCCACCCGCGGACTGGGCAACGCCTCCGCGCGGGAACTCCTCGCGGACGGCGCGAAAGTGATCATCACGGGCCGGGACGAGAAGACGGTGGCCGAGGCCGCCGCGGCACTCGGCCCGAACGCCCATGGAGTCGCCGTCGACAACGCCGACCCGGCGGCGTCGGCGAGCCTCGTAGCCGCAGCCCGGGAGCGTTTCGGCGGCTTCGACGGCATCCTGATCAGCGTCGGCGGCCCGGCGCCCGGCTTCGCCGCCGACAACACGGACGAGCAGTGGCAGTCGGCGTTTGAGTCGGTCTTCCTGGGCGCGGTCCGGCTGGCCCGCGCGGCCGCCGCGGAGCTGGCCGAGGGCGGGGTCATCGGCTTCGTGCTCTCCACTTCGGTGTACGAGCCGATCGCGGGCCTGACCATCTCCAACGGCCTGCGTCCCGGACTCGCGGGCTTCGCCAAGTCGCTCTCGGACGAGCTCGGCCCGCGCGGCATCCGCGTCGTGGGCGTGCTCCCGGGCCGTATCGGCACGGACCGCATGCGCCAGCTCGACGGCCTGTCCCCCGACCCGGAGGCCACCCGTGCGGCCAACGAGTCCCGCATCCCGCTGCGCCGCTACGGCACTCCGGAGGAGTTCGGGCGCGCGGCCGCGTTCCTGCTGTCACCGGCCGCGTCGTACCTGACGGGCGTCATGGTTCCTGTTGACGGCGGGGCTCGGCGCGGGTTCTAACGGGTTCCAACGGTTCTAACTGACCCGTTCTGCCCGGTGCTTGACCCCGCGGAGGCGTACCTCGGCGGGCAGCGCGGCCAGGCCGGCGGAGTCCCGGGCGTGGGCAAGGGCCTGGGTCGTCAGGCCCTGCAGCGCGTCGCCGGGGTCGACATGGGGTTCGAGGAGCAGGTGGACCCGTGCTTGAGGGGTGCTCCGCTTGCCGGTGAGCGCCGCCTGTGCGCGCTGCACGCCATCGAGTGCGCCCGCCTCGCCGGTCAGTACGCCCTCCAGGGCGCGCCCGCGCAGCAGGGCCCCCTCGCCGTCGCCGGTGTCGACGAGCACCTCGGCCAGCCGACGCCGTCGTAGTACCGCTGTCAGCCACCACAGGGCGAGCAGCAGGGCGACGGCGAGTACGGCGATGACGGTGGGCCACCACCAGCCCTCGTCCCGCCAGCGGGTCCGGCCCGTGTCGCTCAGCAGCACGTCCCACTGCCCGTCGTGGACCCACCACGAGGGCGGTTCGAGGCCGAGACCGACGGCGAGCACGGAGCCGCCGCCCACGATCAGGAGCAGACCTGCGAGCCCGACGAGAACGCGGTTCACGATCCTCAGCACCGGCCGTCACCCCTTCCGGTTCTTGTTCGCCCGCGCGACATGCACCGACAGGGCGGGCCGCCGGGCCAGCCCGAGCCCCTTGATGCCCTCGGCGAGCGCGGCGTCCAAGTCGGCTCGTACGTCGTCGAGTTCACGGAAGTGCGACGCCGCCCGCACAGTGACCTTCGTCCGCCTCACCCGGACCCGTACCGAGCGCACCCCGGAGACCTCCATGGCCCGGTCACGCAGCGCCATGGCGGCCGCTCCCCGGTGCAGACCGGCCCGTACGTCGGCGTGGGGGCGACGCATCGTCAGTACGTCCCGCATGCCGGGCGTCACCGCGAGCACCAGCAGCCAGACGCCGAGAGCGGCCGCGACCCCGGCGCCGACGAGCACCCAGATGTCGTCGAGGGGCCGCTCGGCGAGCTCCCGGGCGAGGTTTCTGCGCCAGGCCATGGCGGGCCGGTCGAAGCGCACGGAGACGATGTCGTACAGCAGGAGGCCCGTGCCGGCCAGGACCAGCAGCGCGATGATGCTCGCGGGGACCCGGCGTACGGACCAGAAGCGGCCGTTCCCGTCGTTCGCGTCGTCGGCGGTGGGCAGCGGGTCGTAGTCCGCCGCGGACGCCGACTGGCCTAGTTCGCTCTCGGCCGCCTTCTCCATGACGGGCAGCTGACGGGTGCTCTCGGAGCCCTGGGACTCGCTCATTGGGTCCTCCCCTGTGCCGCGCCGCGTGCCTGCGCGGAGTGCAGGCGCTCCACCTGGACGGCGACCTCGGGCACCTCCATACCCGCCAGGGTCCTTACCCGCTGGGTGACTTGGCGACGCACGGCGGCGCACTGGGCACCGATGTCGGAGGGGTAGTCGAGTTCGAGGCCGATCCGGACACGGGCGGTGTCGTGGTGCACGACGACCGTGGCGCGCGGCGGCCCGGCGTCCGGGGGCAGCACGTCCAGGGCCTCGCGCGCCGCCTGCGCGGCGATCTTCGCGACGACCTGGTCGGCGATGCGGAGCCCACCGCGCTCGGCCGGCGCGACGGTCCGGCCGGGGCTGCCGGGCCGGAGGGGTGCTCCCGCCCCGGCGAGCTCACCGGTCACGTGCGTCACCGCCGCCGGTCGCCGCGGGGACGGAAGAAGTCACCGAGTTCCCAGTCGCCCTCCAGGAAGCGGCCGGCCACGAAGCCGACGGCGCCGAGGGCCGCCACGAGGAGGAAGGCACCGAACCCGCCGAAGTATCCGGCGAAGCCCAGCGCCATTCCGGCGATCATGCCGATCGCGGCCATGCTCATGCTGCGCTCCTCTGCGCATCAAGGGGGGCGGAACTACCGGCGGTCCTACTGAAGCCGGGTCTCCGAACTACTGAAGCCGGGTCTCCGTTTCCCCTTCTTCTTCCTCTTCCGGCAGTTTGACATCGCTGACCGCGATATTGACCTCGACGACTTCAAGGCCCGTCATCCGCTCGACGGCCGAGATGACGTTCTCGCGCACGGCGCCGGCGACCTCGGTGATCGAAACGCCGTAGTCGACGACGATCTCCAGGTCGAGCGCCGTCTGCACCTCGCCGACCTCGGCCTTCACGCCCCGGGTCACGGACTTCGCGCCGCCCGGGACTCGGTCCCGCACCGCTCCGAAGGTGCGCGAGAGCCCGCTGCCCATCGCATGCACCCCGAGCACATCGCGGGCCGCGAGCCCGGCGATCTTCTCCACCACACCGTCCGCGATGGTGGTACGTCCCCGGGAGGCCGGGTCGCCTCCCCCGCGCTTGGTCACACTGGGCCTGCTGCGGGGCTGTACATCCGGCGCCCCTTTCTCGGCCTCGGGGTTCTCCGTCCGGTTCCGCTGCGTCACATCCGTCATCGCCCTGCGTCCCTTCCGGCTTGTACTCCTTCCTTCACACTAAGTGTGTTTGTGCGGCAGCGCAGCAGGCGCTGCGGCAGGCTGGAGCAATGATGGCGGACCAGTGGACCCGGGCAGTACGACGTCAGCTCGGCTTCGGCAGACTCCTGCCGCTGGGCGGACCGCGCGACGGCGCCTGGATCACGGAGAAGGCGGCCGAGTCCGTACTGCGCCACGCCGCACGCCATGTGCCGGGCGCACACCTCGGCACACTACGGCTCGCACTCGCCGACCCGGACGAGACGCACGAACCGGCGGTACCGCCACCGCCCAGCGCCCTGCCGCCTGGCCCACTGCGGATCAACGCCGACTTCACAGCCACCCTCGCGACGGGCGAACCCCTCCCGGCCCTCGCGTCCCGCCTCCGCACCGCACTCGCCGAGGCCGCGACGGAGCGACTCGGGCTGACGGTCACGGAGGTGGATCTACGGGTGACGGGGTTGCTGGAGGAGGGGGACGAGACCGACGTGCGTTCTGATGAACGGCAGCAGACCAAGGAACCTGAGCCTGAGCCGACACTGGAAGACGACGAGTCCCGAGTGGCAGCCGCCGCTCTCACTGTCCCGGGCGTAGCCCGCCTGACGGGCACACTCGCCGGCCTGGGCCGCGCGGTGCACATCGAGGAGCACTCCGGTGAGGCAACCCTGCCGCGCCGTCACGTCCGCGTGGAGCTCGAGGTCCACGCGGACCGGCGAGCACTGGAGGTGGCCCGTGAGGTCCGAGAGGCGGCGAGCGATGCACTCCCGGACCACCCATCGGTGGCGGTTCTGATCACAGGGGTCACAGTCTGAGCGGACCAGGTCAGGTGCGCCCCTTTAAGTGGCGCGGGGCTGTATCAATGTGCGGCTCCGCCGCGATGGAGGCCCCGGCCTCCCAGCGGAGCGACTAGTCACCGACCCCGGCAAGGTCCCGCAGCCGCCGCCCCTGCGCCGCGCGCTCCGCGACCCGCTGGTCCTCGTACGTCCGATCCACGGCGCCCTGAAGCAACGCCTTCGTCTCGACGAGCGCATCCCGCGGCGCAGCCAACAACGCCGCCCCCAGATCCCGTACCGCGTCATCCAACTGCCCCACCGGCACAGCCAGATTCGCCAGCCCCGTCTTCACGGCCTCCTCGGCCGTCACAAACCGCCCCGTCGCGCAGATCTCCAGCGCACGGGCGTACCCGACCAGCCCCACCAGCGGATGCGTACCCGTGAGGTCGGGCACGAGCCCGAGGCTGGTCTCGCGCATGGCGAACTGCACGTCGTCCGCGACGACGCGCAGGTCACAGGCGAGCGCGAGCTGGAAGCCCGCCCCGATGGCATGCCCCTGCACGGCGGCGATGGACACGATGTCGCTACGCCGCCACCAGGTGAAACCCTCCTGGTAGCCGGCGATCGTCGCGTCGAGCTCGGCATCGGAACCGCGCGCGAGATCGATGAACGACGGCTCGCCCTCGAACCCCTCCGGCGTGAACGCCTGCCGGTCGAGCCCGGCGGAGAAGGACTTGCCCTCCGCGCGCAGCACGACAACGCGAACGGTGCCCGGCAGCAGCCGCCCCGCTTCGGCCAGCACGCGCCACAGAGCGGGGCTCTGCGCATTGCGCTTGGCCGGATTGGTCAGCGTCACCGTGGCGATCGCCTCGTCGACGGTGAGCCGTACGCCGTCCTTGTCGAGTACCGGGTCGAGCGAAGCCATGGGGCGCCTCCGATGGGTGCGGTCAGAGCGGGTGCCGTACGTACACACCCTCAAGTGACTGCACAGTAACCACCCGGCCGGTCACCCGACCGACCGGGTGGCCACCATCGGAGAACGAGGAGCCGCCCGGCTTCAGGCCGAGGCGGCCTTCTTACCGCGGGTCGCTCCGCCACGCCCTCGGAGCGTGACACCCGACTCGCTGAGCATCCGGTGGACGAAGCCATACGAGCGGCCGGTCTCCTCGGCCAGTGCCCGGATGCTCGCACCGGAGTCGTACTTCTTCTTCAGGTCTGCCGCGAGCTTGTCGCGCGCGGCGCCGGTTACCCGGCTGCCCTTCTTCAGAGTCTCGGCCACCCGTGCCTCCTCATGGGAAGTGCGCTCTGGACTTCTCATGATCACCCCTCAAGAGCTTCCTGGCCACCCATTCGGCAAGGTCCGTAGGACAAGCTTTGAGTCGCGGAAGCTCATCCTCACGAGCGGAATCCGATATTCCGGGCGGCGGTGTCCGTACGGCCGAACGGGTTCACGGGCGAAGGTCCAGGTCAGCGGAGCGGGACGACCGGGCCCTCGCGGGCCGAGAGGCCGGTCGCGAAATCCGTGTAGGACACACCTCGGTACGAGGAGATCTCACACAGATGATGGATCACGGATGAGCCGAATGATCCATACGCAGTTGATCAGTCATTCGATCAAGCCTCGCTGACCCGGTCCCGCCTTCCGGCAGGGACCGGGCGGCGGGCCATGCGGGCCGTACAGGGCTCAGGCGAGGGCGACGAGGTCCGCGTAGTCCGCGCCCCACAAGTCCTCGACGCCGTCGGGCAGCAGGATGATCCGCTCAGGCTGGAGTGCGTCGACCGCGCCCTCGTCGTGGGTGACGAGGACAACGGCGCCCTTGTAGGTGCGCAGGGCGCCCAGGATCTCCTCGCGGCTGGCCGGGTCGAGGTTGTTGGTCGGTTCGTCGAGGAGGAGGACGTTCGCGGACGACACCACGAGGGTGGCGAGCGCGAGGCGGGTCTTCTCGCCGCCGGAGAGGACCCGGGCCGGCTTGTCGACGTCGTCGCCGGAGAACAGGAAGGAGCCGAGCGTCTTGCGTACCTCGACGAGGTCGAGGTCGGGGTTCGCGGAGCGCATGTTCTCCAGCACCGTGCGGTCCGGGTCGAGGGTCTCGTGCTCCTGCGCGTAGTAGCCGAGCTTGAGGCCGTGGCCTTCGATGACCTGGCCGGTGTCGGGCTTCTCCACACCGCCGAGAAGCCTCAACAGGGTGGTCTTTCCGGCACCGTTGAGACCGAGGATGACGACGCGCGAGCCCTTGTCGATGGCCAGGTCGACGTCGGTGAAGATCTCCAGGGAGCCGTACGACTTCGACAGGCCCTCGGCGGTGAGCGGCGTCTTGCCGCAGGGCGCGGGCTCGGGGAAGCGGAGCTTTGCGACCTTGTCGGACTTGCGCTCGGCCTCCAGGCCGGCCAGCAGCTTGTCGGCGCGGCGGGCCATGTTCTGCGCGGCGACGGTCTTGGTGGCCTTGGCGCGCATCTTGTCGGCCTGCGAGTGGAGGGCGGAGGCCTTCTTCTCGGCGTTCTGCCGCTCGCGCTTACGGCGCCTCTCGTCGGCCTCGCGCTGCTGCTGGTAGAGCTTCCAGCCCATGTTGTAGACGTCGATCTGGGAGCGGTTGGCGTCCAGGTAGAACACCTTGTTGACGACCGTGTCGACGAGTTCGACGTCGTGGGAGATCACGATGAAGCCGCCGCGGTAGGTCTTCAGGTAGTCGCGCAGCCAGACGATCGAGTCGGCGTCGAGGTGGTTCGTCGGCTCGTCGAGGAGCAGGGTGTCGGCGTCCGAGAAGAGGATGCGGGCCAGCTCGATACGGCGGCGCTGACCGCCGGAGAGTGTATGGAGGGGCTGGCCGAGCACCCGGTCGGGCAGGTTGAGCGCGGCGGCGATGGTGGCGGCCTCAGCTTCGGCGGCGTACCCGCCCTTGGTGAGGAACTCGGTCTCCTGCCGCTCGTACTGCTTCAGTGCCTTCTCGCGCGTGGCACCCGTGCCGTTCGCGATGCGCTGTTCGTTCTCGCGCATCTTGCGGATCAGGGTGTCCAGGCCACGCGCGGACAGGACGCGGTCGCGGGCGAGCATGTCGAGGTCGCCGGTACGCGGGTCCTGCGGGAGGTAGCCGACCTCGCCGGAGCGGGTGACGGTGCCCGCGGCGGGCGCGCCCTCACCTGCGAGGACCTTGGTGAGGGTGGTCTTGCCCGCGCCGTTGCGGCCGACCAGGCCGATGCGGTCGCCCTTGGCGATACGGAAGGTGGCGGACTCGATGAGGATGCGGGCACCGGCGCGCAGCTCGATACCGGAGGCGGAAATCACGGACAGACTCCAGGGCAGGGTCGATGACGGGGTGGGCGGCTGAAGGCGTTCACGCCGTCTAATGCGCGAGGAGAATGGCCATGGGGCCAGTCTAACGGGGGTCTGCAAGCAGTTTTTCTGTGCGCGCATGTTCTACGTCACCTTTGCGGCCCGGCAGTTCATCGCCCTCGGGTTTTCCGCTCGGAGGGGCGTTGTCAGTGCCTGGTGCAAGACTGAGAAGCAGGCCACATTCAGCAGGTCACATCAGGTATCCGGTCACATTCCGGCGACGAGGCGAGAGGGAGTGATCGCCATGGCGAGCACGGCAGGCGGACGCCCGAGCATCTTTCCGACGCTGCTGTACGGGGACGCGAAGGCGGCGATCAGGCAGCTCACGGAGGCCTTCGGCTTCACGGAGGCGTCGGTGTACGAGGGCGAGGACGGCACGGTGCTGCACGCAGAGCTGGTGCAGGGCAACGGCGCGGTGATGCTCGGCTCCAGGGGCCGCGGCGGCCGCTTCGACGAAGCGATGAAGGGCTCGACGCACACCGGGGTGTACGTCGTGGTGGACGACGTCGACACACACCACCAGCGGGCCGTGGACCACGGGGCGGAGATCCTCATGCCCCCGACGGACCAGGACTACGGATCGCGGGACTACATGGCCCGTGACCTGGAGGGCAATATCTGGAGCTTCGGCACATACGCCCCCGAGATACAGGCCTGACGCCCGCATACAGGCGTGCCCCAGCGAGCGCCGCGCTCAGTTGCCTCCGGTGTGCACCTGGAAGGCGGCGCGGCGTACGGCCCTGGCCAGGGCCGGGTCGGGGTGGGCGGCGGCGAGGGCGACCAGGACCTGCACGGTGCGGGGGTGGCCGACGGCGCGGACCTCGTCGAGGAGCGCGGGCACGGTGGGCTGCACCGCGGACTCCAAGTGCCGTACGAGAAGCGGGGCTTCGCCGTGGTCGGCGACGGCCGCGGCGGTGTCCACCCACAGCCAGGTGGCCTCTTCGCGGGTGAGGATCTCGTGGGCGTCCTCGGGGTCATGACCGTCGTGCACGGCGAGCCACAGCAGGGCGTACGGGCGCAGGTGGACCTCGTCGACCACGGCGCGTACGTCCGGCTCGGCGGGGGCACCGACGACGCGCAGCGCTTCGAAGGCGAGCCCGCGCAGCAGGGCGTCCTCGCCGCGGGCGGCGTCGAGGAGTTCGGTGACGGCGCTGCCGACGGGGCGGGCGGCGAGCCAGGCTCGGTATTCGGCACGGGCCGCGTTGGGACGCAGCTGGGCGCAGCCGCGGAGCATGTCCTCGGCCGGCTGCTCGATGTTCCCGGCGGGGCTCTGCGCGGCGACGCAGATCTGCTCCAGCTTGACCCATACGGCCCAGCTGCCGAGCGGGGTGAGCGTGGCATGGCCGTCGGCGCAGGTGAGGGCGCCCACGGAAGTGAGGGCGTGCAGGGCCCAGTCGAGGAGGGGGGCCAGCGGGGTGTCCTCGGCCGGACTCTCGACGGGCTCCGGCTGCGGCCCGTAGGGGATCTCGCAGCGCTCGGTGCGCAGTTCCGTGACGCGCTGGTCGAGGAGGTCGAGGAGTTGGGTGACGGGGACGGGGCCGGCCGAGAGCTGGAGGAAGGAGAGCACCTGGGGCATCGCGGAGACGACCTCGGCGACAGCTGCGTGCTCCTGGTTCTCGGGTTCCGGGCAGGCGAGCGACCAGGCGTCGAAGAGGGCGACCCAGCCCCGGAGTACGGCACTGTCGTCGCGGTTCCAGGCGCGCAGCCGCCAGCCGGGGCGGGCGCTGTCGCCGTGCACCTCGATGAGGCCCGCGAGCCGTGCGGTGTCCCAGTCCGCGCGGACCTGAGCCGGAGTCAGGGCCAGGTCGTCGGCGGCCCGCCGGGCGCTCGCCTCGGAGAGCGTGCCGGTGCCGTCGGGAGGTGTGCCGTCGCGGTCCCGGCCGGGGCTCAGCGCGGCGTCGGCCCAGCGGGCGACACGGGCCGCGCCGGCGAGCTGGGCGCGCGCCATATGCGCCAGCTCCGCGGGCGCCGGGGTGCCCTCGGGCGGGCGTGGTGCGGGTCGGCGCGTACGCCGCTGGTTCATCGCTCGGGGAGCGGCGGCCAGGGGTCGTGAGCGAACGAGTCGGAGCCTGGAGTCGCGCGGGATACGGGACGTCACAGGGGCAGTCTTCCGGTTGACGGTCCGAAAACCCAAACGGAATGGCGGGGAGGGCTGTACGGGAGGCCAAACACCCCCGGCTCCACGGGCGCTCGCAGGACCCGGACAACCAGGCGATCAGGGGGCAACCGGAAGCCAGGAAGGAGCAACGAAGGAACAGGAAAGAACAGGTAAGGAGGCGAGGGAGGCGAGGGAGGCAGGGAGGGACTACATCAGCGGAGTGAGGAAGCGGCGCAGGGCCTCTTCGTAGCCGGCCGGGTCGGCGTTCCACATGCCACCGTGCGGGGCGTTCCGGACGGTGTGCAGGGTGACCAGGTCGGGGCGGCGGTCGGCGAAGCGGCGGGAGTGCGCCCAGGGGGCGACCGCGTCGTCCGGGCCGTGCAGGACGAGGACCGGCACCTTGAGCAGGTCGGGGTCGGGCGCGCCCTGGACCCGGTCGCCGTACAGGCCCGTGCGGCCTTGAGCTGCGCGGACGGCCAGCGGCAGCAGGGCGCGGGGAGTGCGGCGGGCCGCGGCGAGGGCGCGCAGCGTGGACTCCCAGCTGAGGACGGGCGAGTCCAGCACGAGCCCGGAGATCCGGTCGCGCAGCGCGGAGTGCGCGGCGGCGCGTACGGCCATGGTGGCGCCGGTGGACCAGCCGTACAGGACGACCTGTTCGGCGCCGGAGCGCACGGCGTAGCGGATGGCCGCGTCGAGGTCGGGCCACTCGGTCTCGCCGAGGTGACCCAGGCCGTCGGGCGGGCGGGGCGCGCCGGGGTCGCCGCGGTAGGCGAGGTCGAGGACGGGGAAGCGGAGGCGGTGCAGCAACTCCATGACGTTCATGGGGTGTTCGCGGGTGGTGCCAAGACCGTGCACGGTGATCACCCAGGGTTCGCGGGCGCCGGGCACGAACCAGGCGGGCAGGACGCCGAGTTCGCCGGGGATCTCCACGTCGGTGTGGTCGAGGCCGAGCGCGGTGCCCGGGTCGCCGATGTGCACGTTCGGGGTGAACCACACCTTGTCGCCGGGTTCCAGCGTGCCGTGGGTGACGCGTTCCAGTCGGCGTACGACGGTGTCGGCGGGGTGCGGGGCGGCCTCGACGACCGAACCGACGACGGCGTGGCTCGCGTTGCCGCTCAGGCCGTACATGCCCGGCCGCTGGGAGGCCAGGGCGCGGGTGAGTGTGATCCGCCCGGCCGCCGTGGCGTGCACGGTGAGCCGGGGCTCGGTGGGCAGCGGCCGGTCCGGCGACGCCTTCAGGGCGGCGTCGCTCGCGAAGCGGCCGACCGCGACGGTGGCGGCTCCGGCGGCGAGAGCGGCGGTGACGGCCGCGGCTGTCACTCTCACGGTGCGCACGGGTCCAGTCTCCAGACGCAGCCCGCTGTCGGCCAGCCGAAGGGGCCCGTGAAAAGTGCGCGCCAGGGTCCGTCAGAAGCCGAAACCCCTATGGCTATGACTGGCCGTACCCCTTCAACCGCTCCCCCACCTCGGCCACCTGCTCCTCGCTCAGCAGCGACGGCGAGTGACCCGGAAGCGACGAAGCCGTCAGCCACAGGCGGCACATCCACTCCAACTGGGCCGTGCGGTCGTAGGCCTGGTGGAGGGTGGTGCCGTAGGTGAGGGTGCCATGGTTCTGGAGCAGGCAGGCCGTGCGGTTCCGCAGCGCGCCGAGCATGTTCTCGGCCAACTTTTCCGTGCCGTAGGTCGCGTAGGGGGCGACGCGGACGGGTCCGCCGAGCGCGGCGGCCATGTAGTGGATGAGCGGCAGCTCGGGCACGAGCGTGGAGACGGCCGTGGCGTGCACGGCGTGCGTGTGGACGACGGCGCGGGCGTCGGTGGCGCGGTAGACCGCCAGATGCATGGGCAGTTCGCTGGTCGGAACGAGTGAACCGAACACCTGCCGCCCGTCGAGACCGACCCCGCAGACGTCCTCGGGCCCGAGTTCGTCGTACGGGACTCCGCTCGGCGTGACCAGGACGGTCTCCCCGACGCGGACGGACACATTGCCCGACGTACCGACGACCAGCCCCTCGGACACCGTCCGGCGGGCTGTCGCCACCAGCTCGCGCCAGGCCCGCTCCGTCGCGTCCCGCGCGCACTGCCCCTCCGTGTCCCGCCCGTCCCCTGCGTCCCACCGCTGTTCAGCCATGCCGCGATCCTGCCAGCCGAGGACACCGACCCGGCGCGGGCGAGGGCACTTTAGGGCGGAGCGCGCACCTCCGAAAGGGCGCAGAAACGAACAGAACGCCCACTCGAAACAATTGGCCGACGAGCGACGGGGATTCGCGGACCCTCCCATACCCTCAGGGAGATTTGTCGTGCACGCAGCCATTCCGGGGGAAAGATGGCCCGTGATCGCAAACCGTCCCGAAGTCGCCGACTGTCCCACAGCCGCCGTGCCCGCTTCGCCGTACTTTCCGTGGCGACGCTGACCATCGGCACCACCGCTCTCGTAGAGGTGCCGGTCTCTGCGGCAGCAAAGCCCAAGGGACACGACGTCTCCTCGCACCAGAAGAACGTCAACTGGGCGAAGGCGAAGAGCAAAGGCGCCAGGTTCGTCTACGTGAAGGCGACCGAGTCCCACACCTACCTCAATCCCTATTACGGCCAGCAGTACCACGGCGCGCGCAGCGCGGGCCTGGTCCGCGGGGCGTACCACTTCGCGCTGCCGCACAAGTCGTCCGGCAAGACCCAGGCGGCGTACTTCGTGCGCAACGGAGGCGGCTGGCGGGCGGACGGCTGGACGCTGCCGCCCGCGCTCGACATCGAATACAACCCGTACGGCAAGAAGAAGTGCTACGGGCTGAGCAAGTCCAAGATGGTCAGCTGGATCAAGTCGTTCAGCAACGAGGTGAAGCGGCAGACCGGCCGCCGTCCGGTGATCTACACCACCACGCACTGGTGGAAGAACTGCACGGGCAACAGCGCCGCGTTCGCCTCCAACCATGCACTGTGGCTGGCCCGGTACAGCTCGTCGGCGGGGTCGCTTCCCGCAGGCTGGCGGACCTGGACGTTCTGGCAGTACGACAACGGCGGGACGCTGCCGGGTGACCAGAATCTCTTCAACGGGTCCATGAGCCGGCTCAAGAAGTTCGCGAAGGGCTAGAAGCAGAAGCGCTGGAGGCACGGGACAGACCCACCAGCAAGGGCAGGCGGAGCCCGGTCCTCCGCCTCAGTTCGACTACGACGCCGCCACTCCGGTCGACTACAGCACCGCCCCTCCGGGTACTCGGAGGGGCGGTGACTCTTTTTGATACACCTCGTGGTCCTATTGAGTTCATCTTCCGTTCATTCACGTTGCCTACGGTCAACGAACCGCTGACGTCCAATAGAAGACCGGGTAAATGGAGAACTTCTCGCTGATCCTCGCGATAGTGGTGGTCACCGCCCTCGCGTTCGATTTCACGAACGGTTTCCACGACACCGCCAACGCGATGGCCACCACCATCTCGACCGGCGCGATGAAGCCCAAGGCCGCGGTGGCCATGTCCGCCGTACTCAATCTGGTCGGCGCGTTCCTCTCGATCGAGGTCGCCAACACCATCTCCAAGGGCCTGGTCGACGAATCCGGCATCCAGCCCGAGGTGATCTTCGCCGCACTCGTCGGCGCCATCCTCTGGAACCTGCTGACCTGGCTCGTCGGCTTGCCGTCCAGTTCCTCGCACGCCCTCATGGGCGGCCTGATCGGCGCCACCATCGCCTCGGCCGGCATGGGCGCGGTGCACGGCGACGTCCTCGTCACCAAGGTGCTGATCCCCGCGATCGCCGCCCCGCTGGTCGCGGGCCTCGCCGCGATGCTCGCCACCCGGCTGACGTACCGGCTCGGCCGGAACGCGAACGGCGAAGCCGCCAAGAAGGGCTACCGCTCCGGTCAGATCGCCTCCGCCGGACTCGTCTCGCTGGCGCACGGCACGAACGACGCGCAGAAGACCATGGGCATCATCACCCTCGCCCTGGTCACCGGCGGCGCCATCGCCCCCGACTCCGACCCGCCGGTCTGGGTCATCCTCTCCGCCGGTCTCGCGATCGCGCTCGGCACCTACCTCGGCGGCTGGCGCATCATCCGGACGATGGGCAAGGGCCTCACCGACCTCCAGCCGCAGCAGGGCTTCGCCGCCCAGACCAGCGCGGCCACGGTCATCCTGGCCTCCTCGCACCTCGGCTTCTCCCTGTCCACCACGCACTCGGTCTCCGGCTCGGTGATGGGCGCGGGCCTCGGCCGCAAGGGCGGCGTCGTCCGCTGGTCCACCGCCACCCGGATGTTCGCCGCCTGGGGCCTGACGCTGCCGGCCGCGGCCCTGGTCGCCGCGATCGCGGAGTACGTGACCTCCTTCGGCACCTGGGGCACCGCGTTCGTCGCCGTCTTCCTGATCGCGTCCAGCGCCGCGATCTGGGTGGTCTCCCGCCGCGAGGTGGTCGACCACACGAACGTCAATGACACCGACGACACGAACGTCGATGACACCAACGACACAGAAGAAACCACCGACGTGATGAGCACGGCCATCGCCGCCGTCACCCCGCCTCCGCCGGGCCACGTCGAAGAGCCGGACACCGAGCCCGCCACCCGCACCGCCACGGTCTGAGGAATCCACCGCATGCACATCGACTGGGCAGCCCTCGGCTCCGTCTTCGGAGTCAGCCTCATCGTCACCGTCGCCCTCGTGGGCGCGTTCACCCTCGGCATCGCCGGGCTCTCCCGGCGCGAATCGGCCTCCGCACAGGGCGATTCCGCGCCCCTGGCGACGACCGGCGCGTACGCCTGCTTCGCAGCGTGCGCGGCGGCGGTCGCGTACGGCATCTACCTGATCGTGGCCTGACGCCCCGCACCCCACCCGACGACGTCCTTCGGCCCACACTCCTGTGTGGGCCTTCGCACACTCTCCCGCCGCAGGTCAGCGGCAAGTTGACGGCTGTTCGTGGGCGTGGTGGACTGCCCGAGCCAAGTACGACGGCAGAAGAGGAAGCCGGTGTGAGTCCGGCGCGGTCCCGCCACTGTCACCGGGGAGGCAACTCCCCGGGAGCCAGGAACTCTCGCCGCCGGTCTCGTCGAACCAGGGCGCGGACACCCTGAGTGAGGACATATCGCCATGCGCGGCTGCCTGTTGCGGATCAGTTTGCCGAGTACGAGGGTTTCGAGGACCCCGAGGGTGCTGCCTGACGTAGCGACAGGCTGACCCATGCGTGCCGATCGCGTTTTCGCGTACGGCGCCGCCGCCGGCCTCCTCGGTGACCAACTCCTCGGCGATCCGCGCCGTGGGCATCCGGTGGCCGCGTTCGGGCGGGCCGCGGGCGCCGTGGAGCGGGTGCTGTGGCGGGACCACCGTGGGTGGGGCGCGCTGCACACCGCCGTGTGCGCAGGCGGTGCCGTGTCCCTCGCGGCCCTCGCCGCCACCTCCGTACGTACGTCCCGTACCGCCTCGGTCGCGCTGACCGCCGCCGCCACCTGGGCCGTGGTCGGCGGGACTTCGCTCGGCCACGAGGCCCGGGCCATCGGCGAGGCACTCGCCGCAGGGGACATCGAGAGGGCCCGGGAGCGGCTGCCGCACCTGTGCGGACGGGACCCGCAGGCGCTGGACGCCGACGGGATCGCCCGCGCCGTCGTCGAGTCCGTCGCCGAGAACACCTCCGACGCGGTGGTCGGCGCGCTGGTGTGGGGCGCCGTGGCGGGTGTGCCCGGCCTCGTCGGCTTCCGTGCCGTGAACACGCTGGATGCCATGGTCGGGCACAGGTCGCCCAAGTACCGGCGGTTCGGCTGGGCTTCGGCACGGCTCGACGACGTGGCGGGCTGGCCGGGCGCCCGCCTGACCGCCGTGCTCGCGACCGTCGCGGGCGGCGATCCCCGCGGGGCCGTACGCGCCTGGCGCGCCGACGCCACCCGGCACCCGAGCCCCAACGCCGGGCCCGTCGAGGCCTCGTTCGCGGGGGCGTTGAGCGTACGCCTGGGCGGAACGCTGTCGTACGGCGGACGAGTTGAGCACCGGCCGGTACTCAACGGCGAGGGGCGGACCGTCCAGGTCGACGACATCGAGCGGGCCGTACGGCTCTCGCAGCGCGTGAGCCTGCTCGCGCTCGGTGCTGCTGTCGCCGGGCGGCTCATCACGAGACGGCTCCTCACCGGTCGGCTCCTCACAAAGGGGCGTACGTCATGAGCGGCGGCGGGCTGCTGGTCGCCGGGACGACCTCCGACGCCGGCAAGAGCGTCGTCACCGCCGGGATCTGCCGGTGGCTGGTGCGCCAGGGCGTCAAGGTCGCGCCCTTCAAGGCGCAGAACATGTCCCTCAATTCGTTCGTCACGCGCGAAGGCGCCGAGATCGGTCGCGCGCAGGCCATGCAGGCACAGGCCGCACGCGTCGAGCCGACGGCGCTCATGAACCCCGTACTTCTGAAGCCCGGCAGCGACCGCAGCAGTCAGGTCGTGCTGATGGGCAAACCGGTGGGCGAGTTGAGCGCGCGCGGCTACCACGGCGGGCGTCAGGAGCAGCTCCTCGGGACCGTGCTGGAGTGCTTGGCCGAGTTGCGGGGCACGTATGACGCGGTGATCTGTGAGGGGGCGGGCAGTCCCGCCGAGATCAATCTGCGGCGGACCGACATCGTGAACATGGGGATCGCCAGAAACGCCCGGCTCCCCGTGCTCGTGGTCGGAGACATCGACCGTGGCGGGGTCTTCGCGTCGTTCTTCGGGACGATCGCTCTGCTGTCGCAGGAGGATCAGGAACTCGTCGCCGGGTTCTTGGTCAACAAGTTCCGCGGCGATGTGTCGCTGCTGGAGCCGGGGTTGGACATGCTCCACGACCTCACCGGCCGCTCCACGTACGGCGTGCTCCCCTTCCAGCACGGCCTCGGCATCGACGAGGAGGACGGAATGGCGGTGTCGCTGCGAGGCGCTGTCCGCGAGTCCGCGGTCGCTCCGCCCGTCGGGGAGGACGTCCTACGGGTCGCTGTCTGTGCCGTCCCCCTGATGTCCAACTTCACCGATGTGGACGCGCTGGCCACCGAACCGGGCGTCGTGGTGCGGTTCGTGGACCGGGCAGAGGAGTTGGCCGACGCGGATCTGGTCGTCGTGCCCGGCACCCGGGGGACGGTCAGGGCCCTGGAATGGCTGCGGGAGCGCGGACTCGCGGATGCGCTGATGCGCAGAACCGCCGAAGGACGGCCCGTCCTCGGTATCTGCGGCGGCTTCCAGATCCTCGGCGAGCACATCGAGGACGAGGTCGAGTCGCGCGCGGGCCAGGTCGACGGGCTCGGACTCCTCCCCGTACGGGTGCGGTTCGCGCGCGAGAAGACCCTCACGCGGCCCGTCGGCGAAGCGCTCGGCGAGTACGTCGAGGGGTACGAGATCCACCACGGCGTCGCCGAAGTCACCGGCGGCGCCCCCTTCTTGGACGGCTGCCGGGTCGGCGAGGTCTGGGGCACGCACTGGCACGGCTCGCTGGAGTCGGACGGATTCCGGCGGGCTTTCCTGCGCGAGGTGGCGGCCGCCGCGGGCCGCCGTTTCGTACCGGCCGCCGACACGTCGTTCGCCGCGCTGCGCGAGGAGCAGCTGGACCGGCTCGGCGATCTGATCGAGAACCACGCGGACACGGACGCGCTGTGGCGGCTCATCGAGTCGGGCGCGCCCTCAGGACTGCCCTTCATTCCACCGGGAGCGCCCGTATGAGCACAGTGCTGTTGTTGTCGACCGCCGATACGGATCTGCTGGCGGCCCGTGCCGCTTCCGGCGCCTCGTACCGGATCGGCAATCCGACCCGGGTGGATGTGGCGGACGAACTGCCCGCGCTGCTCGAGGGCGCGGACATCGCCGTGGTACGCCTGCTGGGTGGCAAACGCGCCTGGGAGGACGGGCTCGCGGCGTTGAAAGCATCCGGGATCCCGACGGTCCTGCTCGGCGGAGAGGCCGTCCCCGACGCGGAGTTGATGGCCGAGTCATCGGTACCGGCCGGTGTCGTGGCGGAGGCGCTGCGGTACCTCGTCGAGGGCGGCCCCGGAAACCTCGCCGAGCTGGCCCGCTTCCTCTCCGACACCGTGCTGCTCACGGGCGAGGGCTTCGAGGAGCCCCGGAAGATGCCCGAGTACGGGCTTCATGGAGAGCGTATGCATGTGGAGGGCCGCCCCACGGTCGGCGTGCTCTTCTACCGGGCCCACGAACTCTCCGGTAACACCGCCTTCGTGGACACCCTGTGCGACGCGATCGAGGCGCGGGGAGCCAACGCCCTTCCCGTGTACTGCGGTTCGCTGCGCGGCGCGGATGCCGGGCTGTACGAGATCCTCGGGCGTGCGGATGCCCTGGTCGCGACCGTGCTCGCGGCGGGGGGCACGCACGCCTCGCAGGCGTCGGCGGGCGGGGACGAGGAGGCCTGGGACATTGGGGCGCTGGCCGACCTCAACATCCCTGTACTGCAAGGGCTTTGCCTCACCTCGTCGAAGCAGGCGTGGGATGAGTCCGATGCCGCCCTCTCCCCCATGGACGCGGCGATGCAGGTCGCGATCCCGGAGTTCGACGGGCGGATCGTCACGGTCCCGTTCTCCTTCAAGGAGCAGGGCCCGGACGACGTTCCGGTGTACGTCGCCGATCCGGAGCGAGCCGGGCGGGTGGCCGGAATCGCCGTACGGCACGCGCAGTTGAAGCACAAGCCGAACGAAGAGAAGCGGCTCGCGCTCGTCTTCACCGCCTACCCGACGAAGCACTCGCGCGTCGGGAACGCGGTGGGGCTGGACACGCCGGCATCGGCGGTACGGGTGCTGGATGCCTTGCGGGACGCGGGATACGGGGTGAGCGGGTACCCGTCCGGCGGCGACGAGTTGATCCACCGGCTCATCGAGGCCGGCGGTCACGACGTCGAGTGGTTGACGGAGGATCAGCTGGCCGCCGCGCCGGCGCGCGTGCCGCTCGCCGACTACCAGGCGTGGTTCGAGAAGCTCGACCCCGCGCTGCGGGAGGGGATGCTGGAGGCGTGGGGCGAGCCGCCGGGGTCGTTGTACGTCGACGGGGACGACATCGTGCTGGCGTCCCTCCAGTTCGGCAACGTCGTGGTGATGATCCAGCCGCCGCGCGGCTTCGGCGAGAACCCGATCGCCATCTACCACGACCCGGACATGCCGCCGTCGCACCACTACATGGCGGCGTATCGGTGGTTGGAGAATTCGTTCGGGGCCGACGCCGTCGTGCACATGGGCAAGCACGGCACGATGGAGTGGCTGCCGGGCAAGGGGCTTGGGCTGAGCGGAGGTTGCGCACCGGACGCGGTGCTCGGCGACCTGCCGCTGATCTACCCCTTCATCGTCAACGACCCCGGCGAGGGCACCCAGGCCAAGCGCCGCGGTCACGCCACGGTCGTCGACCACCTGGTACCGCCGATGGCGCGCGCGGACACGTACGGGGACCTGGCGAAACTGGAGCAACTCCTCGACGAGTACGCGCTCGTGTCCGACCTGGACCCGACGAAGGCTCCCGCCGTGCGGGCCCAGATCTGGACACTGGTCAAGGCCGCCGAGTTGCACCATGACCTGCACGTGGACGATCAGCCGGACGACGACGCGTTCGACGAGTTCGTCATGCACATCGACGGCTATCTGTGCGAGATCAAGGACGTGCAGATCCGGGACGGGCTGCACATCCTTGGCGGCGGTCCGGAGGGCGAGGCGCGCGTCAATCTCGTACTGGCGGTGCTGCGGGCCTCACAGGTGTGGGGCGGTGCGGCGAACGCGCTGCCGGGGCTGCGGGCCTCGTTCGCGTCTCATTTCGGGCTGGTCGAGAAGGAGTTGCTCGCCGAGCCGGGGGCGCCGGTGAAGGTGCCGGCCGAGCTGACGGACCTGGTCGAGGGACCGTCGCGTACGGCTTCGGACGCGATCGACCTGCTGGAGATCCTTTGCCGCCAGGTCGCGGAGGGTATGGAGGAGCGCGGGTGGGACGTCGCGGCGGTTCCTGATCTTGTGGGTGAGGTTGCTGGTACCGAACTCCCGGATGCCGTAGCGGTGTTGGAGTTCGCGTGTAGGGAGGTCGTGCCGCGGCTGGCTCGTACTACGGACGAGATCGATCACATCCTGCGGGCCCTGGAGGGCGGTTATGTCCCGGCGGGGCCGTCGGGTTCGCCGACGCGTGGGCTCGTGAATGTCCTGCCGACTGGCCGTAACTTCTACTCCGTCGATCCCAAGGCCATTCCGTCCCGGCTGAGTTGGGAGGTCGGGCAGTCGCTCGCGGACTCGCTGGTGCAGAGGTATCTGGCCGACACCGGGGAGTACCCGAAGTCCGTCGGGCTGACGGTGTGGGGTACGTCCGCGATGCGTACGCAGGGCGACGACATCGCGGAGATCCTTGCGCTGCTGGGGTGCCGTCCGGTGTGGGATGACGCGTCGCGGCGGGTGACGGGCTTCGAGGTGGTTCCGGTGGAGGAACTGGGGCGGCCGCGGATTGACGTCACGGTCCGGATCTCCGGGTTCTTCCGGGATGCGTTCCCGCATGTGGTGGGGCTGATTGACGATGCGGTTCGGGCGGTGGCTGAGCTTGAGGAGCCCGCGGACAGCAACTTCGTGCGGGCGCATGTGGAGGAGGACGCCGCTGCGCATGGGGATCGGCGGCGGGCTACGGCTCGGATTTTCGGGTCCAAGCCCGGGGCGTACGGGGCAGGGTTGCTGCCGTTGATCGATGCGCGGAACTGGCGGTCCGACGCTGACCTCGCCGAGGTGTACGCGGTGTGGGGTGGTTATGCGTATGGGCGCGGGCTTGAGGGGCGGGCGGCTCGGGGGGATATGGAGACGGCGTTCAAGCGGATCGCTGTGGCGGCGAAAAACGTCGACACGAGGGAACATGATCTTGTCGATGCCGACGATTACTTCCAGTATCACGGCGGCATGGTCGCGATGGTGCGGCATCTGACGGGGACCAGTCCTGAGGCGTATGTGGGGGATTCGGCGACTCCGGATCAGGTGAAGACACGGACTCTCGGCGAGGAGACCCATCGGGTTTTCCGGGCCCGGGTGGTCAACCCGCGCTGGATGGCGGCCATGCGCAGGCACGGCTATAAGGGAGCCTTCGAGATGGCGGCGACCGTCGACTACCTCTTCGGGTACGACGCGACGGCCGGGGTCGTGGACGACTGGATGTACGAGAAGTTGTCGGCGGAGTACGTCTTCGATCGCGAGAACCAGGACTTCATGCGGAAGTCCAACCCGTGGGCATTGCGCGGCATCACCGAACGTCTGCTGGAGGCGGCAGAGCGCGGGCTGTGGGCGGAGCCGGACCAGGAGACCCTGGACCGGCTCCGGCAGACCTACCTCGAGCTCGAGGGCGATCTGGAGGGAGACGAGTGATCTCCCTGGGAACCTCCGCGTCGGCGAGGACGACAGCGCGCGAACAGCGGTGCTCTTCGCGGTGCCCGAACCACCCCCGCATCGGCGGGGACCAGGCCTTCACCCAGACCAGCCGGCGACCGGACCGCGAGCCGCTTTCTCATGAGTCACCCGAAGGAGTGATCGCCGCGTGAGTACCCCGTTTCCGTTCACGGCCGTCGTCGGGCAGGACGACCTGCGGCTCGCGCTGCTGCTGAACGCGGTGTCACCCGCGGTGGGCGGTGTGCTCGTCCGTGGTGAGAAGGGCACGGCCAAGTCAACGGCGGTGCGGGCGCTTTCGGTGTTGCTGCCCGAGGTGGAGGTGGTCGCCGGGTGCCGTTTCTCCTGCGACCCCGGCGCGCCCGACCCGGGCTGCCCCGACGGACCGCACGAGACCGGCAACGGCACCACGCGTCCCGCCCGCATGGTCGAACTGCCCGTCGGCGCCTCCGAGGACCGACTTGTCGGCGCACTCGACATCGAGCGGGCGCTGGCGGAAGGCGTCAAGGCGTTCGAACCCGGTCTGCTCGCCGACGCTCACCGCGGGATCCTCTACGTCGACGAGGTCAACCTCCTCCACGACCACCTCGTCGACCTGCTCCTGGACGCGGCCGCGATGGGCGCCTCGTACGTCGAACGCGAGGGTGTCTCCGTACGGCATGCGTCGAAGTTTCTGCTCGTCGGGACCATGAATCCCGAGGAAGGCGAGTTGCGCCCCCAACTGCTCGACCGTTTCGGGCTGACCGTCGAGGTCGCAGCCTCGCGGGAGCCCGACCAGCGTGTGGAGGTCGTACGGCGTCGGCTCGCGTACGACGACGACCCCGCCGGGTTCGCGGCACGCTGGGCCGACGAGGAGGCCGCCGTACGGGCGCGGATCGTGGCGGCTCGGGAGTTGTTGCCGTCGGTCCGGCTGGGCGATGCGGCGTTGCGGCAGATCGCGGCGACCTGTTCCGCCTTCGAGGTCGACGGCATGCGCGCCGACATCGTGATGGCCCGGACCGCGACCGCGCTGGCCGCGTGGGCCGGCCGCACCGACGTACTCGCGGAGGACGTCCGGCAGGCCGCGCTGCTCGCGTTGCCTCACCGTCGGCGGCGTAATCCCTTTGATGCGCCGGGACTTGATGAGGACAAGCTCGACGAAACCCTGGAGGAGTTCGGGGGCGAGGGCGACTCCGGCGACGAGGATCCGGATCCGGACGGGCCCGGCGGTGGTGGGCAGCCGCCGCAGGACGGGCCGGACGGGGATGACCCGCCCGCCGGTGATGTTCCGGCGCAGAGCGAGTCCTCGGAGGACGAGGGGGAGGCGCCGGCCGCTCCCGGTGGCGGTGAGCAGTCTCCCGTACGAGCTGCCGAGCCCTTTCGTACCAAGATGCTGAGCGTGCCCGGGCTCGGCGAGGGTGCTGCCGGCCGGCGGTCGCGGGCGCGGACCGAGCACGGGCGGACCACCGGGGCCCGGCGGCCCCAAGGCGCGCTCACCAAGCTGCACTTGGCGGCGACCGTGCAGGCCGCGGCCCCGCATCAGCGGGCACGCGGGCGGTCGGGGACCGGGCTCGTCGTACGGCGCGACGATCTGCGGCAGGCGACCCGGGAGGGCCGCGAGGGGAACCTCGTTCTGTTCGTCGTCGACGCCTCCGGCTCCATGGCCGCCCGGCAGCGGATGAGCGCCGTGAAGGGGGCGGTGCTGTCGCTGCTGCTCGACGCGTATCAGCGGCGGGACAAGGTGGGGCTGGTGACCTTCCGGGGGAAGGACGGCGAGGTCGTGCTGCCGCCGACCTCGTCGGTGGACGCGGCGGCGGCCCGGCTGGAGTCGTTGCCGACGGGGGGCCGGACGCCGCTGGCCGCGGGGCTGTTGAGGGCCCATGAGGTGCTTCGGGTGGAACGGCTCAGGGATCCCGCGCGGCGTGCGCTCGTCGTCGTGGTGACGGACGGACGGGCCACAGAAGGAGGTGTGGCGCGAAGCGCCTCGGACAGGGGCGGTGGTCGGGCGGCGGGCGGGACGGACCCGGTGGCGCTCTCGGGGCGCGCGGCGCGGCTGTTCGCGGCGGATGGGGTCGCGTCCGTCGTCGTCGACTGCGAGTCGGGGCCGGTACGGCTCGGTCTTGCCGGGCAGCTCGCCGGTGAACTCGGCGCTACCGCAGTGACCTTGGACGAGCTGCGCGCCGACTCGATCGCCGGGCTCGTCAGGGATGTACAAGGCAGCAGGGGCAACAGCAGGAGGGCCGCGTAATGCCGCAGGGGCAACCAAGTGTCGTACCGGATGACGGGTTGACGACTCGTCAGCGGCGTAATCGTCCTCTCGTCGTCGTGCATACGGGGATCGGCAAGGGCAAGTCCACCGCCGCTTTCGGGCTTGCGCTACGGGCCTGGAATCAGGGGTGGCCGATCGGGGTGTTCCAGTTCGTTAAGTCGGCGAAGTGGAAGGTCGGCGAGGAGAACGCGTTGCGGGTGCTCGGCGCCTCCGGCGAGGGCGGGTCCGTCGACTGGCACAAGATGGGTGAGGGCTGGTCCTGGGTGCAGCGCGACTCCCAGATGGACAACGAGGAGAAGGCCCGCGAGGGGTGGGAGCAGGTCAAGCGGGACCTCGCTGCCGAGACGTACAAGCTGTATGTGCTGGACGAGTTCGCGTACCCCATGCACTGGGGGTGGATCGATGTCGATGAGGTCATCGCCGTGCTTCGGGATCGGCCGGGGGCGCAGCATGTCGTGATCACCGGGCGGAACGCGCCCGAGAAGCTCGTCGACTTCGCCGATCTCGTCACCGACATGTCCAAGGTCAAGCATCCGATGGACGCCGGCCAGAAGGGCCAGAGAGGCATCGAGTGGTGACGTCCGTCCCTCGGCTGGTCATTGCCGCGCCTTCTTCCGGCAGCGGCAAGACCACTGTTGCTACGGGGCTGATGGCGGCGTTCGCCTCGCGGGGGCTAGCCGTGTCTCCGCACAAGGTGGGGCCCGACTACATCGATCCCGGGTATCACGCGCTTGCCGCCGGGCGGGTGGGGAGGAATCTCGATGCGTATCTGTGTGGGGCGGAGTTGGTGGCTCCGTTGTTCGCGCATGGTGCGCGTGGGTGTGATGTCGCGGTGGTCGAAGGTGTGATGGGGCTGTACGACGGTGCCGCCGGGGAGGGGGAGTTGGCGTCCACCGCTCATGTGGCGAAGTTGTTGCGGGCGCCGGTGGTGTTGGTTGTGGATGCGTCTTCGCAGGCTCGGTCGGTGGCTGCGCTGGTGCATGGGTTTGCTTCCTGGGATCCCGAGGTGCGGGTCGCGGGGGTGATTCTCAACAAGGTGGGGTCCGAGCGGCATGAGGTGATGTTGCGGGAGGCGTTGGACGAGGCCGGGGTGCCTGTGCTTGGCGTCTTGCGACGCGCTCGGGAGGTGGGGACGCCGTCTCGGCACCTTGGGCTGGTGCCGGTTGCCGAGCGGCGGGCGGACGCTGTTGAGGCGGTTGAGGCTTTGGCCTCGCAGGTGCGGCAGGGCTGCGATCTGGATGCGCTGCTTGCGCTGGCGCGCAGTGCGCCTGGGTTGTCGGGGGCTGCGTGGGATGCGGCTGAGGTGGTGGCCTGCGAGGCCGCCCAGCTCTCCAGCAGCGGGTCGGCCCCGTGCGGCAGCACGGCCTTGAACACGGCGGACATGCGGTCGGAGATCTGTCTCTTAGA
>NZ_JAAKZX010000125.1 GCF_011045025.1 Streptomyces ureilyticus
GGTGTGCATGACCTCCGGGTGGTACTGAACGCCGTACAGCTTCTTCTCGTCGTTCTCGAAGGCGGCGACCGGGACGACGTCCGTGGAGGCGGTGACGGCGAAGCCCTCGGGTGCGGCGCTGCACGCGCCCACCGGGCCCGCCTGCTGGTCGTCGACGACAACGCCGACATGCGCGCCTACCTCACCCAGCTCCTGCAGCCCGACTACGACGTGCTGCTCGCTGCCGACGGCCGGGCCGCCGTGGAGGTGGCCCTGGCGCAGCCGGTGGAACTGGTGCTCAGCGACGTGATGATGCCCCGCATGGACGGCTTCGAGCTGGTCCGGGCACTGCGCGCCGACCCGCGCACCGCCCGCCTGCCCATCGTCCTGCTCACCGCCCGTGCAGGCGAGGAGGAATCCGTGCAGGGTCGGCACGCCGGCGCCGACGACTACCTGGCCAAACCCTTCTCCGCGCGCCAGCTGCTGGCGCGCGTCCGCACCGGGTTGGAACTGTCCCGGCTGCGCGAGCAGGTCCTGACCGAGACCCGCAACCAGCTGGCCATGCTGGCCTCCCTGGCCGAAGCGGGCCTGCGGCTGGCCGACACCCTCGACCCGGACCAGATACTGCAGACCGCCGGCCAGATCCTGCTGCCCGACTTCGCCGACCAGATCAGCATCCACCTCACCGCCGCGGCGCCCGCTCCGGCGCAGTCGTCCCCGGCGTACATCGCCGGCGCTCCCCTCCTTGACCGCGAGGCCCTGACCACCGCCGCCACCCACACGATCGACGGCACCGCCCCAGCCCCAGCCGGCTCGTACCCAGCCCCAGCCGGCTCGTACCCAGTCCCAGCCGACCCGCACCCGGCCCCAGCCGACCCGCACCCGGCGCCCGCCGCCGTGCTGGCCCTGCCGCTGCACGCCCACGACCAGACGCTGGGGGCCCTGGTACTGGTCCGGCACACCGGCGAGTACTCCGCGGTCGAACACAAGTATCTGGAGAACCTCGCCCACCGCCTGGCCCTGGCCTACGACAACGCCACCCGGTACCACAACGAGCGCCGCCTCGCCCTGACCCTGCAGCGCGCCCTGCTGCCCCACCACCTGCCCCAGGTACCCGGTGTGCGCCTGGCCACCCACTACCGGGCCAGCAACCGCGGCGCCGAGGTCGGCGGCGACTGGTACGACGTGCTCGCCCTGCCCGACGGCGCCGTGGGGCTGGCCATCGGCGACGTCATGGGCCACGACGTGGAAGCCGCCACCGTGATGGGCCAACTCCGCTCCGCCCTGCACAGCCTCGCGATGGAGGGCGCCGGCCCCGCCCAGGTGCTGACCAGGCTGGACGCCTACCTGCGGTCGCTCGCCACCGACCGCTTCGCCACCTGCCTGTACGCGGTCTACGACCCCCACCGGCACCGCCTGCGCTACGCCGCCAGCGGGCACCTGCCGCCCCTGCTGGTAGCCGCCGACACCGCCTACCTGGAGCTGCCCCCGGCGCTGCCGCTGGGACTGGGCAGCATCCCGGGCGACCGTGAGGTGGCGTTCCCGCCCGGCACCAGCCTGCTGCTGTACACCGACGGCCTGGTGGAGAACCGGGCGCTGTCCCTGGACGACGGCCTGGCGGCCCTGCGCCAGACCTGCGACGCGCTGCCCGCCGCCGCCCGCACCGACCCCCAGCAGATCACCGAACGGGCCCTGGAGCTGCTGAACACCCCCGACCGGGTCGACGACGACGCCGCCCTGCTCGCCGCCACCGCCGAACCGTCACGTCGGACCATCGCGTCGAACCGGTGACCCGCAGGCTGAGAGAAGTGCCGTACAACCGACCGCTGTTGCTCGTAGTCATTCCCGGTCGGTCCGAGGAAGCCGCGGATTCGCTGATCCACTGCTGACGAACTGTCTTCATCGCTCATGGAATCGCGGAGCCCGGACGTCATGTCGAGGGCACTACATGCCGAGGGCGCTATCGGTCCTGGGAGAGTGCGAGGAGTTCGGCGAAGGTGCCGCCCGCATGGACGAGTTCGTCGTATCCGCCCTGTTCGGTGATGCGGCCCTGGTCCATCACCACGATGTGGTCGGCGACCTTCGTGTTCTCGAGCCGGTGGGTGACGACGATCGTGATGCGGTCGCCGGCGATGGCCTTGATCTCCTCGAAGATCGCGTGCTCGCCGCGGGGATCCATCTGCGAGGTCGGCTCGTCGAGGATCAACAGGGACGGGCGCCGGTACAGAGCCCGTGAGCAGGCCAGCCGCTGCCACTGTCCTCCGGACAGTTCGGCCCCGCCGAACACCTCGCGGGCGAGGAGCGTATCGAGGCCATGGGGCAGATCCTCGACGGCTTCGCGCATGCCGACCGCGTCGAGCGCCTGCCACACCTCTCCGTCGTCGAAGGTCCGCGGCTGGCCCAGCGTCACGTTCTCCCGCACCCGCAGCGGCCACTGGGCGAAGATCTGCGGGACCAGACCGGTGCGGCTCCAGACCGTGGCCTCGGCGATGCGGGCGAGGTCCGAGCCGTTCCAGGTCACGCGGCCCTTGTCCGCGAGGTAGATCCCGGTGATCAGGCGGGTCAGCGTGCTCTTGCCGGAACCGTTCACGCCGACGACGGCGAGGATCTCCCCGCGCCGCAGGGTCAGGGAGACACGGTCGACGGCCGGCTTGTCCTTCCCCGGGTACTGGTACGTGACCTCGTCCAGCCGGATCTCCTCCACGGGCGCGCTCACGGTGAATTCACCGCGGTCCGGCGCCCGCGCCTCGGCGTCGTCGAGGAAGGCCTGCATATCGCTCAGGTACAGGCTGGTGTGGAACACGGCGGCTCCGTTGATGATCACCTGGGACAGCGCCGCCAGCGTCGTCTGGACCGCGACGACAGCCGTCGCGGCGAGGGCGAGCGCGACCCGTCCGGTCACGGCGAGCCAGGCGAGAACCGCCCAGGTGGCGACCAGGAACACCCCGCCGACCACCGATGACACCAAGGCGATCCGCAGCGTCCGGGGAGCGGCGGTCAGCGTGCGCCCGTCGACCCGCTCCGACAGGGACCGGTACCAGTACAGCAGGTAGTCCGTCATCCCGTTGGCGCGGACCTCGTCGGCGTACTTCGGCGTCGTCGACCACCACCGCATCATGCCCCTGACGTTGCGGTCGGCGACGTTGGCGTAATGGATCTCGTAGTCGACCCGGGCGCTCAGCACCGCGCCGACGCCGGCCGGGAGCACGGCGAGCAGGAGCAGGGGCAGCATCAGGGGGTTCAGGACCGACAGGACGCCGCTCGCCGTGACCATCCTGACCAGGGCCGACATGAAGCGCTGGGCGTCGGAGACCATGACGTGGGTACGGATCACTCCCATCTCCGCCGCTTCCTGCCGGTCCGCGAATCCGTCCACGGCATAGGCCGCCGCCTCCACCCGGCAGACCGCTTCGACCAGCGCGGTGTCCGTCACGGTCGTCAGCCTGGGGGTGATGCGACGCTCGGCGTACGTGGACACGGCAGCCGAACCGCGTGTGAGCGCGCTCGCACCCGCCACGACAAGGAGGGCAGGCAGAGCCGCGTGCAGCCGGTCGGCGACGGAACCGCCGCCGAGGACGGGGCGCATGGCCCCGGCCATCGCGGCCAGCAGCACCGCGGCGGCCACGCCGGTGACCAACTGGCAGACCAGCAGGAGGACGACGGCCCGTCGGTCGACGTCCCACGACATCCTGGCGATGCGGCGCAGCACGGAGGGCAGCTGCCCACAGAGCTTGCGGAAGGAGACCTCGCCGAGCGGGTTGATGGAGTACTGGCCTGTGTAGGTGATCTCGGCGGGCGGCGGAGGCGGCGGAGTGACGCCTTGCGTGTCCTGGGTGTCGGCTGAGGTCAACTGGACTCTCCTGCCAGGTCGTTGTGAACGGATCGGCGCGGGCGAACGCCCATGGAGTCAACGACGCGGGAGGTGTATCGAACACACGTGTTTGAGACGGTGTCGATTCCGTACGGGAGCACGGAAAGCGTCAGGTGCGGGGTGCATCCACCCTTGGGGCATGCGGTCGGCCCTGAGCGGGAAAATGGCCGAAACGCCGAGGCCGATACGTATGGGTCAGACGGGGTTTTCGCCGAGCACCGAGCGGCGCGCGACCCTGCCCCAGGGCTGAAAAATCGCGGGCGTCGGACGGGCCGCGAGCGATACCTTCCCCAAATGCATGATGAGGACGGCTACTTCGGGGAGAAAGTGGCGGCCGGCTACGACGAGTCGGCGGCCGAGATGTTCCGCCCGGAGGCGGTGGATCCGGCGGTCGACCTGCTGGCCGGGCTCGCCGGCGACGGCCGGGCGCTCGAACTCGGCGTCGGCACCGGCCGGCTCGCACTGCCGCTGGCCCGGCGCGGAATCTCGGTCCATGGCATCGACATGTCGCGGGCCATGGTGGACCGGCTGCGCGCCAAGCCCGGCGGCGACACCGTCGGGGTGACGATCGGCGACTTCGCCACCACACGCGTGGAGGGCACGTTCGCGGTCGCCTACCTCGTCTTCAACACCATCAACAATCTGACGACGCAGGACGCCCAGGTGGCCTGCTTCGAGAACGCCGCCGCCCATCTGCGGCCCGGCGGCTGCTTCGTCATCGAGGTCGGGGTGCCGGAGCTGCGCCGGCTGCCGCCAGGCCAGAGCGCCGTGCCGTTCCACATCAGCCGCACCCAGTGGGCGTTCGACATCTACGACATCGCCACCCAGGCGATGAGCTCGAACTACGTCACGATCGTCGACGGGCACGCCGAGCATGCGTACTACCCGTTCCGGTACGTGTGGCCGTCGGAGCTGGATCTGATGGCCCGGCTCGCCGGGCTGCGGCTGCGCGACCGCTGGGAGGACTGGGACCGGGCGCCGTTCACCAGCGAGAGCCGCAAGCATGTCTCGGTCTGGGAGAAGGCCGCCGGCTGACGGCAGGTTTCACTGATCGGTGCGGCGCGCCGACAGCCCACGGCAGAGGCACTCGGTGAGTCGGGCGGCGATGCTGCCGTCGGGGTCGAGACGGGGGTTGAAGATCGTGACGTCGAGGCCGACGGCTCGTTCGCCGGCCAGCGCGGTCCGCAGCACGCTCTCGAGTTCCGGCCAGGTCAGTCCGCCGGGGATGCGGTAGTCGACCGCGGGCATCACGGCGTCGTCCAGTACGTCGACGTCGAGATGGACCCAGTACCCGCCGCTCCCGCCCCCGCTGAGCCGTTCAACCGCCTGACGCGCGGCGGTGTCAGCCCCGACAGCCCGTACCGCGTCGAGGTCCAGCGCGTGCAGTCCCGGCGGCAGCGGCTGCATCCCGGCCGCGGTGGACTCCTCGGTGTCGCGGAAGCCGAGGGCGACGACGTCCTCGTCCCTCAGCAGCGGACCACGGCCTTCCAGGTCGGTCAGCAGGCTGGGCCCGCGTCCAGTGACCAGGGCGAGTTCCATCGAGGCCACCTCGCCCGTCGGCTCCGCGGAGGGCTGGTAGAAGTCGGTGTGGCCGTCGAGGAACAGCAGGCCGTAACGCCCCCGGCGGCGCAGGGCGAGGAGATTGCCGAGCAGGATGCCGCAGTCGCCGCCGAGGACCACGGGGAAGCCGCCCTGGTCCAGTACGCGGCCCACGGCGTCGGCCAGCTCGACGGAGTACCGCGCGATGCCGACCGGGTTGAGCATCCCGGTGCCGGGGTCCAGCTTCGGGTCGTACGCCGCCGACTCGACCCACCCGCCCTCCGCGGCCCCGAGGCGGTCGAGCAGCCCGGCCTCGCGCAGTGCCTCCGGCAGATCCTGCACCCCGGATGGCCGCAGCCCGAGCACAGAGGGTGCCTCGATGACCGTCAACTCCCGCACGCCCGAACCCCTTCGTCCGCCGAGATGCCGGTGGGCGCCGGCTGTTCGAGCCCCGCCGCCACAGCACCATGGTGCCGCATATCGGACACACTCTCCTGAGCTGCCGCCGACCCGGTGCGGCACGGATCGACCGCGTGCGGCCGCCTCCGCCACCGCCCGGCTTCCGAATGACGCGCGTCCCCCTGCGCCCGGCCGCCCACGGGCCTACGCTCACCCCGTGCTCCGTATCACCGACGCCCGAACCGGCAAGCCCGCCGACGCCGCCCCCGCCCGCAGGGGCCTGACCCGCGTCGAGGCCCATGTACCGCGCGCCGACACCACCGGCCTGCGGGTACTCCTGGTCGCCGACGTCCTCGTACGCGCCCTGGAACTCAACGGGACGCCCGTATGGACGGTGCTGACCGCCCCGGAAGGGCACGCGGAACTCCGGGAACGTGCCTCGGTCCTCGGCATCCGGCCGTTCGAGGACCACCGGGCCGGCGAACCGGCGCTGGGCGAGGCACAGGTGCTCCGTGTTGTCGCGGCTCCGGAAGGACCGGGCGACGGCGAGGACGACGAGACGCCGGACGGCGTACGCGTCGAGGTCGCCCCCGTGCACGACGAGATCCCGGCCGACGACGACAGCGGCCCGGTGCATGAGGGGAGCGTGGAGAGCGACCCCTCGGCCCTGCGCCTCGCCCTGCTCGCGCGGCCCCGCAGCGAACCCCTCCGGCTCGGCCCGGCCGCGCTGGCCGACGCCGAGAAGGTCCTCAGCCACTGGCGGGGAGCCGTCGCCACCTGGGCCACGCATCCGTCCGGTCCCATCCCCGATCCCGTACGCCAGCAGCTGCGCGCCGCCTGGGAGGACGACCTGGACGTGCCCGCCGTACTCGACGTACTGCGCCGAGTGGCGACGTCCCAGACCGTTCCCGACGGTGCCCGCTTCGAGACGTACGCCTACGCCGACCGTCTCCTCGGCCTCGAACTCACCCGTGACATCGGCCGCGGGACCCCGTCATGAACGGGCCCGCCGGAGCGCCCCCGAGACGCCGCCTGGTCGTCCTGCGGCACGCCAAGTCGGCCTGGCCGGACGGTGTCGCCGACCACAAACGGCCGCTCGCGCCGCGTGGCCGCCGTGACGCCCCGGCCGTCGGCCGCGCCCTCGTCGCCGCCGACCTGCGGCCCGACCTCGCGCTGTGCTCCACCGCCGTACGCGCCCGCCAGACCTGGGAACTCGCCGCGGCCGAATGGGCCACACCTCCTCCCGTACGCCACGATCGGGGGCTGTACGGGGCCGACGTACCCGAGTTGCTGGCAACGGTGCACGAAGTGCCTGACGAGGTCAGGACGTTGCTGCTGATCGGGCACAACCCCGGGCTCGAGGAACTGGTGCTCACCCTGGCCGGGGACAGCCTCGACGACGCGCTGGACGAGGTCCGCACGAAGTTCCCGACGTCGGCGATCGCGGTCCTCACCTGGTACGGCGACACCTGGCGCTCCCTCGGCCCCGGCATGGCCCTGCTCACCGACATGATCGTTCCGAGAGGCAAGAAGAAGCCTGACAAGGAAATGCGGGACAAGAAGGGCTGACGTTCGCAGCGGGCGGCTCGACACGACGCACGCGCGCGTACGGAACGTTTTCGAGTGCGGCCCCTTCACGTGCGGCGCATACGCTGGCCCGATGCAGGACGAGTACCGCACGGTGGCCCGCGCAGGCGTGCACGAGACCGAAGTCAACCGCTCCCGCTTCCTGTGCGCGCTCGCCCCGGCGGCCACCGAACAGGAGGCCCAGGAGTTCATCGCGGCCGTCCGCAAGGAGCACGCGGACGCCACGCACAACTGCTACGCGTACGTCATCGGCGCCGACGCCTCCGTACAGAAGGCGAGCGACGACGGCGAACCGGGCGGCACGGCCGGCGTCCCGATGCTCCAGATGCTGCTGCGCCGCGACCTGCGGTACGTCGTCGCTGTCGTCACCCGCTACTACGGCGGCGTCAAGCTCGGCGCGGGCGGCCTCATCCGGGCGTACGGGGGAGCGGTGGGCGAGGCCCTCGACACCCTCGGCACGATCACACGTAGACGCTTCCGTCTCGCCACCGTCACCGTCGACCACCAGCGGGCCGGCAAGGTGCAGAACGACCTGCGGTCGACGGGGCGTGAGATACGCGACGTCCGCTACGGAGAGGCCGTCACCCTGGAGATCGCCCTCCCGGACGCGGACGTGGTGGCGTTCCGGGCGTGGCTGGCCGATGCCACGGCGGGGGCGGCGGGGTTCGAGCTGGGGGGAGAGGCGTACGGGGACGCCTGATACGTACGCCTGATACGGAACGCCTATGGGGACGGCACCGTGGTCTTCAGAAGGGGCCGATACGGCAGTAGCCGCCCGTGATGTCCGACCCGGCCGTTAGTCTCGGGGATCATGAGGCTGCTGCACACTTCCGACTGGCATCTCGGCCGGGCGTTCCACCGGGTCAACATGCTCGGCGCCCAGGCCGAGTTCATAGGCCACCTGGTCACGACCGTGCGCGAGCGCGGGGTGGACGCGGTGGTCGTGTCGGGGGATGTGTACGACCGGGCGGTCCCGCCGCTGGCCGCGGTCGAGCTCTTCGACGACGCCCTGCACCGGCTGGCCGACCTCGGCGTGCCGACGGTGATGATCTCCGGGAACCATGACTCGGCGCGCCGACTGGGCGTGGGGGCCGGCCTGATCGACCGCGCGGGCATCCATCTGCGGACCGAGCCCGCGGCGTGCGGTACGCCCGTGGTGCTGGCCGACGACCACGGCGAGGTGGCGTTCTACGGGCTGCCGTATCTCGAACCCGCCCTGGTGAAGGACGAGTTCGGGGTGGAGAAGCCCGGTCATGAGGCGGTGCTCGCGGCAGCGATGGAGCGCGTTCGCGCGGACCTCGCCACACGCGCGCGGGGCACCCGTTCCGTCGTCCTCGCGCATGCCTTCGTCACCGGGGGCGAGGCCAGCGACAGCGAGCGGGACATCACGGTGGGCGGGGTCGCCGCCGTACCGGCCGGGGTCTTCGACGGGGTCGACTACGTGGCGCTCGGCCATCTGCACGGCAGCCAGACCATCACCGAGCGCGTGCGCTACTCGGGCTCTCCGTTGCCGTACTCCTTCTCGGAGGCCGAGCACCGCAAGAGCATGTGGCTCGTCGACCTGGGGGCGGATGGTTCGCTCGCCGCCGAGCGGATCGACTGTCCCGTACCGCGCGCTCTCGCCCGTATCCGGGGGGAGTTGGAGGATCTGCTGGCCGACCCGGAGCTGGCGCGCCACGAGGAGGCGTGGGTCGAGGCGACCCTCACCGACCCGGTGCGACCCGCCGATCCCATGGCACGGCTCAGCGAGCGCTTCCCGCACACGCTCAGTCTTGTCTTCGATCCCGAGCGGGCCCCGGACGACCCGGACGTCTCGTACGCCCGACGGCTTGCGGGGCGCAGCGACCAGGAGATCGCGGAGGACTTCGTGGCCCATGTGCGCGGAGCGGGGCCCGACGCGCGCGAACGGTCCGTGCTCCGGGACGCGTTCGACGCCGTACGCGCGGATGAGACCGTCCGCGAGGTGGCCCGATGAGGCTGCACCGGCTGCACATCACCGCGTTCGGGCCCTTCGGCGGGGCCCAGTCGGTCGACTTCGACGAGTTGTCGGCCGCCGGGCTCTTCCTGCTGCACGGCCCGACCGGCGCGGGCAAGACCTCGGTGCTGGACGCGGTCTGCTACGCCCTGTACGGGGCGGTGCCGGGCGCCCGGCAGAGCGGCCAGGGCATGACCTTGCGCAGCGACCACGCCGCGCCCGGCTCCCGTACCGAGGTCCGGCTCGAACTCACCGTCGCCGGGCGGCGGTTGGAGATCACCCGGCAGCCGCCCTGGGAGCGTCCCAAGAAGGGCAACCGGCCGGGCACGACCGTCGACAAGGCCCAGAGCTGGCTGCGCGAGTACGACGTGTCGGCGGGCTCCTGGAAGGATCTCAGCCGCTCCCACCAGGAGATCGGCGAGGAGATCACCCAGCTGCTCGGCATGAGCCGCGAGCAGTTCTGCCAGGTCGTACTGCTGCCCCAGGGCGACTTCGCACGCTTCCTGCGGGCCGACGCCGAGGCCCGCGGCAGGCTTCTCGGCCGCCTCTTCGACACCCGCCGTTTCGCGGCCGTCGAACAGCGCCTGGCCGAGCTGCGGCGCGCTGCGGAGGCCCAAGTGCGCGAAGGCGACGCGGAGCTGCTCGCTGACGCGCACCGTATGCAGCAGGCCGCCGGTGACATCGTGGAGCTGCCGCTGCCCGATGCGGCACCCGGAGACCCGGGGCTTGCCGAGTCCGTACTGTCCTGGGCCGCGATCGCCCGCAGCACGGCACGCGAACGCTTCACCGTGGCGCACTGCGCGCAGAAAGCCGCCGAGTCGGCGCAGTCGGAGGCGGATCGCGTTCTCGATGACGTACGCGAAGTGGCGCGGTTGCAGCGGCGGTTCGCCGAGGCGCGGGAGCGGGCCGCGCGCCTGGAGGAGCACTCCGGGGCGCACCAGGAGGCCCGTGCGCGGATGGAGCGGGCCCGCAAGGCCGAGGCCGTGGCGCCCGCGCTGTCCCTGCGCGACGCCGCGGAGGCCGAGCACCGGCGGGCGGCGGCCGACGAGACACGCGCGCGTGCGCTGCTCCCGGAGACCTTCGCCGACGCCGGCGCCACTGGCCTCGCGGCTGCCGCGCGCAAGGCCGCCGAGGAGCTGGGCGGCCTGGAGTCGGCGCGCCGAGCCGAGCACCGACTGGCCGAACTCGCCACCGAGCGCGAGACGTTGGACCGCCAGGACCGCGCCGACGACGACGTACTCCAGGACGCGGAAAGCTGGCTCGCCTCCTGGGAGACGAACCGCGCCGGGCTCCAGTCCCGCATCGAATCCGCGCAGGAGGCCGCCACCCGCGCCGAGCAGTTCGCCGTCCAGCGCGAGCCCGCCCGGGCGCGGCTCGAGGCGGCACGGCTGCGCGACCAGCTCGCCGGCGACACGGACGACGCCCAGGCGCGCGTGCTCGCCGCGCGGGAGCGCGCCGCGGACGCCCGCGCCCACTGGCTGGACCTCAAGGAACAGCGCCTGAAGGGCATCGCCGCGGAACTCGCCGCCGCCCTCGTGGACGGCGAACCCTGCGCCGTCTGCGGCGGCACCGAACACCCGGCGCCCGCCCGGAAGATCGCCGGGCACGTGGACCAGCAGGGGGAGGAGTCCGCGCTGGTCGCCTATCAGGAGGCCGACGAGCAGCGCGCCGAGGCCGAGCGGCGACTCGGCCTCGTACGCGAGGCGCTGGCAGCGGCGACCGCCGAGGCGGGCGACGCCCCCACCGCGCAACTCGCCGAGCAGGCCGAGGAGTTGGCGCGGCAACACGCCGAAGCGCGCGGCGCCGCCTCCGGTCTGCACACGGCGGGTGAGTCCCTGCGACAAGCTGAGCGCGAGCACGAACGCCGGCTCGCCGCCCACCAGGAAGCCGCGCTGCGCGCCGCCTCACGCGCCGCGCGCCGGGAGAGCCTCGACCGCGAAGGGGCTGGGCTGGCGGAGGAGTTGGCGCAGGCCCGCGGCGGCGCGGGCAGCGTCTCCGCGCGGGCCGCGCAACTGGAGCGGCAGGCCGCGCAGCTCACCGAGGCCGCGGACGCCGCGCGCCTCGCGGCGGACACCGCGCAGCGGCTCAAGGACGCCGACGCGCGACTCGCCGACGCGGCCTTCCGCGCCGGGTTCGACACGCCGCAGGCCGCGGCAGCCGCACTCCTCGACGACGCGGCCCACCGCGACCTCCAACGGCGGCTCGACGCCTGGCAACAGGAGGAGGCGGCCGTACGGGCCGTACTCGCCGAAGCCGACACCGCTGAGGCCGCCCAGCAGCCGCCCGCCGACCTGGCCGTGGCGGAACAGGCGGCCACCGACGCCGCCCGCCGGGCCCGCGAGGCCGCATCCGCGCGCGACGCCGCCGCCCGGCGCTGCACGGAACTCGACCGGCTCACCCACCGGGCGACCGCGTCCGTGCGTCGACTCGGCCCGCTGCGCGCGGAGTACGACCGCGTGGCCCGCCTCGCCACCCTCGCCGCGGGGACCTCCGCGGACAACGAACGCAAGATGCGCCTGGAGTCCTACGTTCTGGCCGCGCGCTTGGAACAGGTCGCCGCCGCCGCGACCGCACGCCTGCAGCGCATGTCCTCCGGCCGGTACACCCTCGTCCACTCCGACGATCGTGCCGGACGTGGCCGCAGCGGCCTAGGACTGCACGTCGTCGACGCCTGGACAGGCCGCGAACGCGACACGGCGACACTCTCCGGCGGCGAGACCTTCTTCGCCTCCCTCGCCCTGGCGCTGGGGCTCGCGGACGTCGTCACCGACGAGGCGGGCGGTGTACGCCTCGACACGCTCTTCATCGACGAGGGCTTCGGCAGCCTCGACGACCAGACGCTCGACGAGGTGCTCGACGTCCTCGATTCGTTGAGGGAACGGGACCGCAGTGTTGGCATCGTCAGTCACGTACCGGATCTGCGGCGCCGTATCCATGCCCAACTGGAGGTGGTGAAGGGTCGGTCGGGGTCGGTCGTACGGCAGCGGGGGCGGTGACGTGCAGTGACTCCTCGGTGACCCCTTCGGGCGGCGCGGTGGCCGGGATGCCATGGCCCGCTGGGTGGCACGGCAGCGTGATCAGTGACCGATGGGGCGTCGGGGCAGCGGTGACGAGTAGACGACGCTCGTGGTCACCGAGCCGAGCGTGGCGAGCTTGCCCGACACCTCCTCCAGGTGGCTCATGGAGCGCACCGCGACCTTGATGACGAAGCAGTCGTCGCCCGTCACGTGGTGGGCCTCCAGGATCTCGGGCGTCCCGGCGACGAGATCGTGGAACGGCTTGTAGTTCGCGGTCGGGTACCGCAGCCGCACAAAGGCGAGGATCGGCAGCCCCAGCCTCTCCGGGTCCACGACCGCCGCGTACCCCTGGATGACGCCCGCCTCCTCCAGCCGGCGCACCCGTTCGGTGACCGCGCTCGCGGACATGGAGACGGCACGGGCCAACTCGGCGAAGCTGGCCCGGCCCTCGCGCTGGAGGACTTCGAGGATGTGCCAGTCGGTGGCGTCCGGGGAATACGCGGTCATGGTCGAGGAATAGCAGAGGAATCCCCGGCTGACCATGGGAGAGACCGTCGATCGCCTCTTCAGAAGGGCGAATCACCGGCCGTAGATTCTTGAGCACGAACCTCGACGGAAGGCCACACCGTGACCAAGACCAAGACCGCGACTGCGGCCAAGAGCGCGAGCAGCAACGCCACAACTACCACCGCCGTGAACCCTGTTCTGCGCGTGCCCCCGGCGTCCCCCGCCGCGGCCGCCGCCCACTTCGGCGCGAGCCTCGCCTTCCACGCGGACGTGTCGTAGTCCCCCGTTTCCTCATGGACGAGCTGCTTGTACGCCTCGACGAGTTCGGCGAGGTCGGCGGCGTCCAGGTGCAGATCGTCCGGGGCGCCCCGCAGCTCCTTGAGCCGGGTCATCATCCGGTCGAACAGTGCCCCGTCGACGCCCATGACCGTGCTGCCGTACATCTGGATGAGGCGCCGGTAGGAGTCCCAGGCGAAGCGTTCGTTCCCGGAGACCTTGGCCAGGCCCATGACGGAGTCGTCGTTGAGGCCGATGTCCAGGACCGTCTCCATCATGCCGGGCATGGAGAAACGGGCCCCGGAACGCACGGACACCAGCAGCGGGTCGTCCGGCTGTCCGAGGCGCCGTCCGGCGTCGGACTCGATGGCCGACAGGTGCCGGGAGACCTCCTGGGACATTCCCTCCGGTTCGGCGCCGGTGGCCAGGAAGGCCCGGCACGCCTCGGTGGAGACGATGAACCCGGCGCGACGGGCAGTCCCAGCCGGGTCATCTCGGCGAGGTTCGCGCCCTTGCCGCCGAGCAGGCCGGCCAGGTCACGGCCGCCCTCCGTGAAGTCGTACACGTAACGGACCATGACACTGCTCCTCGGCTCCCAGCTCCGTACGGCGGCTGCGTGGGCTTCCGTCCCTTCCAGCCTCCTACGGCCGTCCTGGTGAGGGCAGGTGCCGCCCGACCCTCCCGATGGGGCCGGTCGGCCCAAGCGCGCACAGTGCCCGGTGGAAGACGCTGGTATGGGAGAAGAGGTGAACGAAATGACCAGCACGATCGAGCGGCTCCCCGGCCGGTCCATGCTGTCCGCCCCGACCGACTGGGCGGAGGCAGGCTTCCCCGTGATGGACACCGTTCCCGAAACGCACGGCATCCACGTGGAAGAGCGCCTGACCGACGGGACGTATGTGCTGCTGGCCGAGCTTCCGGGAGCCGACGCCGAGGACATCGAGATCACCATCACGGGAGGCATCCTGACCCTGCGCGCCCAGCGCAGCGTGGTGACCGCCGAGAAGCAGTTCGTATACGGCCACTACACTCCGCTGCCGACCGGGGCGAAGGGCGACGAGGCCACGGCGAACTACCAGCATGGTGTCCTGACCATCACCATGCCGGTGCTGGAGACGGGGCTTGGCACCGGAGCCACCCCGGTGCGGGAGCCTCTGCGCGTGACTGTGCCCTGAGTCGCACATGAATGTGCCGTGACTCGCACAACGAGTTCGCAGCGGATCCGCTCTTTCGGTGGACCCTCGTGTTTCCAGGAGATGCCGGCCCCCGGCGGGAACGGCGGTTGGGGCAGTTGCGCCCCCCGAGCGGCTCATGCCCGGCATGCGGTCTTGCGCCCGCCCGCGACGGCCCGCTGGCCAGTCACGGGCGGGCCTGACCGTTGGGCCGAACGTCCCCGGCAGGGACCGAACAGCCCCTCGCGACCGGCTGTTCCGGGGGTTCGGTCTCCAGCTCGGCCGGGTGAAATGATCTTGACGCTCTGAAGTGGGTCACCGTACGGCCTGTGGCCGGGCCCGGGGGCCAGAGAGTTCTCGGGTCTGGAGGGTGGCGAAGTCGGCGTGGGCCTGTTCGACGGCTTCGGGGTACGCCTCGCGCTTGGCCTGCTCGGCGAGCGCCCGGTAGACGCTGGGGACGGAGAGGTTGCGTCCCTTGCGCTTGCCAGTGGGGATGATCAGGTCGGGCTGGCTCTGCTCGACGGACTCGCCGCCCGAGCGGCACGAACTGACTGGTCCTACTGCTCGCGCTGCGAACGGGGCCGCCATACCTGGTCTTGGATCGTCAGCCACTTCTCATGATGAACCCCAGGAGTGACTTCGATGGCTGTGAAGGGTGCGCTCGGAGCAAGCAAGATCGTATACGCGCCGTCATCTCCGGCCCTGACCTCTTGAACCTGAGCGCTGCCGATGACGGCCTGACGGCCGTCATCCGTCACGAACGAAACGATGCCACGCCAGGCCTGCGCCGTTCCGGACAACCTGTTTGGCTGCGCGAACAACTGCACAGCTACCGCAGGCGCCTCCAGCCTCTCACCACTGTCGAGTTCGGCCTGCGTCTTCTCCCGCAGTTTCCGCGCCTTCGTCTTGAAGCCAAACATCTGCGCCGCCATCCCAGGTTCGTCTGACTGAGCTCATTAACGAGTACGCCGACAGTCTGGCGAGGACAGTACCTACTGACCGGGCCCCGTCACACCCCGGCCCAGGATTGGAAACACGCAAGCGCTGCGGCGCCGGGACCGATGGAGACGTCACCGACGGGTCATGCCCTGTCAGCCCCTCGGGTGCCACCACGGACTACCACGACGGGGCAGTGCGCGTGGTGCAGCAGGGCCTGGCTGACCGAGCCGAGCATCAGTCCCGTGAAGCCACCGCGGCCGCGGGCACCGGCCACGACCAGCTGCGTCTCGCGGCTGGCCTCGATCAGGGCCGGGCGGACCCGGGAGCGGACCAAGCGCCGCCGCACGGTGACCCGGGGATGGCGTTCCTGCCACGGAGACAGCGTGTCGTCCAGCACCCGCTGCTCCTCCTCGCGGAGCCGCTCGACGTCCACCACCACGTTCAGAGGATCACCAGGACCCTCGTAGGCCCGCTCGCTCCAGGTGTTCCACACGTGCAGCGCCACCAGGTCCACGCCGCGCAGCGACGCCTCGGCGAAGGCGAACTCGACGGCTTCCTCGCCCGCCGGTGAGCCATCGACCGCCAGCAGTACGGGACCGCTCGGGTCCGGCCGGCCGCGCACCACCAGCACCGGGCAGCGGCCGTGCGCGGCCAGGTGTACGGCGGTGGAACCGAGCAGGATGCTGCCGAACGCGCCCAGTCCGCGGCTGCCGACCACGACGAGCGAGGCGGTACGCGACTCGATCTCCAGCACCATCAGCGGCTCACCGACGGTGACCTCTCGCGTCGTCTCCACGTGTGGCGAGACCCTGCGGGCCCGCTGCTCGGCCTCGACCAGTGTGCCGTCCACCAGCTCGCGCATCCCCGCCGCGGCCGGATTCCACGGGGGTCCGCCGGGCGGTACGTGCATCGACGGCCACCCGAAGGCGTGCACGAGCCGTAGGTCCACGCTGCGCAGGTCGGCCTCGTGTGCCGCGACCTCCACCGCGTGCAGGCTCGACGGCGAGCCGTCCACTCCCACGACGACCGGATTCGCCACGACAGACCCTCCTTCTCACCTGGCGGCCGGTCCTGACTCCGGCGCGGGTCGGCCGGCGCTGGTATCGCCGCGCTCCTTCCAGCCTTCACCAGCGTGCGGCACCCCGCATCGTGCGGTGCAAGAGACGAACCAACAGGTCGGCTACTGCCGAGCAGCCCAGCGCCGCCGGACGCTGTCCTCGTGCTCGGCCTGCTCCAAGGCCAGGCCACTCCGGTCCAGGGCCTCCCGCAGGCGGGGGATCCAGTGGCGCCGCAGGGCACGGACCCGGTGCCGGGTGCTGCTGACCTCCGCTCCTACCAGCGCGGCGGCGGCGTGGGCGGCCGCGTACTCGGCTGCGGCGCGCACGGCACGGCCGTAGGCCGCCTCGGCGTGCACGAGGGCCGTGTTGGTGGGAGCGGCGGCGGTGGGCGGACGGGAGGGTACGGATGTGGAGACCGCCGCCGGATGGCGTACTCCCATGGAGGTGGTCCAGTTCAACGTGACCTCGGCGGGGCCGATGCCTGCTGCGGCCGAGTCGAGGGCCTGTTCCCCGCCCAGGAGCAGTCCGCGCAACAGCCAGCTCTCGGCATCGGACAGGAGATCCCGCCAGGCCCGCCCGGCTGCCTCCTCCGCGCGCAGCAGCCGTTGATGCTCGGAGCGGAGGATGCGCAGCTTCTGTTCCAGCAGGTCGGCGCCGCGCTCGGCGACGTCGAGGCTGTGCCGTAGGCGCAGGCGTCCCGCACGACCGGGCGGCGCAGAGTGGGCGCCGGTCATCGGGGCGCCTCCGTGCCCAGGGCGTCCTTCGCCCCGTGGGCGTCGAGGAGGGAGACGGGGAGCATGGAGAGCTGGCTGCGGGGCAGGGTGAGCAGCGCCCGCCAGCCGCGTTCCAGCGAGGCGTCGAGGCCGCGAGATTCGTCGCTGCGCTGGTCGGCGAAGTCCCTCAGGAACGCCTCCTCGAAGTCCAGGTAGCGGCGGTCGGTGGGGCTCAGCGCCGCCTGGCCGACCAGGTCCGAGAGATCGCGAATCTGGCGGGCCCGGGCCAGGGCGGCCAGCAGTTGCGCCGCGACGTCGAGGTGGTCGTCGCGGGTACGGCCGGGGCCGGCGCCCTTGCGCATCAGCCGGGAGAGGGAGGACAGGGCGTCCAGCGGCGGATACACGCCCCTGGCGTGTACTGAGGGCGAGAGCACGATCTGGCCCTCGGTGATGTACCCGGTCAGGTCCGGCACGGGGTGGGTGATGTCGCCCGCGGGCATGGTGAGCACCGGCAGTACGGTGACCGAGCCGGGGCGTCCTCGGATGCGTCCGCAGCGTTCGTACAGGGAGGCCAGGTCGCTGTAGAGGTAGCCGGGGTAGGCGCGGCGGGCGGGGATCTCCCCGCGGGCGGCGGAGACCTCGCGCAGTGCTTCGGCGTACGTGGTCATGTCGGTCATCACCACGAGGACATGCCGTCCTTCGGTGAAGGCGAGGTGCTCGGCGACGGTGAGCGCGATCCGCGGGGTGAGGATTCGCTCGATCACCGGGTCGTCGGCGGTGTTCAGCAGCAGGACCAGTTCCCCGGCCGCCGACCGTTCCTCCAGGGCGTCGCGCACGAAGGAGGCGTCGGCGTGGGTCAGTCCCATGCCCGCGAAGACGACGCTGAACGCCTCACCCGCGGCGGTGGCCTGGGCGGCGATCTGGGCGGCCAGTTCCAGGTGCGGCAGCCCGGCGACAGAGAACACCGGTAGCTTCTGCCCCCGTACCAGCGTGGTCAGGGCGTCGACGGCCCCGACACCGGTGAGCACCGGCTCGGACGGGGGCTCGCGCCGCACCGGGTTGATGGGAGCGCCCCCCCACCTCGGCGGCGTGGGAGCCGAATACGGGCGGGCCGCCGTCGAGGGGCTCGCCCCGGCCGTTGCAGACCCGGCCGAGCCAGTCCGTGCCGACCGGGACGCGCAGCGGGCTACCCGAGAACGCCGCGCGGACGCCCTCCGGATCCATGCCCGCGGTGCCCTCCAGCACCTGGACGACCGCCAGGTCCCGGTCGGCGTCCAGGACCACGCCGTGGCGCCGTTCGCCCGACGCGAGGGTGATGCGCACGTACTCGTCCCAGCCGATCCCCGAGACACCTTCGACGATCGCGAGTGGTCCCCGCAGTTCGCGCACCGCCGTGTACTCGATCCCACCGGACAGGCTCATGGATCCGGGTCCGGACGGGTTCATGGCCGCACCGCCCCCAGACCGGCGAGCATGGTGTCCCTTCGCGCCGCCACCCCGGCGGCGTCGTGCGGGCCGGTGTCCTCGCGGGCGCGCAGCAGCGGACCGAAGTCGACCTCCTCGAGCGAGGCCGCCGGGACACCGGAGTCCACCAGCTCGCGGCAGCGATCGGCGACCGCCAGGACTGCGTCGGCCAGCGCGGCCGTCTTCTCCGCGCCGCAAAACGCGTCCCGCTCCGACAGCGCGCTCTGCTGCAGCACGCCCTCCCGGATCAGCCTCCCCGCGAGCACGCTGATCCGCTCCCGCGCGGGCAGGGCGGCGATCCCGATCAGATCCACGAGATCGGCCAGCCGGTCGGCCTCCGCCAGCACCGCTCCCACCCGGTCGCGGCGCCGGTTCCACGCCGGATCTCCGGCCGCCCGGCGCCCGGCGGCCAGGACCGGGACGTCCCGGGAGAAGGACCCGGCCCAGGAGACCGCCGGGTAGTGGCGGGCGTAGGCGAGGTCGCGGTCGAGGGTCCACAGGCAGCGGACGAAGCGTTCGGTGTGCGCGGTCACCGGTTCGGTCATGTCCCCGCCCGGCGGGGACACCGCGCCGATCACGGTCACCGAGCCCCGGTCGCCGCCGAGAGTGGTCACGGCGGCGGCCCGCTCGTAGAAGGCCGCGATGGCGGAGGCCAGTCCGGCCGGGTAACCCTCCTCGGCGGGCAGCGCGCCGGTACGGGAGGCGAACTCGCGCAGCGCCTCGGCCCACCGGGAGGTCGAGTCGGCGATGACGACCACGTCCAGGCCCATGTCCCGGAAGTACTCGGCGACAGTCACCCCCGTGTACACGCTCGCCTCACGGGCCATCATCGGCATGTTGGAGGTGTTGGCGATCGTCACGGTGCGGTCCGCGAGGCGTCCACCTGTGCGCGGGTCCTGGAGTTCCGCCAGTTCGGTGATGACGTCGGCCATCTCGTTGCCGCGCTCCCCGCAGCCGACGTAGACGATGACCTCCGCGTCGCACCACTTGGCGATCTGCTGCAGCAGCACCGTCTTGCCGGTGCCGAAGCCGCCGGGCACCGCCACCGTGCTGCCCCGGGCCACGGGGAAGAGCAGGTCGATCACCCGTTGGCCGGTGTTCAGGGCCTCGTGGCTGTCGACGCGCTCCCGCACCGGGCGCGGCAGGCGCACCGGCCACAGGGCGCCGACCGTCACCTCGGTGCCGCCCACCACGGCAACCACCGCGTCGCGCGCATGGTCTCCGGCGACGGCGATCTCCTCGACCGCGCCCCCGCAGCCGGGCGGCACGAGGACGTTCACCGGCACCGGCCCCGCGTCCTGGATCTCCCCGAGCGCCTGTCCCTCGGCCACCTGCTCGCCCTGCGCCACCAAGGGGGAGAAGGACCAGGTGCGTTCCTCGGCCGCGGCCCGATGCGCGCCGGGCAGCAGCCAGTCGCCGGCCCCGGACAGGGGGCGCAGCAGGCCGTCGAAGATCCCGCCGAGGAGTTCCGGACCGAGCCGCACCGACAGCGGACGGCCCTGGGGCAGCGCCGTCTGCCCCGGAGCGAGGCCGCCGGTGTACTCGTACGCCTGGACGGTGACCACGCCACCGCTGATGGCCACGACCTCGCCGGGCAGCCCGGCGGGGCCTATCGAGACCAGGTCGTACATCGCGATGCCGCTCGTGTACTCCATCTCGACCAGCGGTCCGGTGACGCGCAGGATCGGGGAGGCCGACTGCCGGTCAGTCGGCCGTCGACGCGTCTCAGCGGCTTCCGTCACGGCTCCCACAGGCTCCGCACCTCCGCTCCCATACAGTCCAGCGCGCGGTCGGCCAGCGCGGTCAGCGAGAGGTCGACCCGCCTCCCCGGCACCCGGGCCACCACGCCCCCGTCGGCGTGCTCGCTCACCTCGGCGCCGGCACCGAGGAGGACACGGGCCCGGTGCTCCAGCCGCTCCCGCAGGGACGCGAAGCCATCGGTCCCGCGCAACTCCCGTACGCGTTCGGCGGCCTCGAGGCGCACCTCGTCGTACGACTTCCGGCGGGCGGCGAGGGCGCGGGACCTGGCCTCACTCCGGGCCCTGACGAGGAGGTCACGGGCGGCATCCGCGCCGTCGGACTCGCCTTGCCGCCGGGCCTCGTCGAGGATCGCCCGGGCCTCGGCGCGGGCCTGGTCGAGCAGGGCTGCGGCTTCCCGCTCGGTGCGGGCCAGGAGCGCTTCCGCGTCGGCGTGAGCGGCCCGCAGCAGCTCTTCCCGGACGGGCCGCAGTGCGTCCGTCGTCTGGTCGGGGGCCGGGGTCGTCATGGCGGCATCACGGCGGTCAGTGGGCGGCGGCCCCCAGGGGCGGTGGAATCCGACCCGAGCGCCTCGGCCGCGGCGGGGGTGAGAATCACCAGGTCGATGCCGTCCGGCAGACTGCGCCACATCCGGCGTACGTCGTCGGGGCCGTCGGCGACGAGGACAACCGCTCCGGCCAGGGCCAGACCGGCCACACGGGCCCGTTCTCCGATGGCGGCGACGGTGCCCATGGGTCACGCCTTCCCGATGAGGATGACCGCGACGACCAGCCCGTAGATGGCGATGCCCTCGGCCAGGCCGACGATGACCATCGCCCGGCCGAAGAGTTCTGGCCGCTCGCTGAGCGCCGCGAGGGCTGCCGCACCGGTGTAGGCGACGGCGATGCCCGCCCCGATCGTCGCCCCGGCCACCGCGATCGCGGCGCCGATCAGGGCGGCGGATCCGGAGCCGGACTCCTGTGCCGTCGTGGTCGCGGCCTGCGCGGATCCGCCGCTGAGCGCCAGGGCCAGCACCACGGTGGCGGCCACCAGGAGCACGGCGTCGGCGGCGACCATCCACCACAGGGCCGTGCGGCCCGAGCGCCGCAGCACAAGGCGTACGGCGACGAATCCCGCGACGACGACGGGCAGGGCCAGGAACCAGGCGATCACGATCACTCCTCCCTCGCCGGGCCTTGTCGGACAGGCTCCGCTGTTACGGGCGGCCCGGCGGCAGTGGCTGAACCCGCGATGTGCTCCACGGGCAGGTGCCAGGGCCTGAAGGGGCGGCCCTCGCCCTCGAAGAGCCGGGAGAACAGTTCGTAGAACTCCAGCCGCAGCGCCTGGACACCCGCCACCAGCGCCTCCAGTGAGAAGGCCAGGGCATTGCCGAGCAGGAAGACGAGCACCGCCGCGACGACGGCCACCAGGCCCCGGCCCGCCAGCGCCGTCGTGCCGTCCCAGACGATCGCGCCGAGCGCCGCATGGGTCAGGCCGAAGGCCGCGAGCCGTGCGAAGGACACGACGTTGGAGCCGATCCGGACCACCGCGTCGAAGAGCTGGATGCCGGTCTGTACGGCACCGCCCGGACCGCCCGCCGTGGTCGCGTACAGCCCCACCCCGGCCAGGCCCAGGCCGACGACGGTGATCACGGCCCCCACGACGCCGTACGCCGCCGGGCCGAGCCACACATACCCGGCGATGACGGCGAGTCCGAGGTAGAGCGCCGCCCCGGCGATGCCGGTCGTCGCATACAGGGCCGCCACCGGTCCACCTTCCCGCCACCGGTTCACGATCCCCGCGGCATAGGCGACGGCGAGCAGCACGGCGCCGAGCCCGACGGCGGCGGCCAGCAGTCGCATGGGTTCCTCCAGCGGTTCCAGCCACAGCACGGGAAGCACCCCGGTCGGGCCGAAGAACTCGCCGTACGCCACACCGGCCAGGGTGGCGGCCAGCCCGGCCCCGGCGACGAAGGGCCACAGCGGACGCAGTGCCGCGAGCCGGCGAGGCCGCCCCGCCCGAAGCAGGAGCGCGATGGCGACCAGCAGCAGCCCGTGCCCGGCGTCGCCGAACATCAGGCCGAACATCACCACGTAGACGATCCCGGCCGCCATCGTGGGGTCGAGGTCGGCATAGGGCACGGTGCCGTACGTCGTGACCAGGGGCGTGAAGGAACGCCGCACGGTCGTCGCCGCATACCCCGGGGGCGCCGAGCCCGCTCCGGTCAGCAGGGTCGGCGGGTCGACACCGCGCGGGGTCCGCAGCTGGACCAGCGCGCCCCCGGCGCCGGCGATGCGCGCCGCCGTGGCGCCCACCTCCGTCTCGGGGCACCAGCCGGCCAGTGCCGCGATCGCACCGTGCCGGACCGCGCTGCCGAGCCGTTCCTCCAACTGCGCCTCACCCGCCAGCAGGTCCGTCCGGCCCTCGCGCCCCAGGGCGTCCAGATCGGGGGCAGCCTCGCTGAGAACGGGTTGTGCCGGCTCGGCGCGCAGCCGCTGCAGGTGGGTCGCCGCAGGACCGCGGACATCCGGCCCTCCGTCCCCGGCCAGGTCGATCTCGACGCAGCCCGCCTCGGCGATCCGCACCAGGCTCTCCCGCAGCGCCTGCTCGGGCGCCACGACGGCCACCCTGCGCATCCGGACCGGGACCGCCGCTTCAGCCCGGAGCATCGAGCACCTCCGCGGGCCAGTCCCCGGGGCCCCCGCCTCGGGCGGCCAGTTCCAGCGCGCCGCGGGTCCGCCACGCATCTGCGGACAGCAGCGCCACGGCCCCCACCACCGGCTGTGGCCCGAAGCGGGACCGGCGCAGCAGTTCCCGGCCGTCCCGCTCGACCGCGTCCCACCACCGTGCCTCCGCCCGCCACAGGTCCGCCGCCTCGTCGATGTCCTTCAGCAGCCACTGCGCCGAGGCCGGCAGAGCCTGCCGGAAGTCGGCGTACGACCCCGCCCTCACCGCTCGCGGGCCGAGCAGGCGGGCCGCCCGACGGGCGGAGACGTCCGGCATCCGGCGGCCGACGACGAACACCTCACGGCCGAACAGCAGGGCGAGCCGGGCCGCCGCCCAGCCAGCGGCGTCGGGAACGACGGTCGCGAGCCGTAGGGCGGCGGAGACCCGCATGCCGGTGGCGACCGCGGCCGGGGAGTCGCCCCCGGGGTCGCCCCAGACGGAGGCCGCCAGCGCGGAACGCAGCTCCGACGGCGTACGGGTGCGGGCGAGTCGCGTCCAGGCGATCGTCAGCGCGCCCAGGCGGTAGAGCGGGGGGTGGAGGCGTTCCGTGCCCGCATGTCGCGGTTCGACTTGGGCGGGGCTGGGGGTTTCGGCCGAGAGGGAACGCAGCTGGTGTTCGGTGTTGGAGATCTCGAACCCGGCGGCGAGTGCCCGGATGGCATCGGTGCCGGTGGCCGGTTGCCAGCCGGCGAGGACCCGCAGATGCCACAGCAGCGTCGCCGAGACCGCACGCTGGGCCTCGGCCGGGGTGGCGCCGGGGGTGACGTCGTGCCGGTACGCGGTGGCCGCCAAGTAGCGCAAGGCGTCATCCAGCGTCGGGGACCCGGCCACGTTCCGGACGCCGTCCGCGCCCAGGCACCTGGTCCGCAGAGCCCGTGCCCGGGTCACACCGGCCACCCATCCGGCTTCCATCACGGACCACCCTCCCGGGGCCTTCCGCAGCCCGGAGCCCGGTGAGGCGCCGGTGCGGGTGGCGATCGCTCCTCCGCCGCGAGGTCCTCCAACACCAGTGCGAGCACACGGTCGGCGAGCGGGGACATCCGGGTCCGGGCACGTTCGCGTACGGCGGTTGCCTCGCGCTCGGCCGCAGCGCGCAGTGCAGCCGCCTCGCCCTCGGCGGCACGCAGCAGATGCTCGGCCGTGCGCGCCCGTAGCGGACGGGCCTCCTCACGCGCCTCGGCCACGATGGCCTCGGCCTGCCGTTCGGCTTCCTGACGGCGTGACGCGGCGGCGTCGGCGGCCCGCTCACGTATGGACCGGGCTTCCGCCTCCGCCTGTTCGAACAGGGCCAGGGGTGGTGCGAGTTCCGCACGGAGTTCGGCGGAGCGGTCAGCGGGGACACCGCCCGGTGCGGCTCGGCCGGGCGAAGCCGCCGGCCGGAACCGTGTCAGAAAGTCCCGGAAACCCGCCACGAACTCTCCTCCAGGTCGGTCCAAGACCCTGCTTCCAGTCTCCCCGTGGAGCGCCTCCCAGTCTCTACGGTGGAGGGAAGCCTGTCGCGTCGCACTGGGCCACCTGTCCCGCACCGAGGGCCGTTCGGCCTGGAGGCCACACCACTGCATCGATGCGAGACTGACCCGGTGGGTGGACGGCGTCCCCTGGGAGGCAGCCGTGAGCGACTTCGAGCACAGCTCCGCGGAGAAGGAGGCCCGCCGCGCCACGCCGGGCCGTCCCTGGACACCACAGGAAGAACCGCGCCGGGACGCGCTGCGCCGCTATCTCGCAGCGGTCGCCGCCGCCGCGTCGGCAAGGAGCACCGAGGAGTCCGAGCCCGCTGCCGGAAAGGAAAGGGCCGAGCCGCCGGCCACGGCCGCGCACGCGCCCTCCGCCCAAGTACCGGTCGTACTCCACGTGCGGGACGTCATGCAGGTTCCGGCGGTCTCCGTCCCCGGCGACATGCCGTTCCTGGACGTGGCCCACACCCTCGCCCGCGAGCAGCTGAGCGCCGTACCGGTGGTCGACGCCGACGACCAAGTGATCGGTGTCGTCTCGGAGTCGGATCTCCTGGCCAAGGCCGCCGTCATGGCGGAACCGCACCGGCACGGACCTGTCGGCAGGCTGCGGCAGCACCGCCTGTACGAGAGGAGCCACGGCGACACGGCGTCCACCTTGATGACCTTCCCTCCGGTCACTGTCCACCCGGCGGAGCGCGTGGCGGATGCCGCGTGGACCGCCGCTCACACACGGCTGAAGCGGCTGCCTGTGACCGACCATCGCGGTCGGCTGGTCGGTGTGGTGAGTCGGCGAGATCTGCTGCGGGCGCTGATCCGGAACGACGCCGAGATCCGGGCCGAGGTCGAGTCCCTGGTCGGTCAGCATCTGCTGGATCCGCGCGCTGTCGAGGTCGCCGTGGAGAACGGGGTGGTGACGATGGCGGGGCGACTGGACAAGGCCCTTGGCCCAGAGCTGCTCGCATCGGTGCGGGACATCGACGATGTGGTCGATGTGATCGACGAGACGGAAGCCGACTGAAAAGGCCATCGAGACCGAAGAGCAGACGGACAGGCGTCGGTGATGCCAAGGCAACCCAACCAGCCCGAGCCGCTGGATGTCCCCCGGCGTCTGCGTCTGAGCGCCGAGCTGGAGATGATCGCCGAGCAGCTCAGGTCGCTGGCCAGGGCGCAAGACCAGTTGCATGACCTGTACGAGGCGGTCATCGGCCGGGAAGTGGACTTGTCCGTCGTGCTGCAACTGATCGTCGATACCGCGATGGAGCTGGTCGGCGCCCGCTATGGCGCGCTGGGCGTGCTCGATGAGAAGGGCAGATACCTCGATCGATTCATTCCGGCCGGCCTGTCCGAGCAGGAGCGGGCCGACCTGGCCGGGGTGGAGTTCCCGCACGGCCGCGGCCTGCTGGGCCACTTGATCACCCACCCGGAACCGCTGCGGGTCGATGACATCTCCGTCCATCCGGACTCGGCCGGCTTCCCGCCCGGCCATCCGCCGATGCGCACCCTGCTCGGGGCCACGATCAGCACCCGCGGCAAAATCTACGGGGACCTCTACGTCGCCGAGCGGCGCGACGGGCAGCCCTTCGACGTCCACGACGAAGCCCTCATCGTCGCACTCGCCGGCGCCGCGGGCCTGGCCATCGACGACGCCCGTCTCTACGAGCAGACCCGCTTCGACGCCGAACATTTCCAGCGGCTCCTCCTGCCACGCCTGCCCGACCTGCGCCCCTTCGGCGCCGCGGCGGCCTATCGCCCCGCCATCACACCCGGCCACATCGGCGGAGACTGGTACGACGCCCTCCTGGTGCCCGACCACGCCTGCGCCGCTGTCATCGGCGACGTCGTCGGCCACGACCTGCAGGCCGCGGCCGCCATGGCCCAGATCCGCAACATGCTGCGTGCCCTGCTCTACGACCAGCGCACCTCGCCCAGTGCCGTCCTCGCCCACCTTGACCAGGCCCTCGCTGCGATCACCGACGAGCACGTCACCACCGCCTGCCTCGCCCGCATCGAACCCGCCCAGCCGGGCACCTGGACACTGCGCTGGAGCATCGCAGGTCACCCTCCGCCCCTGCTGCTCACCCCCGACCACCAGGCAAGCTATCTGCACGCCGACCCGGACCTGCCGCTCGGCGTCGACACCGCCCAGCCGCGCAACGACCACACCCACCCCATGCCGGCGAGCTCCACCGTGCTCTTCTTCACGGACGGGCTCGTCGAGCACCCCGCGCACGCGATCGACACCGGACTGGCGCGCCTGGCCGACCTCGCCACCGAGCACGCCGCCCTGCCCCTGCAAGACTTCGTCCAAGCCCTGGCAGACCACCACCCCAGCGACGGCCACGACGACATGGCCATCCTTGCCCTCTGCACCCCGCGGGCCTGACAAAGCACCTCAAGCAGGCACACGGGGAACCGGGCCCACCAAGCGACGCCGGTCACGGACGCGGCCAGGGACGAGCGGGGCGATGATCCTGTACGACATGCCGGTGACCCAGCCGGGGTCGGCGGTGCACCAGTACACGTCCTCGGGGTGCAGATCGAGCGCGTACGCGGCCGTCGCGTGATGGGCGACCACCGCCTCGTGGACATGGACCGCACCCTTGGGAGTGCCTGTGGTGCCGCTGGTGAAGTGCAGCAGCGCCATGTCGTCGGGCGAGGTCGGCGGGATGGTGAAGGTGTCCGGGGCAGCGGACATCAGGTTGTCGAAGGATGCGGTGCCGGGCAGTTCGGCTGCGCCGGGGCCGACGATCAGGACGTGTTTCAGCCCGGGAACCGACGCCCGGCTCGGCGACCTTGCGCCGGTAAAGGGCCGCGGTGGTGACCAGGACCTGCGCGTCGCCGAGACGCAGCCGCTGCTCCACCGGGTCCGGGCCGAAGGCGGAGAAGAGCGGGCAGAGCACGCTGGTGTTCTCAGCGTGCCCAGCACCGCGGTGTACAGCTCAGGACAGCGGCCGAGCAGGGTGAACACGCGGTCCCCGTGGCCGAGGCCGAGGGAGCGCAGGACGTTCGCGAAGCGGGCCGTACGGCGGGCCAGTTCCGCATAGGTGACGGTCGAGACGGAGTCGTCCCGGGCGACGCACCGCAGCGCGACCTTGTCCGCGTGGTCCGAGGCCACGTGCCGGTCGACGGCCTCGTGGGCCATGTTGAGCCCACCGTCGGGCAGCCCGGCCAGCGCGCTACGCGCCTGCGACCAGGTGAAGGCGGAGCAAGCCCGGTCGTAGTCGGTGAGACAGGGCGGCACGACCGGTGCGGTGTCTTTGCGGATGGTTTCCCAGTGCATGGGTGCTCCTCCCGGCACTGCCCTGATCTCCAGAGTCGCCGAGCACGGCGTCGGCCGCACTTCGACCGGAGGAAGTGGCCCGATGGGACCAGCGGCGGCCGCTGCCGGCGTTCATGGAGCCGGGGGCCGCCCGCTTCTTGCGGGCCCGAATTGCACGGTGCGCGGTTTCACTCCGCTTCGCCGTGTCTCTTTGTGGCCCTCGGCTCAATTCCATAGAACCGCCGCTCATCGGGAGGTTGTAGGGCCGAACGGCCCGGAACAAGGGGCCGACCGACCTGTTCGGACCTCTGTCGGCCGGCCGGTTCACTCGCGGTGCAGCACGACTTTGAGAGCGCCCGTGGTGGTGCCGTGCGAGAACACCTCGTAGGCGTCCTCCATCCGATCGAGTCCGAAGGTGTGGGTGACCAGCTGTGAGACGTGCAGGCGTCCGAACCTCACCAGCTCCAGCAGCCACGGTATGGAGTACGTGTCCACCTGGCCGGTACTGATCGTCACGTTCTTGCGCCACAGGGATTCGAGATGCAGTGTGACCGGTTTGCCGTGTGTGCCGATGTTGGCGATGTGCCCCCCTGCGCGGACGGCGCGGGTGCACAGGACGAAGCCGTCCGGTTCCCCCGACGCCTCGATGACCGCCTCGGCCCCCGGCCCCTCGGACAGCTCGGCGATCATCTTCCCCGGTAGCTCGGCGGCATCGGGCCTTACGCGGGCGGCGGCTTCCAGCCGGGCGGAGGACAGGTCCACCACGATGATCCGGCGGGGCGAGTAGAGCCGCGCGACGACGACGCAGGCGAGACCGACGGGACCCGCGCCCACCACGACGAGGGTGTCTCCGGGGCCTACCTCTCCGTTCCGCACCCCGACCTCGTAGGCGGTGGGGAGGACCTCGGCGAGCAGGACCGCATCATTGAGAGGGAGGGGGGAGGGGCGTCGG
>NZ_JAAKZX010000126.1 GCF_011045025.1 Streptomyces ureilyticus
CCCAGCAGCCAGGCACAAGCCGCTTCGCCAACTTCACCGCCCGCAACCACGCCCAAGTCCAGAACGCAACCGAGGCATGCGTCGAAGCGGCCCTCCAACTTCCCCTCGCATCCCCGACAACGCCCGTCCCCACCCGAGACAGCAGCACCGTGTATGCCGAGCCCTCCCCGTACACAGTGCCGCACTATGCCCTGCCCGGCCTGACTACGAACGCGGGCGTCACCGTCCTTGGCCCGACCCGCTTCGCGGCCGCCGAACCCATCGCGGCCGCATGCCACGACTGGGCCGCCGCACTCAGCTCGGCGCGCATCGTCGTCGACGGCTCCGGCCCCGAGACCCCGCCCGGCGCCGCCCTCCTGATCGGGGCGGCCTGCGCCACGGGCCGCCCGGTAGCCGCGTATCTGCCGCGCAGCACCTACACCCACGCCGCCGGCCGTGAGCCCAACCACCGCAATCTGATGGTCCAGTACGGCGTCGAGGCCACGCTCCGCAGCGCAGACGAGGTGACCACGTGGATCAGCGGGTGACCATTGACGAGATCGCCCGATACCGCACCGTCGTACTCGAAGGCGCCGACGGCGTCGGCAAAAGCACCCTCGCCGGCCTCCTCGTCACCCAGCATGGCTTCACCGCAGTGCACTCACCGCGTACGCCCGACCATCAGGACCTGACCCACCGATACCGCGACCTTCTGGCCCAGCCGGGCCAGCTTGTTCTGGACCGCAGCTTCGTCAGCGAACTCGTCTACGGCCCGCTCTACCGAGACCGATCCCGCCTCACCTGGGACCAGGCCCTCGCCCTGGCCGACCTCGTCACCGCCCGCGACGGCGTCTTCCTCCACCTCACCGCGCCCGCCGCTGTCGTACACAGTCGCCTCATGGCCCGCGACGGCCAGGCTCCCGACCTGGAGGAGATCGCCGCACTTGGCGACGCCTACGAGCGCGTCTTCCGCGTCCTGACCGGCCATGTGTCCGCTTTCACGTACGCCGCCGAGCCGGAATCCCACCGCCCCACCGGCTGACTCCTGTCCCGTTCCCGCCTCCCCGGCACCTGAGCCTCGTTAGTGTTCCCCGAGAAGGCCGCACCGCACCGTCAAGGGGAACCGCCGTGAACATCACCGACGCCCAGAGGCTTGCCTGGAAGAACAAGCTCGACAAAGGGTTCAACACCTCCGACATTCCACTGGAGTTCGGACTTCTCACGGCCGAGATTGGCGAGGCATTCACGGCATGGCGCAAAGGGCTGCCCGACCGCGGAGAGGAACTCGCCGACGTATTCCTGTACCTGGTCGCGATCGCCGAGATGCAGGGCGTTGACCTCGGCGAAGAGGTCACGCGGAAGATCGAAAAGAACGCGCGACGCGAATACACCGCCGGCACCAACGGCACACTCCTGCGCACCAGCCGAGAGTAGAAGGCGGACGCAGGCGCTGGTCAGAAGGCCGTACACCTCACGCTCCGGGGGTCTGCCGGCGCGGTTCGTCCGCCGTAGAGTCCTGCCCGTGCCGAGCGCCGCCACGGCCGGGCCAGACGCGCCATACATGCTGGGCCTGCTGAACATCGACGACGTACGCAAGGCGCTCCGCGCCGGTGACCTTGAAGCGCTGATGAGGCACGCGCCGAGCTCAAAGAGCACGACCGGCTCGTCCGGGGCACGGCGGTCCGCCGTTGCTCCTGCGTCGGTGCGCTGGAGTAGGGCCGCGACCACGTCGACGAGGAGTCGGTGACGGTCCCGCTCCGGCAGTTCGGTGCCGTGGCACTGACCGTACTCGGCCGGCAGCTGCGGTACGTACTCCATCGACCCGCTCGCGCATCGCACTTCCGGGCGCCAGCTTGCGACGCCACCCCCGACTATGGCCGTGTCGTCACCCGCACAAAGGCGGGACCGTCGCAACGTCGCGAAGCACCAGGCGGTTGCCGATCTGTTCGCGCAAGCGGTCCAAGACATCCGGTCGGATGAGTAGGGCGCAGCCTCGCAGCCGTGGCCAGGGTAGGCGGTAGCCGCCGCTTTCATACTCGGTGCGCCAGGTGACGAGGGTAAGCGCGGGTCCGTCAGGGTCGTGGAGGGTGAAGGGTGCCTCGGGTTGTAGGTCAAGTGTGTATAGGAGGGTAGATGTTGGTGTGAGTAGGGGGGCGGGAACGCCGAGGCCGGTTGGGGCGTCTGCGAGGGCGGCAAGGTCCTGGTCCAGTCCGACGAGGGGTTGCGTGTGATGGAGGTCGGGGGGCCAGGGTGCGGTGTGTATGGGTTCCCACCAGGTACGGATGTTCCCGGGGGCAAGGGGTGGTGCGGTGAGAGCGGTGCTGTCGTCGGTCTGACGGATCTCAACGGCGCGGTAGCGCCTGAGATGGCGCCCAGGACCGTAGCGTTGTGCATTGGGAATGGTGCGATTTTCTGCCGTAGCCAGGATGCGCCAGCCTCTGTGGGGGCCCGTGCGGATGGTGGCGACTGCCGTGGCGGGTGTGATGGCCACGGTTCCGGTGATGGGTGTAGTGCCCTCGGTGGAGGTATTGGGGGGCAGGGGTTGCCCCTGTAGGTCTTGGGGACTTGGTGGTGGGAGGTCGGGACGGGGCCGGCGGAGGCTTTCCAGGGCCAGCGGCGGCGTGGGATCGTCGAGCAGCGCCGAAGCGAGCGTGTCTTCCCAGCTGAGTGGGTCAGGGACGGGGTTGCCAGTGGCGAGGCGTACGGCTCGCCCGCCTGCGGCCGCTCGCTGGAGCGCGTCCTCGACGGCTGCCTGCATGGCGAGGTAGGCGTCCGCAATGTGGTGGTAAGTCTGGTCGTTGAGGTTTCGGGAGCGCTCGCGCCATCGGCTGCGTCGTTGGTCGTCGGCCAGCACGGGGGTGACGCGGGCTCGGACTGCGGCACCCAGCTGTGGGAGGAGTCTTTCGGAGCGGGTGAGTCTGGCGCCCACTACATCGTCGATGAGCTGCTGTGTTGCTTCAGCCACTTCATCTCTGTCCCCGACTCGGATGCCGTCGTGATCAGGAGTCCACAACCCTGCGGCAAGCGGATTGATCAGCGCTGTGTCGGGTGAGGGCGACGAAGCTGGCGGCGGTTCGGCTCCGGGGAGGTGCTGGCGCAGGAGCCGACGGGCGAGGGCGCGGACGGTGAGGTGTGGGCCTACCGCGTGTCGTACGAGGGCTTCACGGGATCGGGTTACTGCGGGAGCAGCATCGCCGTCTGCTTGTTCGAGCAGGCTAAGCAGCCACGTCAGCGTGCTTGGGTCGGTGAGTGCGGTGAGTGCGGTGGCAATCGCGGGGATGGCGTCCCGCTGTGTGGTGTAGCCGATCAAGGCTGAGGTGTGCGCGGGCTTGCTCCCGGGGCGCACACCCGCGGGGTGCTTCTGCTCCCTGCGCATGAGGCGGCCACCGTGCAACTCTCCGTGGTGAACGGACAGTTCAACGCAGGAGGTGCGCGGTGGCCTTGTCCCAGTCTGACTTACTCCGCCTGCTGGAGTCACTACGTTCGGCGGACGGACTCGAACTCGTGCGGAGCGTGGCCGAGCGGATGCTGCAGGAGCTGATCGAGTCCGAGGCCGCGGCCCGGATCGGCGCCGAGTGGAACGAGCACACCGAGGCCCGCACCGCCTACCGCAACGGGCACCGCGGCAAGAGGCTGACCACCCAGGCCGACGACCTCGACCTGGCCGTCCCCAAACTGCGTACCGGCAGCTTCTTCCCCAGCCTGCTGGAGCGGCGGCGCCGCATCGACCAGGCCCTGTACGCCGTCATCATGGACGCCTACGTGCACGGCGTATCCACCCGCGCGGTCGATGACCTGGTCAAGGCCCTCGGCGCGGACACCGGGATCTCCAAGAGCGATGTCTCCCGGATCTGCGGGGAACTCGACGAGCCCCTGTGCGCCTTCCGGACCCGGCCACTGGACCATGTCCGCTTCCCCTACGTCTATCTGGACGCGACCTACTGCAAGGCGCGAGTGAACCACCAGATCGTCTCCCAGGCCGTGGTCATCGCCACCGGCATCACCGAGGACGGCGGCCGCGAGGTCCTGGGACTCATGGTGGGCGACAGCGAGACCGAGGTGTTCTGGTCCGAGTTCCTGCGCTCGCTTCGTGAGCGTGGCCTGTCCGGGGTCCGCCTGGTCATCGCCGACCACCACAGCGGCCTGGTTAAAGCGATCCGCAAGGTCATGCTCGGCGCCGCCTACCAGCGCTGTCGTGTCCATTTCCTGCGGAACGTCTTCGCGGTGATCCCCAAAGACGCGGCCGAAATGGTCGCGGCGACTATCCGCACGATCTTCGCCCAGCCCGCCCAGGCGGCGGTCCGCGCCCAGCTCGACACCGTCGCCGACATGCTCGGCAAGCAGTTCCCCAAGGTGAAGCAGATGCTCCTGGAAGCGAAGGACGACTGACCTCCTTCGCGGCCTTCCCGGACCGACATTGGAAGAAGATCCAGTCCACCAACCCCCTGGAACGGATCAACCGCGAGGTCAAGCGCCGGACCGACGTCGTCCAGGTCTTCCCCAACGACGATGCGCTCCTGCGGCTGGTCACCGCCGTGCTCTTCGAGATGCACGACGAATGGATCGCCTTCCCCCGCCGCTACCTGCCCGAAGGCAGCATGGACGAAATCTACGCCGACGAGCGCCCCGACAGCGCTCCCGCACTCCCCAACACCACCAACGCGACGGACGACTGATCGGCTACACCACTACACGGGACATGACCATCGCGGGTGCTGTGGCACTGGGGCTTGTGGCCAGCAGCCAGCGGATGGCGAGAAGTGCGCGTCGTTTGTGTTCGCGTCCGGGGTGCGCCAGGGAGGCCAGTACCGCGGTGGCGAATGCGGTATCGAGGTTGCCGGGGATAGTGCTGCCGTCGTCCGGGACTGGGCTTGTGTACCGGGGTTGAGGGTCGTCGAAGGGGTGGACGCGTGGAGCCCGGTCTTCGATGATCTGAGCGGCTTGGTCCCAGGCTGCGTAGGCGGTGTCACGCACGGTAGCGTTCACCGTGGGGAAGCCGACGGCCAGGAAGGCATGGATCAGATGAACCGTTCCGGGTTTGATCGAGACTCTAGGGCGTGGCTGCGACCTGGGGTTTCGTGGTTTCGCGGTAGTACTTGGTCTCGTATTCGGCGGGTGGGATGTGCCCTATTTCACCGTGGAGCCGACGGTGGCAGTACCAGTCGACCCATTCGGCGGTGGCGAGTTCGACCTGGGAGAGCGACTTCCAGGGCCGATGGGGCTTGATCAACTCGGTCTTGAACAGGCCGATCGTGGACTCCATGAGGGCATTGTCGTAGGCGTCGCCGACCGATCCGATCGACGCGGCGATGCCTGCCCGGTCGAGGTGCTCGGCGAGCGCGAACGATGTGTACTGGGCGGCATCGGAGTGATGTATCAACTCGCCTTGCTGGTAGGGGCGTTGGTCCCGGTCGCGCTGCCACAGGGCCATCTCGAGGGCATCCAGGACGAGCCGTGTCTCCTTCGATGTGGCTGCTGACCAGCCGACGATGCGGCGGGAGAAGGTGTCCACGACGAAGGCGACGTAGACGACGCCGCCGAACGTGGTGACGTGGGTGAAGTCGGCGACCCAACATCGGTTCGGGGCGGGGGCGACGAAGTCGCGGTCCACGAGATCCGGGGCCCGCTCCGCGCTCGCGTCGGGGATGGTGGTGATCACCTTTTTGCCGCGGACCGCGCCGGTGATGCCCAGTTCACGCATGAGGCGTTCGACGGTGCAGCGGGCCACCGCGACATCCTGGCGGTTCAGGTGCCGCCAGATCTTCCGGGCGCCGTAGACACGGTAGTTGGCCTCGTACGCCCGCGTGATCAGGGTCTTCAGTTCGGCGTCGCGGACGGTGCGGGCAGCGGGTGCGGCCTGGCGTTTGTGGTGGGCATAGTAGGTGGACGGGGCGATCTTGCAGTCGTGGTCGGTGAGGACCCGGCAGATCGGCTCGACGCCGCCGAAGCGGTCCCTGTGCTCGTCGATGAACGTTACGAGCGTGTGTGTGGCCGGTCGAGCTCGGCCGCGAAGAAAGACGCTGCGGCCTTGAGGATGTCGTCGGCCCGTTTGAGCTCGGCGTTCTCCTTCTTCAGTCGCTTCAGCTCGGCCGACTCCTCGCTCGTTGTGCCCGGACGGGCCCCGGCGTCGATCTGGTCCTGCCGCACCCACTTGCGCAGCGTCTCGGTCGTGCCGATGCCCAGCTTCTGGGCGACCGCTTTCATCGCGGCCCACTCGGTGTCGTACTCCGGCCGCACCTCGGCGACCATCCGCACCGCACGACGGCGCAGCTCAAGCGGGTACTGGGAAGGACGTGCCATAACTCGATCCTCTCAAACGATCGAGTCCCTACCGAACCCGGAACGGGGTTCAGTCCAAGGCTCCGACCAGGACGTTGAGTGCCTCGTTCGAGGCGCGTAGGTACAGCTTGCCCTCGTCGCCTCTGCGTTCCTCGATGAGTTTGAAGTCAAAGGTGCGCACACGGTAGACGCCGTCAGCGTCCACCGACCCGTAGAGCTCGTAACACGATCATGTTCGTGCCTTCCTGAGGCGTCTCCAGCAGATGAGGCTGCAGGCCAATGAGACGAAGGCGTCGTGGAGTTCGGTTCGGCGTTCCCAGCGGACGGCGAGGCGTTTGAACTGGTGGAGCAGGGCGAAGGTCTGCTCGACGACGTAGCGGAGTTTGCCCAGGCCCTTGATGTCCGGGGCGCCTTTGCGGGAGATCACCGGCAGGATCCGGCGGTGTCGCAGCTCATGGCGCACGGCCTTCGAGTCGTAGGCCTTGTCGCCGAGGAGTGAGTCGGGGCGTCTGCGCGGGCGGCCGGGCCGCCCGGCGACGGGCGGGATGCCGTCGACGAGGGCGAGGGTCCGGGTGACGTCGTTGACGTTGGCCGCGGTGGTGATGACCTTGAGTGGAGTGCCGCGTCCGTCGCAGATCAGGTGGTGCTTGCTGCCCGTCTTCCGCCGGTCGACCGGCGACGGACCGGTGTCGGCTCCCCTTTTTTCGCGCGGATGTGGGAGCCATCCACACACGCTCTGGACCAGTCGAGTTCGCCGGCCGCGTTGAGTTCGGCAAGCAGGATGCGGTGCAGTTGCTCGAAGACTCCGGCCTGCTGCCATCGCTCCAGGCGCCGCCAGCAGGTCTGGCCCGAGCCGAACTCCAGCTCCAGCGGCAGGAGTTGCCAGGCTATGTCGTTGTGGAGGACGTACAGGATGCCCTGCAGACACAGCCGGTCCGCCACCGGCCGCGGCCCCGGCGACTTCTCCGGCCAGGGCGGCAGTAACGGCTCGATCAGCGCCCACAAGTCGTCGTCCACGATCCACGGCCGAGTGCTCACAGCATCTCGAACGGCGGAATCGTCACATCGGTCACGCCCGACCAGGGCACTCAAACAAGATCGTGTTACGAGCTCGTAGGGGCGGTGGAACGAGCGCTCGACGTCTCCGAGGTTGATCAGACTCTCCAGAACCCACGTGGCCACACGTGCGTGTTCCTGGACGGGCTGCCGCGGTGCCTGCCGGGCGACGAACCGTTGGACCCGCTCCAGCACGTGGCCATGGTCGGCTCCGGTGTCGAAATCCATGGCGATTGCGACCTGGTCGATGGTGTGCAGAGCGATCTCCGCCATGAGATAGACCTTCGCGTCCGCCCACTCCAGCTTCCCCTTGTGGGCGTCGAGCTCGTGCAAGGGGACAGTGCAGGCCAGCGCCTTCGCTCTCCGGCTGAGTCCCTCGTCGGTCTCCCGCGTCTCATCTCGCACGATTGACACACTAACCTCTCGCGATTCCTCCATTCCCGGCCTTTCCTGGCCATTGCGTGGACACACAGTGGAACTGCTGTTGTTCTCTGCGTCACGGCTCCGGTGCGACGAATCTGCTCTCCGATCACAGCCGTTTCAGCTGCTCGGCTCGGATGGGCTTTCTATGCTCTCGGCATGGACCAGCAATCTGGAGCGGGCCGCCTTGTCGCGTTGCTGAGGCGCGGGGATCGTTCCTGGCCCGATCTGACTGATCAGATCGAGACCGTGGGCAGTGCCCGCGAAGTCCTGGAAAACGCGCTCGGCCGTCAGCAAGGACGAGGTAGGGCACGACGTCGACATGGCAGTCACCGGCGTAGACGATGCGGCAGCACCGGTTCTTCTTCGTCACCATCGTCTTGTAGGTGCTGGACCGTTTGAACGCTGCGCGGACCTCGCGCAGGTATTCCTGAGGGCTCCAGCCGTCGACTTCCTGGAGGTGGAGCAGGAAATCAGCGTCGAACTCGTGCCCGTTGAAGGGCTTGATGATCGTGCGATGGGCCCAGGATCCCTGGGGCACGTGATCCTGGTAGAGTTCGCCGATCTGCTGATCGGCGCGCAGCGCCGAGACGATGGCTGCGACCCGGTCGTCGAGTTGGTTCAGGCGAGTCTGGTTAAGGTTGACGGCGTCCTTGAGGAAGGCGCTGAAGTACGCAAGCAGTTTCATTGGATCTCCAGCGCAGCGGTGTAATTGCTGTCGGCCTCGATTCGTCTGTGGGTTGATCGGTTCCGTTAGTCCGGCACCTTGCCCCAGTTTGTCCTGCCGGTCGGCTCGGGGACCTTCGCATGCGCTGCGGGGGCGTCGGGTTCCACGGGCCCGAGGATGGTGCGGTCCTCTCCTTCTGGTGTCGTCGGGGTGGTGAGCGGCTTTCAGGTGGGGGCCGGGAGTTGGTGGGTGTGCTGCCAGGCGGTGGTGAACGCGGTGGCCCATGGCCAAGATCGGTCGAGGTGGAGGACGCGTCGGCGGTGAGCCGGGCGGGTAGGTGGTACAGCTTCCTGCGGATCGTTTCCGGTCGTGCGGCGGCGAGTTCGGGCTCGTCGTGCAGGAGGGGGAGCCGGGTCCAGGCGTCGAGATCGGCGGCGAGCGCGGCGGCCAGTACCCAGGCGACGTTCAGCTGCCAGGATGTGGACGGCAGGAGTCCGAGTCCGACTCGCTTGATCGCCTTCACGCGGTCCTCGACCTCGGCATGGTCGCGGTACAAAGCGTCGACGAACCATGCCTGCCCCGAGCCCGGCACACCCGACATCCCGTGGTGGGCGGGGATGTTGGTGGCGACGATCTGGTAGCGCCAGCCGGCGCGCTGCTCGAAGACGGTCAGCTTCTTCAGATCCCGGCGGGAGGGTTTGACCCGCCGTACGATCAGGCGCATCCCCGCGGGCCAGCCGGTCAGGTCGCGGACCCCGGTCAGCTCGGCGGCCTGGTAGGAGATCTTGTCGCCGTCGGGGCCGGTGATTTCGTGGACTGTGCCGTCCTGCCGCAGCGCGGTGGCCCACACCTTTTCGGGCAGCAGTGCGATGGCGGCCTCGTCGGTGGTGTTGATGGCCCAGCCGGTCACCCAGCGCACCCGGCGCCGGCTGGTGGTCAGGCTCTGCAGGTGCTCCAGCAGGGCGTGGCTGAAGGCAGCCCCGTCGATGCGGACCAGCAGTTTCGACCACAGGGGCAGCGGGAGTTGGCGCAGGGCGGCGGCCAGTACCGTCTTGTGGTCGGCGACGTCGTTGGAGGTGGCGTTGCCGGGCCGTAGCAGCATCGCGACGCACTCGCGGGTGTTGGCCACCCACGCGCCCAGCGGATGATGCCCGAAGCCGCCCTTGAACGTGCCCGCCGCTCCCTCCTTCTTGCTGGTGCAGGAAACGAGAGTGGCGTCCACGTCCAGGACGTACCAGCCGGTCAGCTCCCGCCCGCCCACCGCGATCCAGGGAAACCCGCCGGGCCGCAGGGCCAGCAGGGTCCACGCCACCCGGCGTATCGCGGCCCGCACGCGCTCGACGCGCGCGAGAACCGGCCCGTCGATCGCCTCCAGCGTGCTGTCGGAGACCGGCCGGGGGAACAACGCCCGCCAGTGATACTGGAGTTGCTCCGCTTCCAGGACGCTGGTAGCCCCCAGTGCGATCGCGCACACCAGCTGGACCAGTGCCATGCCCCGGTCCCGCCGCCCCGGCCCGACCCCGCGCGGAAGGGCCGCGCCCAGGGCGGCGGTCAGCCCGACCCGGTCGGCGACCTTGCGCAGCAGCACCACCCCGGTGTGGCCGATCAGCTTCTTGCCGTCAGCCCGCACAGCGAGCCGGTGGTCCCAGCCGGTACTCTTCACCCGTTGGGTGCCTCTTCTCTGCGACGGTTTTGATCTAGACAATCCAGATCATCGCCGGTGGGAGGCACCCTTCTTCTGTCGGGGCGTCAGCTCAAGGGTTCAGCTGAATACATGAGGTCAACTGGCCGGCCGTGGGGACTCTTGCTGGCCACTGACAACCACCTACCAGCTCGCCGGTCACTGTAGGCTCATGCGGTGGCCGGTAGTGAGGCGATGCGGTGAAATCCGCCGCGGTAGAAGAGCAGCGGCTCGCCACGGTGCGCCTCCGACTGGCTCATCTCCAATACCCGGCCGACGACGATGTGGTGGTCGCCCGCCTCGTGCTCGGCATCGATCTCACAGTCGAGCCACATCAGGCTCTCGGTGAGGACGGGGTTACCCGTCCCGGTGCCGGTGTGCGCCACTCCGCCCCAGCGATCGATGCCCTTCCGGGCGAAAGCGGAGGCGACCTCGTGGTGGTTGTCGCCCAGCACGGATACGGCGAACCGCCCGGTTTCCCGGATCATCGGATAGGTGGTCGAGGTCTGGGCGACGCTGATCGAAATGAGCGGCGGGTCCAGGGATACGCTGTGGAACGACTGGCAGGTGAACCCGAGGTGCTGTCCGTCAGCCGCGGTCGCGCCGATCACCACGACACCGGAGGCGTAGCGTCCCAGTGCGTCGCGGTACGCGCGAGAGTCGATGGCGCCGGTCACGGGATTATCGCCCCCTCGGTCAGGCGGGCGATCTGCCCGATCGTCTGGGCGTAGCGTGCGGCGGCTTCGTCAGCAAGCGTGTCCAGGCGGTCCATTGACGAGGTCACGAAGTACCATCCGCGTCCCGGCACCACGGCGCCGAGCTCGGTGAGCAGTGGGGCGAGGTGGGTGTCGACGCCCATCGAGTGGCCGAGGTCGGCACCGGTCATCACCGGGATCGCCGTCACCCCGGTCAGCGCTCCTGCGGCATGACGGTCCAGGAATGCCTTCAGCAACCCGGTGTAGGTGGCCTTGTAAGTCGGGCTCGCGATCACCACGAGATCGCTGCCGGCGACGCGCTCGTTCAGCGCCGACATCACCTCGGACGGCCACTCGAAGATCTGCGCGGAGTACTCGGCCAGGTCGATGACCTGCCGGTCCGCGTCGTCCTTCACCAGACGATCGAGCAATGCTTCGGCGACCTGCCGGGTACGCGAAGCGGGTTTCGGATTTCCGACGACGATGGTGGTTCTCATAGCTGCTCCGTTCGGCCCCGGAGGACCTCGGCTTCGACGGTCGTCACGGCAGCGGCCCAGGGGATGAGTTGCGGTGACGATCTGCCTGCAGCTGGTACGAGGTTTTCTGGCTCGTACAGCCCCGCACCAGCTCATGGTGCGGGCCACGTCTTGGCGTGGATTCGCCGTCACGTTAGCGCGCTTTTCGCAGTTCCGTCAACAAAGCGGTGGGCGCCGATTAACACCTGAGTGTTATGGCCTGACCGGTGTTCATGCGCCGATACTGTTAATCAGCTGCGATCGGGAAATGGTAGAGCTGGATATCTCCGACATGAGAAATGTGGTCACCGTGAACGACAACACCGTAAAGTCGAACCCCATTCGGGACTCGGCCAACAAGCTCAAGCTGAGCATCTTCGGCGTGAACGGCACAGGTGCTTCTTTCACGCATCATCCTGACCGGTTCTCCGGTGACTGGGACGCTATCGCCCGATTGGCCAAGAGGGCGGACCAGTTGGGCATCGAAGGATTCGTGTCGGCGTCGCGCTGGCGCGCCTTCGGTGGTGACGGGCACTACTCGGGTGATTTCATGGAGACTTTCACCTGGGCGGGTGCGATCGCCGCGATCACCGAGCGGATCAGCATCATCAGCACGCTCCCGATTTCTCTGCTCAATCCGGCCTTCGTCGCCAAGGCCGAAGCGACGGTCGACATCATCTCCAACGGTCGCGCCGGGATGAACCTGGTCTGCGGCTGGTTTCCGCCCGAGTTCGACCTGTTTGGCGTCGAGATGCAGGAGCACAACGACCGCTACGGTTACGCCGACGAGTGGATGGAAGTGTTCGACCGGCTCTGGTCGGCGGATTCGAGTTTCGACCTGAAGAACGCGCACTTCGACGTCAAGAACGCCCTCTCGCAGCCTCGCCCCTTGCAGTCGCGTCCGGTTCTGTTGAACGCCGGTGGTTCGCCGCGTGGCCGCCAGTTCGCCGCCCAGCACGCCGAGGTGGCTTTCACCATTCCCGACGATCCGGATCCCCGGGCGGTCAAGGCCAGGGTCGCCGAATATCGCGAAGAGGCGCGGCAGAAGTTCGGCAAGGAGATCCAGATATGGCTTTCCGCTTACGTCGTCCAGAAGGACACCACCGCCGAAGCTGAGGCGTACGCACAGGACTACATCGTGACACAGGGCGACGATATCGCCGTCGCGGACCTGATCGAGGCCAACATTCCGAACGCCAAGACGATGCCTCCGGAGAAGATGGCGGAAATGTCGTACGAGTTCAAGGCCGGATACGGCGGCTACCCGCTGGTGGGATCGGCCAGCGACATCGCGCACCGTATGTCGGAGCTGTCCGAAGCCGGCGTCGACGGTCTGATGCTGGTTTGGCTGGACTACGAGAACGGGCTGGAGAAGTTCGCCAGCGAAGTGCTGCCCCGGCTCGAGGAGGCCGGCCTGCGAGCGCCGGCCACCCCGGTGTGACGGGGCGGCCGAGGATCCCTGTTGAAAGTAACGGGACGTTACTTTCAACAGCGGCGTTCGTTCCGGAGCTTGTCAGGTGTGCTGCTGTAGGTAGCGCAGGGCTTCGAGCCGCGAGCGCACGCCGAGCTTGTGGAAGGCGTGCCGCAGGTGCTGCTTGACCGTGTTCACCGCGATGCCGAGTTCGGCGGCGATCTCCGCGTTGATCAAGCCGTCCGTGGCGAGCGCGAGAACCTCGCGCTCCCGCTCGGTTAGCGTCCCGTGGGCACCGGGGGACGGCGCGGTGCCGGCCCGCGCCGTCCCCGACAGATCGACGGTGTCGACGTCGTGGTCCGACCCGAAGCGCCCCATGATCACCGCCCCTGGTGCGCACTGGTCGTACGCAGCCGCGTTCGACAGGCCGATCGAGAGAAACCTGGACAGCCGGTGCGCCAGGTCCTGCTCCTGGGGGGTGAACCGGGGACGCCCGGCCCGCCGGGCCAGGGTCGCCGTGCCGACGGGCCGCCCCTGGGCGACGAGCAGCGCGAAAAGGCAGTGCTCGAAACCGTAGCCGGCCAGGACCCGCCCCACCGGTGAGCGCAGGTGGTCGGCGGGGCGCCCGTGCAGCAACGCGTCGTGCACTGGGAACCGCGACGTGCTCGACCGCTCGAAGTACGGGTTCGCCGGCCCTGCGATGGTCTCGAACTCGAGGAGCATCTGCACCGGCGCGCCAGTGACGGTCGCCATCCGGCCCCGGTAGCGGCGGTCGATCAGGTGGATCGCCCCCGAGTCGCAGCGCAGCAGGCGGACCAGTTCGGGGAGCGTCCGCCGCTGCACCGTGACCGGTTGCAGAGATCCGCAGGCGAGCTCACCGAACCGGGCCACTTCGCGCCAGTCGATACCCGTCATCGTCCGTGTTCCTCCCGAGGTCGGCCGGGTCACGCCCGTTCCACTCTATGGTCCAAATATGACGGACGTAGCCGAAGCGGCAGTCATTCCACTCAGTGCCCGAAAGCCTCGTGCAGCCACCAGGCCCCGCCGTCCGAGGTGATCTTGGCGTCGATCACCAGCGGTCGCCGGGGAGAAGAGGATAGCCAGGCCCTGACGGCAGCGAGATCGTCGGCCGATCGCACGGTCAGGCCCTCGCAGCCGTGTCCCCGTGCCAGCGCGGCGACGCTCGGGCCACATCCCGCAGTGCCGACCGCGGCGAACCCACCCGCAGCGGCCCGGCGCCGACCGGCGGCGAGCCCAGGCTGGTCGATGAAGAAATTGGAGGCCGGGTCGTTCGCCACGGCGGTCAGCACCAGCAGTGGGGTCCGGCTCTTGGCCGCTTCGGTGATCCCGGTGAGCGCGTTGGTGTAACCGCAGCCTTGGTGCAGCGACACCTCAGCGACCTCGCCCGACATGCGCGCGTAGGCATCGGCCATGGTCGCCGCGCCTCCTTCGTGGCGTGCGGCCACGAATCGGGCTCCACCGGCTATCAGCGCCTGCGTGAAATGGAAGTTGCCGCTGCCGACCACACCGAAAGCGGCGCGCACGCCCTGCTCGGTCAGGCAGCGACCGATGGCCTCGTGCACCAGCATGCTCACTTCGCTCCGTTCTCGACCAGTGCCAGGACGCGGGCCGGGCTGCCGGAGCCGCCGACGATCCGCAGCGGCGCCACGATCAGCAACGCGCCCGTCGGAGGCAGCAGGTGCAGGTTCCGCAGCTGGGTGATGCCGTACTTGCCGGCGCCGAGGAGGTGCGAATGGACGGGGAACTCGGGATCGAAGCGAAACGCCTGCCCGGCGTCGGTTCCGACCGTTTCGACCCCGAACCCGAGGATCGGGGTCTCCTCGGCCGGCCAGCGCGCACATTCGGGATCGACCCCGGGCGTGTGCTGCCCGTGTTCGTCGGCGTTGAGGAACCGCACCTGATCGTGTGATCGCGCGGCCCACCCGGTCCGGAACAGCAGCCAGCCCTCCGGCAGGGCGCCGTGTTCGCGCTGCCATTCCTCGATGTCCTCGCGGCGCAGCAGGTAGTCCGGGTCTTCATCGGCTTCGTGAGTCCTGTCGATCACGACGGCCGGCGCGACCAGGCGGGTCGCCGGTACGGACGCGACATCCTCCAGGTCGGCGCCGGTGACCCAGTGGCGCGGCGCGTCGAAGTGGGTGCCGACGTGCTCGCCGGTGTGAATGCCGTTCTGGTATGACGTCCGGCCCCGCTCGTCGTACTTCGCCAGCTCCTCCAGGCGGAACCGGGGAATCGGCGCCATGTCCGGCGGGAGGTCGAGCACCGGGGTGTCCGCCGACAGCGGCGCCGTGAGTTCGACGCGCACCAATGCCTGTCCAGGCATAGCTGTGCCTTTCCGGTCATAGCGGCAGCGCCCGATAACACCCAGGGGTTATGGCTGCGGCGCGGCGACGCGGTTAGCGTCTCCAGTGACCAGATGACACGCATTCAGGCAATGGAGGACAGCTCGGTGGAAACGAACGGGACGGGTGAGCCCGCCGACCTGGTGATCACCGCGGGCGCGATCGCCACGATGGACGCTCAGCGACAGATTCAGCTCGACGGCGCCGTCGCGGTCCGCGGCACCCGGATCGTCGCGGTCGGCCGGCGGGCGGACATCCTCGCCCGCTACCGGCCGGAGACCCTGATCGAGGAACCCGGCAGCCTGCTGACCCCGGGACTCATCGACGCCCACCAGCACCCGGCCAGCGGATACCTCGTTGGTGGCGGCTTTCTCGACGAGCTGCCTCCCGAGCGTCGGCTGGCCGGGATCATGGCTCCTCACGAGAAGATGCTGACGCCACACGAAGCCTATGTCGGTTCGCTGGCGACGTACGCCGAGATGATCCGCCACGGGACCACCACGTTCATCGACGCGGGCAGTCCCCAGTCGGCGGAAACGGTGCGGGCGGCCGAGCGGACCGGCATGCGCGGGGTCATCGTGCCTCGTACGAGCGACCTGCCCGGCATGCTCGGCCGGGAGCCCGCGACCGTCCGGGAAGTACTCGGCCACGCGGACGAGGTCTACGATCGGTTCAACGGATCGGCCGGTGGCCGCATCCAGGTGTGGTACGGGCTCGACGACCCGACGTCGGTCAGCGACGAACTGATCCAGGGCGTGGTCGCACACGCCGCCGACCGCGACACGGGAGTGGCCGGTCACTTCATCGGCAGGCGGCCGCCGTCCGATATCGCGCAGCCCGAGCGCAACGCCGACCTTGAGCGCTACGAACGTTTCGGGGTGCTGGAGCTGGCACCGGTGCTCGCGCATATCGGGTGGTTGCCGGAGGGCGACGTGAAGCGGCTCGCCGACACGCCCGCATTCGTCGCCCACTGCCCGGCGACCAGCTTGCTGGGCGGCCAGGGGTGGGTCGCCCACGGGGTGATCCCGGACCTGGCCGCGGCCGGTACCGAACTGGTACTGGGCACCGACGCCGCCGCGATCAGCCGGTTCCTCGACCTGGTGCGGGTGATGTACCTGGCGGCGGTCTGCCACAAGGACGCCCGCCGCGACTATTCGGTCATGCCGGTCACCTCGGTGTTCGAGATGGCCACGGTGAACGCCGCCAAGGCCATGCGAGCGTCGGACCGGCTGGGCTCGGTCGAGGCCGGCAAGACCGCGGACCTCGCTCTGTTCGACCTGTCCAGCCTGGCGTACCGGCCGTTCCAGTTCGGCAATCCGGTCGCTGACCTCGTCTACGCGGGCAGCGGTGCCGACGCGACGACCGTGGTGATCGACGGCCGGGTGGTCCTGCGGGACCGGGTGCTCACGACGGTCGATGTCGAGGAGGTGGCCGAGGCGGTCGACGAGGCCGCCGGACCCGCACTCGACAAGCTCGGCGGGCGCCGTCCGCCCCAGTGGCCGATCAGCCGGTGAGGCGGCTGCCGGTGGGCAGCGACAGGAACTTCGCCGCGTTGCCGCCCAGCAGCAGGGCGCGGTCTGCGTCGGTGAGGAATTGCGCCTTGCGCACGACCTGTCCCACCGGGCGCTCCCCGAGCGGGTACGGGTAGTCGCTGCCGAGCAGGACGTTTTCCCCGCCGAGCACGTCGACGAGCAGGCGCAGCGCCGACGGGTCGAACACCACCGAGTCCACGGCGAACCGGCCGACGTAGCTCGACGGCGGCTTCTCCGACATCCCAATCACGTCCGGTCGCCCGTGCCATGCGTTCTCCAGCCGGCCGAGCCAGAAGGCGAACGAGCCACCGCCGTGCGCGAAGCAGATCTTCAGCGCCTCGGGCACGCGGTCGAACACACCGCCGAGAATCATCGCGAGCACGGACAAGTGGGTTTCTGCGGGCATTCCGGTGAGCCACCGCGACATCCAGCGGTTCAAGCGCGGTGAGGCCAGCATGTCCCACGGGTGCACGAACACCGGCACGCCGCGCGAGGCGCAGTGCTGGAGAAACGTGACGATGCCGGCGTCGTCGAGGTCGCGGTCGCCGACGTGGTTGCCGATTTCGACGCCACGATGGCCCGCGGCGAGGCAGCGGTCGAGTTCCGCGCAGGCCAGATCCGGGTCCTGCAAGGGCACCTGGCAGAACGGCACCAGCTTGCCCGGCGCCGGTGCGCAGATCTCCAGCGCGAGATCGTTGAAGACCTTCGCGATCTTCACACCCTCGGTGGGTGTGCGGTCGTAGGAGAAGAACACCGGCGTTGGCGAGACGACCTGCGCGTCGACGCCGTCTTCGGCCATGTCGTGAAGCCGCAGGTCGGCGTCCCAGCAGTTGGCGAGGATGCGGCGGAACTCGTCCGAGCCGACCATGATCGTCGCTTCGCGCTCGCTGTCGACCCGTAGCCACGGGGAGGTGGCGAGGGCACCGAGCTGTGGCCAGCCGCGTGGGACGTAGTGGGTGTGGACGTCGATCACTCTGGTCACAGGGCGGACTTTCCCGGGTGGACGGTGCCGCAGTTCGCGCACTCGCGCGTGATTCGTCGTTGTAGAACTGTTCGAACACCAGCGGCAGGTCCTCGACGATGTCGCGCACTTGCAGTTCGATCTCGTGCACGAGGGCGTCGCAGTTGAGGCAGTACCACTGGAACTTCTCCAGTGTGCCCTCCTTGCGGACGCGCTCGATGACGATGCCGATCGAACCGGCTTCGGGGCGCTGCGGCGAGTGGGCCAGATTGCCGGGCAGGAGCCACATGTCGCCTTCACGCACGTGGACGGTTCGCTGCCCGCCGTCGGTCATGACGTTGACGTGCATGCTGCCCTTGATCTGGTAGAACCACTCTTCGTACGGGTCGACGTGGAAGTCGCGCCCTTCGGCAACGCCGCACTCAGCGCGGTGGCAAGGCCCACACGATCGGCGACCTTCCGCAACAGCACCACGCCCGCGTGGCCGGTCAGGTTCTTGCCGTTGGCCCGCACGGCGAGCCGGTGATCCCATTCGGTAGCCTGCACCTGTTGGGTGCCTCTTCTCTGCGACGGTTTTGATCTAGGAAGTCCAGATCATCGCAGGTCGGAGGCACCCTTCTTCTGTCGGGGTGTCAGATCACGGTCGTAGCCGAATACATGAGGCCAACGCCTTTTCCTCGGGAATCGAACGGCCGGTGCGTCCGATGACGAGCGCTATCTCTGCCTCGTAGTCCCACTTGGCGGAGAGCCGTTCGTCGTGGGCGAGTGCGTCGAACGGCCCCATGACAGTGTCCGGTCCCTTGGTGAAGAAGGTCGGGTGCTCCGGCCGGCTTGCCGGTTCCTGTCCCTCTCTCTTGCCCTTGGACTCCTCGAAGTGATCCCAGTAGTTCCAGCCGGTGCAGAGGATGTCGCGATTGAAGCGGTGCAGAGGCGCCTCCAACCTGACTTCGGACAGAGGCAGTACCGAAGCCCCGCGGACGGCCGCGCGTGCAGCGTCGAGGGCCGCCGGACCGCCTCGGACGATGTCGTCGACGGCACCAACACGCTTGGGCAGCAGGCCCAACGTCTGTTCGGTTTCGTCCACGGCTCCTGCACGGCGTATGCCGTCGACGGTAAGGGATGCAAACTTCATTCCGGTGCTCTTTCAGTCCTCGATCGTGGCGGTTGCCTTGATCTCGATCAGGTCGTCCCTGTTCACGAACCTCGAGACCTCGACGATCGTGGAAGTCGACGCCGCGCCGGTGAGTACTGGCGGCGTGAAGGGCGTCGAGTTGGTTCATTCTGTGGACAAAAATCTCCACTCCGGCGATGTCGTGGCTGGGTTGTCCGCGGCGTAATCCTGTCAGGGACGTCTCAGCGCCTACGGGAGCGGAGACCCGGGTGCAACAGTTGCTGCGCGACGAGATGGCCGGAACCGCCGCCGAGCCCGGGGCCGGGGTGTGTCGAGGCGCCGATGTGCCAGAGGCCGGGCACCGGCGTCGCGTGCCGGGCAGCAGCCGGCAAGGGGCGCCACAGAAGGTTTTGGTCCAGCTCGGCGGAGCCGCCGTAGGGGTCGCCGGCGACCGCGTTGGGGTTGGCCGCATTCAGGTCGGCTGGCGTGACGACGTCGAATGCGAGCAGCTTGTCCGGCAGATCGGGGGCGTGCCGGGCGACACGTGCGATCACCCGCCGGGCATACCCTTCTGCGAGGTCCTTGGTCCACCCTCCAGACACGTCCAGCTCGTCCGCCGCGTCGCCCGTGGGAACGAAGGGCAGCTCCTGGAGCTGGAGCCACAAAGCCGCGCCGCCGTCCGGGACACGCCCGGGGTCCAGCACGTGCTGCTGTCCCACGACGACGGTCGGCCGACGGGGCAAGAGGCCCGCGTCTGCCTCGGCGCAGGCGATGGCGGTGCTCGCCGAGCCGTCGCTGAGATGCAGCAGAGGAACGGTGGCGAGGCGTTCGTCGTTCCAGGCAAGGGGAGAGGAAAGGGCCACGTGGATCTGCATCGCGGATCTGCCGTGGCGGAACTGTGCGGCCTGCGCACGCACCGTGGGGGAGACCCGAGCGGCGGAGGGCAGCAACTCGGTGTACAGGGCAGAAGGCGTGACCGAGGCCAGGACGGCACGCCGGGCGCGTAGGGTCTCACCACCGCAGACGACCCCGATGGCGCGGCCGTCCGCGTTCAGCACGACTCGCTCCACGGAGCACCCGGTTCGGATGTCCACCTGGGATTCGGTGAGCAGCGCCCGAAAGGCATCCACAAAGCGTCCGGCCCCACCCTCCACCACCGGTAGCCCGAAGCCGTGGATGGTAGCCGCCAGGATCGGCACCATGAGACCCCCCGAGGCATGATCGGGTGAAAGGCCGGCGTGCAGCAGCCAGGGGACCCACAGCAGATCGGCTTCGTCCCCGCGGAACTCTCGGCGACAGTACGAGCGGCCGCTGGTGAGCGCGTCTCGGAGCCATGTCTCGGTTCCGGTGAGTTTCTCGTGCCGCAGCAATGCCGCCGCGTGTCGCAGCACCTTGGGTGACCGCAGTTCGCTTCCCAGGAAGCCACCGATCGCGTCGGCGTTATCGAGGAAGCGCTGCAACATTGCCAGATAGGCGTTGGTGTCCTCGGGATGGGCGAAAGCGGCAGCGGTCGCCTTCGGGTCGCGGTGCGCCAATATGACGCGTCCGTCGTCCGCAGCGGTAGCGGTGACGAACGCGTCCGTGTTCAGGTAGCGCAGGCCATGCCGGTGCAGATCGGGGCCCAGGGCGGCGTAGGCGGCACCCGAGACGAACAGAGGGTGCCAGGAGGAGTACGTGTCGTGCAGGTATCCGGGGACGGTTCGTTCCTCGGTGGTGATGAAGCCACCCAGCCGGTCGGCCTGCTCGACCAACGCGACCGACCAGCCGGCCTTGGCGAGTTCGGCAGCGGCCACGAGGCCGTTCACACCGGATCCGATGACGATGGCGTCGACCGTAGTGGCCATGGGTGCTCCTGTGGTGTGTCGAGTGGAGGGTGGATCAGCAGGGGTCGGGCAGGCTGACGCCGACGGCAAACGCGGTCTCTCGCAGCGCAGACAGCACGCTCGACTCGATCGGAAGCCCAGTGCCGGCCCGGACCTCCGCTTGTTCCGCGGCCGACTGGTCTGGCAGTAGCAGAGGTTCAGTGCCCGCAGCGGTGGGCACCCCAGTGATCCGATCGGCGAGAGCGTGCATGCGTCGGCTGAATTCCGTGAGATCGGTGAAGGACTTGATGTCAAGGGCGAGGATGAAATGAGTCCAGTCTTTGGGCGCTGCGGCGTCCTCGTAGACCCCGTTGACGCCAGTGTCGAACGACCCGCCGGACAAGACGCCGGCGAGGATGTCCACGATCAGAGCCAGGCCATGGCCTTGGTGATCACCGCCGGATAGCAGCATGCCCGCCAGGGTGACCGTTGGGTCGGTGGTCGGTTGACTGGAGCTGTGAGTCGACCAGGTGGAGGGGTTGTCCGGTCTCTCCCGGGAGGTCGGCCGGATCTTGCTGAGCGCTGCCTCGGGCATGGGCATGTCCAGCACGACAGGCGCACCAACCGCGAGGAGACTCTCCTCCACGACGGCGGTTGTGTGCCCAGGGACGGGCACGCGTGGGCGGCTGTTGCCGGCGGCAACACCAATGCAGTCTGCCTCCACGGCGGCCTGGGCGTAGCGGTATGCCCCACCGACGTAAGAAGCCGGTGTGACAGTCACCGCGCCGACGCCGAAGGCGTGCGCCTTCTTGATGGCCAGGGCCAGGGCCAGGGCCATGGCCATGGCCTGGTCGCCGGTGAGCTGTCCGAACGCGTTGTGCGCATCCAGGACCGCGATGGCCCCCGCGTCCACGACGATTTCGGCCGTTTCGCTTGTGGTGATCGATCCCTTGCGCAGGCGCTCGACGTACAGGGGCACCAGCACGACGCCCTGCGACGCAGTTCCTCGCAGATCCGCCTCGACCAGGTTGCCGGCCCCCGTTACCGCGGCCCGCGACGACATGCCCACCGCCGTGAAGACCGTGGCCACGCCATGGGTGAGCCAGGCCGGGGGCATGGAAGGGCGATCACTCATCGGATGCTCCGTGCGGGGAAACAATCACACGCCTCCGTAAGCGCGAAGACTGCTCAGAAATTAGAGTAAGCCACTTTCCAGGGCTATCCGATTCGCGCGATTCTTAAATCCGTTTAACGCGACCTGTATCGGCGCGGCATATCTGTTCCTTGGTGCTGTGTCGAGCTTGTTCGTCGCGGCTGGTGGGCCGCCATCTGGAGAGACACCGCTGCGCGGCAGACGTTGGATGTGATCTGCGTCACTGATCCGGTAGGGCCGGTACTACAGCTGCGGATCTTGGATTGCGCGTTCCCAGTCGCGCAGGTGTGCGGGTAGTGGGTCGCCTCGGCGTTGGTAGTGGCTGAGTTGGGCGCGCATCTTGTGGCGGAAGCGCCAGCGGAACCAGTGCAGGACGTGCTGTCTGCCGTGATCGATGCGTAGGACGAGGGCGGCGAGGAGGTGCTGGATCTCGTCCACGGTGATCAGGGCGAGCCAGCGTTGGCTGTCGAGTGTGATGCCGCGCGCGGGGCGGGAGGGCGTGGAGTTTTTCCCGGCGCCTCCAACTCCACGGTTTGTGACGGGAGTTGTTCGCCTGGCTCTTCGGTGTGGGTGGCCAGGAGATTCTGGCGGGCCAGGACGAGGAAGGCGTGGGCGAACATGCAGGCGGTGACCTGGTGGTGCCAGGCGGTCCAGGTGCGGATTTGGTAGTCGTCGAGGCCGATGAGCTGTTTGCCGTGCCGGTTGCCCTCCTCGATCTTCCAGCGCAGCGCGGCGCAGGCGACCATCACGCTCATTGTGGTGCCGGTAGGGGCATGCACGAGGAAGTAGTCGACCTTTTCGGGGTCACTGACGCTGCGGCGGATGAGGAGGGAGTACGCGAAGCCGTCGGCGGGATGATCGTCCTTGACGTTCACCTCGAACAGGGCCCAGTCGTAGAAGCGTTGCCCCTTGCTTCCCTCGCCGCACGAACGCCGCTCCCACCGCTGTGGGGTGATACGCGTGAGCAGGTCATCGGCCCGTTTCACGGTGGACTGGCCGGCATGGTGGTGTCCGGGCACGGTGGTGAGGGGGAAGCTGGAGGGCACTGCCGCCACGTAACGCCGGTGCTGTTCGCGCAGGTAGTGGCGCAGGGGTCGCGTACTGCCCGTAGCCGCCGTCCACCGCGACCCAGCCGAAGGGCACTTGGGCCTCGATCGCCTCGCTGATCAGCTCGACGGCCTGGGCGGGCTTGGTCGCGAAGGCGACCTCGTCGGGGATGCCGGCTTCCCGGCACCGCTCTCGGTCGGAGGTCCAGCGTTCGGGCAGGTAGAGGCGGTGTCCGATGAAGGCGTGCCCGCGCTCGGTGGTGTAGCTGAGCATGACGGCGACCTGGCAGTTCTCCGTCTGGTTGGTCGCCCCGCAGTGTTGCGGGGCGACTCCGACCGACTTCGTGCCCTTCTTGATCATCTGGGTGTCGTCGACGACCAGGACACCCTCGGCATCGCCCAACGCGGCCACCACCCGCTCCCGCACCACGGCCTCCAGGGCCTGCGCGCTCCAAGTGCCCCGGCTCAAGAACGTCTGGATCCGGCCCGGGTGACCGTGCCCGGCCTGCTCGGCGATCGTCCAGCCGTTCTTCTTCGGCACATCGGACAGCAGGCCCGCGATCAGATCATGGAAAACCACCCGTGGCTCGGGCCGCGAGAACAAGTCAGCGACCCCGTCCGTGAACGCCCTCAACTCAGCGTCCAACGCGGTCACTTCAGCATCCAACCCATCCAGCATCATGACTGGTCAACGCGTGAGACTGCCAACCGTCACACGATCCGCAACTGTAGTACCGGTGGATCGCGGGAGGGTATGGGATCAGGCCATTCCGCGAGACGGCCCGGAGACCTAACATGGGACGAGGCTGTTGCCCAGATTCCATGATTGCTCTCACCGGGGCGGCTCCCGCAGGTCCCCGGTGACGTTGTCCTCTCGGAGGTGCGCCGTGACCGGGGTGTCCGTGCCGCTGCTCCACCAGCTGCAGCTGAGCAGCAGCGATATCGAAGAAACCAAGGCGGTGGTGGCTCAGGCGTTCTGTCCGCATGCCTTGAGCCTCGAGCTCCCAGGAAGTCGTCTCGAGGCTCGCTATCACGCGGCACAGGTCGGCGGAATCGGGTTGCACTATCTGGACTATGGAACCGCAGTGCGGGTGGCTCCGGGAGAGCTTGGCGACTTCTTCCTGGTGGAGATTCCGTTGGGTGGATTCTCCGAAGTCACCGCCGGAAAGCAGAGCGTGATCGCCGATGAGGGAACAGGGGTTGTTCTTTCGCCCAACCAGTCGATCGAGACACGTCGTTCGGCGGGAAGTCCTCAACTCATTCTGCGCATTGATCGGAAGTCGATCGAATCCCATCTCTACCGCATTCTCAACCGACAGGTTAACCAGCCCCTGCACTTCTCGCCCAGGTTGCCCCTGGATTCTCCGGCAGGCCGGAGCTTGCTCGGCCTGGTAACCCTGCTCCGCTGTGAGGTGGAGAACGGCGGGGCCCTGCTTGCCGAGCCGCTGGCGCTGGCGCGGCTCGAAGAGCTGCTGATGACCCACCTGCTCCTGAGCCAGCCGAACACGCACAGCGAGACGCTGCACAGCAAGGAGCCCGCAGCGGCCCCGGTGGCCGTCCGGCTGGCACTGGAGATCATCGAGACGCGGGCCGCGGAACCACTGACCGTGGCGGACATCGCCGCGGAGGTACACGTCAGCGTCCGTGTGCTTCAGGAGGGATTCCGCCGCCATGTCGGCTGCAGCCCGACGGAGCATCTACGGGAGATCAGGCTGAGGAGAGCCCACGCCGCGCTGGTGGAGGCCGACGCGCAGACGAGTACCGTTGCCTCGGTCGCCGTTCGGTGGGGGTTCCTGCACATGGGGCGCTTCTCGGTCGAGTACGGAAGGCGATTTGGTGAATCACCCTCGCTCACGCTGCGCCGTCCGGCGCGTGAGGCGGCTGCCGGCGGGTGGCGCTGACGGCATCAGGCCCACATCTGTGCGTAGGGGTGTGAGCACACCTCGATGACCGTGCCCCACGGGTCCTCGCAGTAGGCGATGGAGTATCCCTTGTCCGCGTCGATCACCACGGTGGGGGAGCGCCGCCGGCCACCGTGGTTCGCGATTGCTTCCGCGAGTTCGTCGACATCCCTCGTCGTCAATGCGAAGTGATTGATTCCTGTACGCCAGAACTCGAAGGAGTTCTCCCGCGGAGTCGACTGGGGATTGTCGAACTGGAACAACTCGACCCCCAGCCCGTCCGCTCCGCACAAGTGAGCGAACTGGAAGCGCTGGAATCCGACACCGTAGATCTGTGCGGCCGCATCGGCCAGGGGTGTCCCATCCTCGATCACTTCGAGCGGCCCACGGAGCAGATACAGGCCGAGAACCTCTTGGTACCACTCGATGGCCCGCGACAAGTCCGTGACGGTGGTCCCGACGTGCGAGAAGACACTCGGCTGGCGTGTCATGATCTTCCCTTCAGGAGACTCGGGATGTTTCTGCGGTCACAGAACATTCTTGAAGCGCAACCTGTCAAGACTTTTCGAAACCATGCCGCCACGCATGAGATATCCAGCGCAGGATGGATATATGTCGACGCGTATTGGATAGATGGCTGGATCCGTCGGGTGTACGTTTCGGCGAAAATCCGGTTGTAAACCAGGGAAAGGCCATGTTCCATGCACGGTCCAATCAACGGGGAAGGCTCCTTGCCGGGACGCGAAGGTGACGTCCGGGCGAAAATGGAAGATCACGCGCTCACCGCTGTACCGGATTCCGAGCGACGCTCGGGGTGGGGCCTGATGACCAACACGGCCGGTATCGCGTCCACCTTGATCCAGTTGGCCATCGGCGGCGGAGTCACCCTCATCGCCGGCGTCGGCTACGGCATCCTCGCCGGCGTGCTCGTCGCCGTCTTCGGCGGAGTTCTGGGCTGGCTCGTCGGCCACGTCGCCTACACGTCTGGAACGTCGAGCACCGTCACCGCGCGGTTCTACGGCCTGGGACTGCGTGGCTCCGCGATCGCCTCGCTGATCTTCGCTTTCATGATCCTGGGCTTCCTTGCGCTGGAGAACGCACTCCTCTACTACGGCACCCTGTTCATGTTCGGTTGGGCGCCCTCCACGACCAATGCGATAGTGATCTATGGCCTTCTGACGGTGGCGTGGATCGCCCTGACGGCGTTCGGTCTCAAGGTGGTACAGCGCACGTCGATGGTGCTTCTCATCGCTTTCGTCGTCCTGACCGTCGTGATGGCCGGCCTGGCCCTGGCCAAGTCGGACACCGGCCTCTCTCATCTCCTGTCGGCCGGGCCGGTGGTGCCGGGCTTCAACGGGGAGGCGGAGCGATTCACCACGGTTCTGTCAATCCTCGCCGGTTCCGCGGGCGCCCTCGCACTCGTCGACGCCGACTTTGCCCGGTACGCGCGATCCGGCCGGGACGTGGGAATTCTCGCCGTCGGCGGGGCCATCATGATCGATGTTCTTGTCGTCGTGCTGGGCACGGTCATCATCCACGCCGGTTCGAGCGTGGTCGGCGAGTACCTCGGATCCCATCCCGCCACCGCCGCGACACAGCAGGGCGGCACCATCGCCGACAAGGTGGGGTGGATGGCGAACAACAACTCGGGCGCGTTCTTCGTTGTCCTGGCCGGCTTCTTCGGGTTCCTCCTGATGTACGTGGCGCAGGCCAAGGCGCAGGTGCTGAACACCTACAGTGGCTCTCTCGCCCTTTCCAACCTCTTCAACAGCCTGACCGGACGCAATGGCGGCCGGGTCGTCATGGTGGTGGTCGGCAATATCATCGGCCTCGTCATGGTCGCGGGCGACATCCTCGGTCTGATCGCCAGTTACCTGGGGATTCTCGGGGTCACCACCATGGCCCTCGCCGGAGTGATCATCGCGGACTTCTTCATCGTCCGGCGGGGCCGGAAAGCCGATCCCGACCAACTCGAGACGGTCAACTGGGCGGGCGTCGTGTCCGTCCTCGCCGCTGCGGGCACGGGCGGAGCGCTGCTGGAGGCAGATGTGACCCAACTCGGCTTCCTGGTGTCCCTCGCCATGGTCCTCGTGCTCTACCCCCTCCTGCGGACCAGCGTGCTGAGACCCCGCCAGACGGCTCGCCCGGCAGGCCACGCGGAAGAGGTCGAACCGGTAGGCGGGTCGTAGCAGTCATGAATGAGTCCTCGCCCCGATCCATGCTGGTTCGCGTGCTCACGGAGCAACCGCGCCGCCTCATGTGCCGGGGCGCGGGGCGTGGACTGCTCAACCTGCCGACACGGAGGACCTGGCCCAGGAGATCGTCCTCCGCGCCCTGCGTGGCATCGACACGGGGGCCTGTCGATGAATTAGAGAGCCCGGACACTTGGACCGGCTTCCCAGAAGAGGACCTGACCGCAGTCACGGAGCTGTACGCCCGTGGTCTGCTCGCCGTACACCCCAGCGCCCCGGTCGACGGTGCCCGGCGGGACCGGACGGTGAGGTTGCCTATGCGCTCCGGCAGGCGGCGCGCCAGGCGGCGTACCCGCCTCCGAAGGCTGTTCCTCCACCGCCGTACAGCGCGCGCCGAGACGTACCCATTCCTCGGGCACCGCGGCCTTCACCGTGTCAAGGAGATCCGCGCGATGGACGGTGTAGGTGCGCTCACCGTAGAGCCGCTCGCAGACTCCGTCGAGGCGCTCCACCGAGAGCACCCTCCCGTTCTCCCAGCGGCGGAACTCCCACGCCAGCTCCACCGGTACGGCGTCGCGCAGGAACCGGTCCATCACACCCAGCTGCCGCAGCAACCGGACGGCATTGGGTGACACCAGGATTCCCGCGCCGATCTCCTTGAGCGCGGGGGCCTGCTCGTAGACCGTCGCTATGACCCCAGCACGGCGCAGGAAAGCGGCGGCGGCGAGCCCACCGATACCGCCACCGACGACGGCGATCCGGGGCCGGCCTGGGGATTGACTCTGATCTCCCACGTCGGTGGTCGGCTGCCGCTGCACAGTTCCGGTGTCGGCAAGGTACTGCTCGCACATGCCGGCCCAGGCCTCCAGGACCAGGTGATCGCACAGGGCCTCACGGCACACACCCCACGCACCATCACCGATCAGGTCCGGCTGCGGCACGCTCTCGACGAGTGCCGTCGCACCGGTGTGGCGATGGTCCGTGAGGAAATGACGCTCGGCACGGACTCCATGGCCACCCGCGTCATCGACGCCGACGGTCACGTGGTCGCGGCCCTGTCCGTGATCGTCAGCACGGGCTCCGTCGGCCTGCGCACGGTGCGGCCCGCTGCCATCGCACGGGGACTCGCGGGGTCCCGAAGACTCGGCTGGACCCCCGCAGTCGGCATCCGGCACACCAACGGTGCCCATGCATGAGGCGCGCGGCACATGATGCCGCGGGACATGCCGCTGGGCAGCGGAACGCGGGCGTCGTCTCCCGCTCCACCCGGCTTTGGCTGGGGGCATCACCCGCCGAGGGCCCGGGGTGGCCGGGTCGGCTGGTTTCGCCGAGGCCTACCGCGTGGTCGGGCCCTTCACGCGATCGAAGGCGCCGATCGCTGGGAGGGCTGGGGGCGGGCGTTGTCACGTTGTTGGGTGGGTAGGGCCTGACGGTGTGTCGAGGCATGGCGCTGTCACGTTGTTGGGTGGGTAGGTGTCTGATGGTGTGTCGTGGTGTGGTGGAGCCCGGTTGCGCGCTGTGCTCAGGCCGCGGTGGCGAGGGCGGCGACGCCGGTGATCTGCTCCCAGATGGC
>NZ_JAAKZX010000127.1 GCF_011045025.1 Streptomyces ureilyticus
GTCCTGTTCCGTCATCTCCTTGCCGTGTGCGGTGAACCAGGCCAGGTCGCGGAGCCCGTCCGTGGAATGGGCCTTGCCCGAGAAGAACGCGACGACGTCCACCGCCAGATCAAGGGCTTCACCTCCACCGGCGCCGCAGCGCCCGGCGAGGCCATCGACTTCCACATCACCGTCGACCCGCCCCAGCAGTTCAGCGTGGACATCTACCGCATCGGCCACTACGCGGGCGAAGGCGCCCGCAAGATCACCACCAGTCCCCGTCTCCCCGGCATCGTCCAGCCACGGCCGCTCACCGCCGACCGCACGGTCTCCTGCCACCACTGGTGGCTCTCCTGGCGCCTCCAGATCCCGAGTTACTGGAGCATCGGCGCATACGTCGCCGTCCTCACCACCGTCGACGGCTACCGCTCCCACGTCCCCTTCACGGTCCGCGACACCCACCCGGCCGACCTGCTGCTTCTCCTCCCGGACGTCACCTGGCAGGCGTACAACCTGTATCCGGAGGACGGCCGTACCGGCGCGAGCCTCTACCACGCCTGGGACGAGAACGGCCGGCTGCTTGGCGAGGCGGACGCCGCGACGACGGTCTCGTTCGACCGCCCGTACGCGGGCGCGGGCCTGCCGCTGCACGTCGGCCACGCCTACGACTTCATCCGCTGGGCCGAGCGCTATGGCTACGACCTCGCCTACGCCGACGCCCGCGACCTGCACGCCGGCCGCGTCGACCCCACCCGCTACCGCGGCCTCGTCTTCCCCGGCCACGACGAGTACTGGTCGGTGCCCATGCGCCGCACCACCGAACTCGCCCGCGAACACGGCACCTCGCTCGTCTTCCTCTCCGCCAACACCATGTACTGGCAGGCTGAGCTGAGCCCCTCCCCGTCAGGCGTCCCCGACCGCCTCCTCAGCTGCCGAAAACGCCGCGGCCCCGGAAAACCCGCCCTCTGGCGCGACATCGACCGCCCGGAGCAGGAGCTGCTCGGCATTCAGTACGCGGGCCGGGTCCCCGAACCGCACCCCCTGGTCGTCCGCAACGCCGAACACTGGCTGTGGGAGGCCACCGGCGCACACGAGGGCGACGAACTGAAGGGCCTGGTCGCAGGCGAGGCCGACCGCTACTTCCCGCGCACCCCGCTCCCCGAACACCAGGGCCGGATCCTTCTGGCCCACTCCCCGTACCACGATGCCGAAGGCACCCTCCGCCACCAGGAGACGTCCCTGTACCGCGCCCCTTCCGGCGCCCTGGTCTTCGCGTCCGGCACCTTCGCCTGGTCCCCGGCCCTGGACCGCCCGGGCCACGTCGACGAGTGCATCCAGCGGGCGACGGCCAACCTCCTGGACCGCATCTGCAAGCGCGCCTGACCTCGTCCCGGCTGGCCCAAGCAGCTCCTCCCGACGAGCCCCGACGCGAAATGCACCCCCCGCATACGCGAGAATCGATCCCACCAGCACGTCACCGCGGGGAGGAACCGTGTCCGGATTCGTCGACAAGCCCGAGCCGATCGAGGTCCCGGGCCTGGTGCATCTGCACACCGGCAAGGTGCGCGAGCTGTACCAGAACGAGGCGGGCGACCTCGTGATGGTCGCCAGCGACCGTATCTCCGCGTACGACTGGGTGCTCCCCACCGAGATCCCCGACAAGGGCCGCGTCCTGACACAGCTCTCCCTGTGGTGGTTCGACCAGATCGCCGACCTGGTCCCGCACCACGTCCTGAGCACCGACCTGCCGCCCGGCGCCCCCGCCGACTGGGCAGGCCGCACCGTCGTCTGCAAGTCCCTGCGGATGATCCCCGTCGAGTGCGTGGCCCGCGGCTATCTCACCGGCTCCGGCCTCGCCGAGTACCAGGAGACCCGCACCGTCTGTGGCCTCGCCCTCCCCGAGGGCCTGGCCGACGGCTCGGAACTGCCCGCCCCGATCTTCACGCCCGCCACGAAGGCGGAGGTCGGCGAGCACGACGAGAACGTCTCGTACGAGGAAGTCGCCCGGCAGGTCGGAGCGGAGACCGCCGCGCAGCTGCGCCAGGCCACGCTCGCCGTCTACAGCCGCGGCCGTGACATCGCCATCGACCGCGGGATCATCCTCGCGGACACGAAGTTCGAGTTCGGCTACGACGGCGAACGGCTCGTCATCGCCGACGAGGTGCTGACCCCGGATTCCTCCCGCTTCTGGCCCGCCGACCAGTGGGAGCCGGGCCGCCCGCAGCCCTCGTACGACAAGCAGTACGTGCGCGACTGGCTGACCTCCGCCGACTCCGGCTGGGACCGCAAGAGCGAGCAGCCCCCACCGCCCCTGCCCGAGCAGATCGTCTCCGCGACCCGCGCCAAGTACGTGGAGGCGTACGAGCGCCTGACCGGAACCAGCTGGTCGTAAAGCCTGGTCGTAGACACGAGGAAGCCCCCGGCCGATGACCGGGGGCTTCCTCTTCCTGAGCGGACGACGAGGTTCGAACTCGCGACCTCAACCTTGGCAAGGTTGCGCTCTACCAGCTGAGCTACGTCCGCACTGCGCGTTGCGCGAAAGCCACTATACCCAACCTCGCTCACGCGCGAGCCGCGCCGCCGTATGCCGATTCTCGGCCCCCAGCTTGGACGCGGCCGACGAGAGATAGTTGCGTACGGTGCCCTGCGACAGCGCGGCCCGCTCCGCGATCTCCGCGACCGGCGCCCCCTCGGCCGCGAGCTCCAGCACCTCGGCCTCGCGCTCGGTCAGCGGTGAATCGCCGGCGGCGATCGCGTCGGCTGCCAACTCCGGGTCCACATAACGGTTCCCGGCATGCACGGTACGGATGATCTCCGCGAGCTTCTGCGCGCTGACGGTCTTCGGCACGAAGCCCCGCACCCCCGCCCCGAGAGCCCGCTTCAGATGCCCCGGCCGCCCGTGACTCGTCACGATCAGCACCCGGCACGCGGGCAGCTCGGCCCGCAGCGATGTGGCCACCTTCACACCGTCCGCACCGGGCATCTGAAGATCCAGTACGGCCACGTCGGGCGCATGGGCCCGAGCCATGGCCAACGCCTCGGGCCCCGAAGCCGCCTCCGCCACCACGAGCAGGTCGTCCTCCAGCGCGAGCAGCGCGGCCATCGCCCCCCGGATCAGATGCTCATCATCGGCAAGCAACAGCCGAACCCGCTGTACGGCGGTCATCAGGCGAACCTCTCGCTGATCAGAGACGGCGACGACGGATCCGACGAAGCCGAAGGCAAAGACGAAGGCAAAGACGAAGGCAAAGACGAAGGCGAATCCGACGAGGACGCCGGAGGCGGCAACGCGGACGAAGACAACGGCACCTGAGCCACCACCCGGAACAGCCCGCCTTCTGCAGGCCCCGCCTCCAGCGTCCCGTCCACCGCCGAGAGCCGCTCCCGCAGCCCGGCCAGCCCGGACCCGGACCCGCCCCGCGAGTCCGGCGGCGCCCCGTCGTTCTCCACGGTCAGTACGACCAGGCCGTCCGCTGCCCGCAGCGAGACATCACACCGCTCGGCGTTCCCGTGCCGCAACACATTCGTGGTCGCCTCCCGTACGACCCAGCCGAGCGCCGACTGGACGGCCGCGGGCAGCCCCGCTGGGGAGCCGGTCACCGTGCAGCTGACCCCGGCCGCGTTCAACACCCCCTGCGCACCGGCGAGTTCGGCACCGAGCTCGGCCTCGCGATAGCCGCGTACGACCTCCCGCACCTCCTTCTGCGACTCCTGTGCGATCCGTTGCACCTCGATCATCTGCTCCACGGCCTCCGGCCGCTCACGCCGCGCGAGCTGCACGGCGAGCTCGCTCTTGAGCGCTATCACCGCCAGATTCCGTCCCATCACATCGTGCAGATCCCGCCCGAACCGCAGCCGCTCCTCGGCCACGGCGAGCCGGGTCCTGGCCTCACGGGCCGCGTCGAGTTCGTAGACGGAGTTGAGCAGCCAGACGGAGAACGCACAGACGAATGTGTAGAACCCGGCGGCGAGCAGCACCGCCCCGACCGTGACGAGTGCCGCGAGCGCGGGGACTCCCAGCGCCCACGAGTAGGCGCCGGTGCCCAGGGCGAAGCCGAGGGCCGTGTAGACCATGCGCCGGGTCTCACGCACCACGAACGCGAGCGTGCCGGTCCCGTAGCTCAGGACACCGATGAACAGCGCCACCGCTGCCGTGGCCTTCTCCTCATCCGCGGGACCGCGTGTCACAACGGCGATGGTCACCAGGGCTACCACGGCGGTGGCGACCGCGAGCACCCACAGCAGCCGCACCGGCCGCGCCCGGGTGCCACGTGTCCAGTCCAGGGCCCGCGACGCGAACACCGCACAGAGCGCCGCATGCCCGACGACCATCAGGAACAGCACCCAGGACAGGGACGAGGGCATCGCCCCGAAGACCGGCAGCCCGAAGGTGGCGACCTCCACGAGCGCGAGGAAGTGGAACGACCAGCGCGTATACGTCTCCACCTTCGCCGGAGTGCTCTTCCCCCGCCACCAACTCCCGGCCCTGCGCATCTCCTTGTCCCCCCTGTACGTACATCGTCGCCGCCGCGATTCCCCCGCAACCACCGTCGCACAGCAGACCAGCGGGAGCAGTGCACGCTGTCATCACTGCCCATGACAAATGTCATCCACCCGAGAGCCGATCCACCGGGGAGCCGATGCACGAACCAGAAGCGAGCAAGCGAGCGAGCGCACGAAAAAACCCCGGTCGCTGACCGGGGCCTTATCTTTCTGAACTTCTGACCTGGAGCGGACGACGAGGTTCGAACTCGCGACCTCAACCTTGGCAAGGTTGCGCTCTACCAGCTGAGCTACGTCCGCATTGCATCCGACCGGCTCTCACCGATCGGCGCGAGCACTACCTTACCTGATCCAAAAGGATGCCCGGTAAGAGGTGCAGAGCGGGTGACAGGAATTGCACACTGCGCCTTCCCCCTGGAAGGGGGATGTTCTACTACTGAACTACACCCGCGTAACTCCGTGAGCTGTGGCCTTTCGGCCCGGCCCTTCGGCGTGCTCCAGACTCTAGCTGATCTGACTGGGTGCAGCGCAAGTCGGTTGTCCCCAGGGTCCGATGACCAAGCCGACGAACCCTGGGGCACCCGTCACTGAGCCGCGGTGAACGCCTCGTACACCTTCTTCGGGATCCGCCCCCGCGCCGGCACGTCCATCTTGTTGGACTGGGCCCAGGCCCGCACGGCCGCCGGGTCGGGAGCCACCGCCGTCTGCCGGTAGGCCTTGCCGGAGCGTGAGCGCTTGCGGCCGGCCTCCACGTAGGGCGCGAGCGCCTTGCGCAGGTCCTTGGCGTTGGTTTGGTTGAGGTCGATCTCGTACGACTTGCCGTCCAGACCGAAGGCGATCGTTTCCGCCGCTTCCGAGCCGTCGATGTCGTCGAAGAGAGTGACTACGACACGCTGCGCCACGAATATCGGTCCCTTCGTGCGGCATCTCTGGCGGCGACGTTGCGATGACGTGCACGGATGCCGACTGTTGGCTGATTTATTGAGGGGTATGGGGTCCGTGAAGTGCACGGACTCATGGATCGAGCGAACGGGCAAAGTATCGCCTCTTGCCAATTTCGCTGTACAGCTTCTGTTGTACAGCTTCTGTTGTACAGCGGCTGCTGTACCGCTTCCGTTGTGCAGCCCTCGCTCAATGCAATGTGAAGCACGACTTAATCGGTCTCGGTGTCCCACCGCAATAGGGTTCCAGATGTTGATCCGGATCTTTCCCTGGATTTTCCGTGAAGGAAGCCTGTCGATGCGGAATCGTGATGGCCGTCACGTAGATTCCTACCAATCTACTCGCGTAGAAATCTGGGCCGGGTAGTCTGAAGGAACCTGCTCAGCACCACACACCGGGAGTGCCAGTGGCACGCGTCGTAGTCGACGTCATGCTCAAGCCGGAGATCCTCGACCCCCAGGGCCAGGCGGTGCAGCGTGCACTGCCGCGCCTCGGTTTCCAGGGCATCTCCGACGTACGTCAGGGAAAGCGCTTCGAGCTCGAGGTGGACGGGCCGGTCGACGACACCGTGCTTGCCCGCATCCATGAACTCGCCGAATCCTTCCTCGCCAACACCGTGATCGAGGACTTCGCCGTCAAGGTGGAGGAAGTGAAGGCGGAGGCAGGAAAGTGACCGCTCGTATTGGCGTCGTCACCTTTCCGGGCAGCCTCGACGACCGGGATACGCAGCGTGCGATCCGGCTCGCGGGTGCCGAGCCCGTGGCGCTGTGGCACAAGGACAAGGACCTCAAGCAGGTCGACGCCGTGGTGTTGTGCGGCGGTTTCTCCTATGGCGACTATCTGCGTGCCGGTGCCATCGCGCGCTTCTCGCCGGTGATGGAGACCGTCATCGAGCAGGCGAAATCGGGAATGCCGGTACTCGGCATCTGCAACGGTTTCCAGATCCTCACCGAGGCCCACCTTCTTCCCGGCGGGATGCTCGGAAATGATCACCTCCACTTCATCTGCCGCGACCAGAAGCTGCGGGTGGAGAACGCGGAAACGGCCTGGACCGTCGACTACGAAGCGGGCCAGGAGATCAACATCCCGCTGAAGAACATGGACGGGCGGTACGTCGCCGACGAGCGCACCCTCGACATGCTGGAGGCGGAGGGCCGGGTCGCGTTCCGCTACCTGGACTTCAACCCCAACGGCTCGATGCGCGACATCGCCGGTATCAGCAACGAAGCCGGCAACGTCGTAGGCCTGATGCCGCACCCGGAGCACGCCGTGGAGCCCCTCATCGGGACCGGCCGCACCGATGGCCTCCCCTTCTTCACCTCCATCCTCAAGAAGCTGGTCAACGTATGAGCCGCACTCCTTTGGACACGGTCGAGCACGCGGCCGCGACCCCGGACGTCGAGCTGCCCTGGGCCGAACTCGGTCTGAAGAAGGACGAGTACGAGCGCGTCGTGGAGATCCTCGGCCGCCGGCCCACCGGTGCCGAACTCGCCATGTACTCGGTCATGTGGTCCGAGCACTGCTCGTACAAGTCGTCGAAGGTGCACCTGCGCCAGTTCGGCGAGAAGGCGCCCCAGTCCGACGCCCTGCTCGTCGGCATCGGTGAGAACGCCGGCGTCGTGGACGTCGGTCAGGGTTACGCGGTCACCTTCAAGGTCGAGTCGCACAACCACCCCTCGTACGTCGAGCCCTATCAGGGCGCGGCCACCGGCGTCGGCGGCATCGTGCGCGACATCATCGCGATGGGGGCGCGGCCGGTCGCCGTCGTCGACCCGCTGCGGTTCGGTGCGGCCGATCACCCCGACACGAAGCGCGTACTCCCCGGTGTCGTCGCCGGCATCGGCGGTTACGGCAACTGCCTCGGGCTGCCGAACATCGGCGGCGAGGTCGTCTTCGACGCCTGCTACCAGGGAAATCCACTGGTCAACGCCGGTGCCATCGGTGTCATGCGGCACGAGGACATCCACCTCGCGAAGGCGTCCGGCGCGGGTAACAAGGTCATCCTGTACGGGGCTCGTACGGGCGGTGACGGCATCGGCGGCGCCTCGATCCTGGCGAGTGAGACGTTCGACGACGCGAAGCCGTCGAAGCGCCCGGCGGTCCAGGTCGGTGACCCCTTCCAGGAGAAGCTGCTCATCGAGTGCACCCTGGAGGCGTTCAAGGAGAAGCTGGTCGTCGGCATCCAGGACCTGGGTGCGGCCGGACTGTCCTGTGCGACCAGCGAGTTGGCGTCCAACGGCTCCGGCGGCATGCGCGTGACCCTGGACGACGTACCGCTGCGTGACTCGACGCTCTCGCCCGAGGAAATCCTCATGAGCGAGTCGCAGGAACGCATGTGCGCGGTCGTGGAGCCGGAGAAGGTCGACCGGTTCCTGGAGATCTGCGACAAGTGGGACGTCATCGCGACCGTCATCGGTGAGGTGACCGACGGCGACCGGCTCGAGATCTACTGGCACGGCGGCAAGATCGTCGACGTGGACCCGCGCACGGTCGCGCATGACGGTCCGGTCTACGAGCGCCCGTACGCCCGTCCGTCCTGGCAGGACGCCCTCCAGGCCGACGACGCCAACAAGCTTCCGCGACCGGCCGGTTCGGACGAGCTCAAGGACCAGGTCCTGAAGCTGGTGGCCTCCCCGAACCAGGCCTCCAAGTCCTGGATCACCTCCCAGTACGACCACTTCGTGCAGGGCAACACGGTGCTGGCGCAGCCCGAGGACTCGGGCATGATCCGTATCGACGAGGCGTCCGGCCTCGGCGTCGCGATCGCCACGGACGGCAATGGGCGGTACGCGAAGCTCGACCCGTACACGGGCGCGCAGTTGGCGCTCGCGGAGGCGTACCGCAATGTCGCCACCACCGGCGCCAAGCCGCTCGCCGTCTCCGACTGCCTGAACTTCGGCTCGCCCGAAGACCCGGCGGTGATGTGGCAGTTCGCGGAGGCCATCCGCGGACTGGCGGACGCCTGCCAGCAGTTGGGCACCCCGGTGACCGGCGGCAACGTCTCGCTCTACAACCAGACCGGTGAGGCGGCCATCCACCCGACCCCGGTCGTGGCCGTACTCGGCGTGATCGACGACGTCGCCCGCCGTACGCCGGTCGCCTTCCAGGAGGAGGGCCAGTTGCTGTACCTCCTCGGCGACACCCGCGAGGAGTTCGGCGGTTCGGCCTGGTCACAGGTGGTCCACGACCACCTCGGCGGCCTCCCGCCCCAGGTGGACCTTGAGCGCGAGCGGCTGCTGGCCGAGATCCTCATCTCCGCCTCCCGCGACGGAATGATCGACTCCGCGCACGACCTGTCCGACGGCGGTCTGATCCAGGCGGTCGTCGAGTCGGCACTGCTGGGTGGGAAGGGCGCGCGCCTGATCGTCCCCGACGGGCTCGACGCCTTCACCTTCCTCCTCTCGGAGTCGGCGGGCCGTGCGGTCGTCGCCGTACCGCGCTCGGAGGAGCTCCGCTTCAACGACATGTGCGGCGCGCGGGGCCTGCCCGCCACCCGCATCGGTGTCGTGGACGGTGACGTGGTCGAGGTCCAGGGCGAGTTCGCGCTCACTCTGGCGGAGCTGCGCGAGGCGCATGAGGGGACGATTCCGGCGATTCTGGCGTAAGCCGGCCGTGCCTCACGAAGCCCTCCGCACGGCCACCGGGCGGAGGGCTTCGGCGTGTCCGACCGGGACGGCAGCGCCCGTTAGAGGCGCGGGGCTGTACCAAAGCCGAGAGTGGGGGAGCGACCAGCCACAACGGACCCGCAGCTTCGAACCCGCATTCCCAACGGAGTGCATACGCTGAAGCCCATGCCCCCGGCCAAGAAGCGCCCCCGCAGCTACGACCCCGTCAAGATCCGCGCCGCCGTACAGGCCCAGTTCGGGAGCGTACGGGCAGCCGTCCGCACCCTCACCCCCGAGCAGCTCACGCAGCCCACCCGGCTCGGCGACTGGACCGTACGAGAGCTGGCCGTGCATATCGCCGCGGCCGCCGTCGAGAGCGTCAGCCGGACCATCGACATGGAGCCGCCCGCGAAGGCCGAACTCGCTCTGCTGGACTGGCCGTCCGCGACCGTCGATCCCGTGCTTGCCGCCGCCAACGCCGACCGCACCCGCGAACTCGCGCGCGAGCATCAGGACATCGACGCGCTGTACGACCGCACCGAGCAGCGGCTGGCCGAGCGGCTGGCCGTCACCCCGGGCGAGCGGCTGCTCGCCACCCGGCCCGGCTCCATGACCCTCGCCGACTACCTGGTCACCCGCACCATCGAACTCGTCGTCCACAGCGACGACCTGAACGCCGCCGTGCCCGGCCTCGACATCCCGTACGACCGTCAGGCCCTCGCCGCCTGCACCCGCCTGCTCGCCGACGCACTCGCCGTGAAGGCGCCCGGCGCCTCCACGGAGGTCCGCATTCCGCCGTTCGCGGTCGTGCAGTGCGTCGAGGGGCCGCGGCACACGCGCGGAACCCCGCCGAACGTCGTGGAGACAGATCCGATGACCTGGATACGGCTCGCGACCGGGCGTACGGAATGGCGTAAGGCCCTCGCCGATGCCCAGGTCAGCGCCAGCGGCGAGCGGGCCGACCTGGGCGGACTGCTCCCGCTGATGGGCTGAGACGCCAGGGGCGGACGGGAAGTTGAGAGAAAAGGGAAGGGAACCAACCACCCCACCCGTCCCGTCACAGCGACATGCGAACGCAACGGCTTACTCTCAGCGTCCTGGCGGTCACCGGCCTGCTCGCCACCGCGGCCTGCGGCACGGAGAAAAGTGACGGCGGTTCCTCGTCCGTCGGCGCCGGACAGCAGACGAAAATCACCGGCAAACAGTGGAAAGTGGACAGCGTGGACGTCGGGGGCACCACGTACAAGGCCCCGGCCGACGCCCACATAGAGTTCGGCGAGGACGGCAAGGTGGGCGGCAACTACGGCTGTAACCACTTCGGGGCGACCGCCGAGATGCAGGGCGACACGATCAAGGTCGGCTCCGACACCCTGCAGACCAAGATGGCCTGCGGCGAGAAGCCGATGGAGTTCGAGGCCAAGATGGCCGAGACGATCGCCGACAGCACGATCACGACCAAGGTCGACGGCGACAAGCTGACGCTCACCACCAAGGACGGGGACACGGTGAAGCTCACCGCGGAGAAGCCGGCCAAGCTCGAGGGCACGAAGTGGAGCGTCACCGGCAGCACCAACAAGGGCGGCACGGTCACCGCGCTGGCCTCCGAGGCCGAGGGCAAGGTCCACCTCACCTTCGACGGCAAGGGCAGCGTCCGCGGTCAGCTCGGCTGCAACAGGGTGACGGCGGAGGCGACCGTCAGCGACGGTCGCATCACTCTCGGGTCCCCTGGCACCACCCGCATGATGTGCTCCCCCTCACTCATGGAGACGGAAAAGGCCCTCCTGAAGCTCTTCAACGGCAAGGCCACCTACGAGATCAAGCACCGCACCCTCACCCTGACCAGCGAAAACGGCAGCGGCTTCGAAGCCGTCGCCGCCAAGTGATCCACAACGAGCCCGAATCCCCCATTCGGACCAGTGGCCGAACTCGCCTACACTCGGTGGCGTGCCACGTGGTGACGGTCGACTCAGTCATGATCTGCTCCCCGGCGAGAAAGGACCCCAGGACGCTTGCGGCGTCTTCGGAGTCTGGGCTCCCGGCGAAGAGGTCGCCAAGCTCACTTACTTCGGGCTCTACGCCCTCCAGCATCGAGGCCAGGAATCCGCGGGAATCGCGGTCAGCAACGGCTCCAAGATCCTCGTCTTCAAGGACATGGGCCTGGTGTCCCAGGTCTTCGACGAGGCCTCACTCGGATCGCTCCAGGGTCATATCGCGGTCGGTCACGCCCGCTACTCGACCACCGGCGCCTCCGTGTGGGAGAACGCCCAGCCCACATTCCGTGCGACCGCGCACGGCTCGATCGCGCTCGGCCACAACGGCAACCTGGTCAACACGGCCCAGCTCGCCGGGATGGTCGCCGACCTGCCCAAGCAGGAGGGCCGCACTCCGCGTGTGGCGGCCACCAACGACACCGACCTGCTCACGGCGCTCCTCGCCGCCCAGGTCGACGAGGACGGCAAGCCGCTGACCATCGAGGAGGCCTGCGCCAAGATCCTCCCCCAGGTCAAGGGCGCCTTCAGCCTCACCTTCATGGACGAGCACACGCTGTACGCGGCCCGCGACCCGCAGGGCATCCGCCCGCTGGTCCTGGGGCGCCTGGAGCGCGGCTGGGTCGTCGCCTCCGAGTCCGCCGCGCTCGACATCTGCGGCGCCAGCTTCGTACGCGAGATCGAGCCGGGCGAGTTCGTCGCCATCGACGAGAACGGTCTGCGCTCGTCACGATTCGCGGAAGCGAAACCCAAGGGCTGTGTCTTCGAGTACGTGTATCTGGCCCGCCCGGACACCGACATAGCGGGCCGGAACGTGTACCTCTCGCGCGTCGAGATGGGCCGCAGGCTCGCCAAGGAAGCCCCCGTCGACGCGGACCTGGTCATAGCGACCCCGGAGTCCGGCACGCCCGCCGCGATCGGTTACGCGGAGGCCTCCGGCATCCCGTTCGGTGCCGGTCTGGTGAAGAACGCTTACGTCGGCCGCACCTTCATCCAGCCTTCACAGACCATCCGCCAGCTGGGCATCCGACTGAAGCTGAATCCCCTCAAGGAAGTCATCAAGGGCAAGCGCCTGATCGTCGTGGACGACTCGATCGTGCGCGGCAACACCCAGCGCGCGCTCGTGCGGATGCTGCGCGAGGCGGGCGCGGCCGAGGTCCACATCCGGATCTCCTCGCCGCCCGTGAAGTGGCCCTGCTTCTTCGGCATCGACTTCGCCACCCGCGCCGAGCTGATCGCCAACGGCATGACGGTCGAGGAGATCGGTAAGTCCCTGGGCGCCGACTCCCTGGCGTACATCTCCATCGACGGCATGATCGACGCGACCACCATCGCCAAGCCGAACCTGTGCCGCGCCTGCTTCGACGGCGAGTACCCGATGGACCTCCCGGACCCCGAACTGCTCGGCAAGCAGCTCCTGGAGACGGAGCTGGCGGCGGGCCCGGCGGCCACGGCCGCGGCCGACGCGATCCGTCGCCCGTAAGACACCGCAGCACACCCAGCGGTACGACACGAAAGCTCTCAAAGTCATGACTACTGAGACCTCAGGTGCCAGCTACGCGGCTGCCGGCGTCGACATCGAAGCGGGCGACCGCGCCGTGGAGCTCATGAAGGAGTGGGTGAAGAAGACGCGGCGCCCCGAGGTCCTCGGCGGCCTCGGCGGCTTCGCCGGCCTCTTCGACGCCTCCGCCCTCAAGCGCTACGAGCGCCCGCTGCTGGCCTCCGCCACGGACGGCGTCGGTACGAAGGTCGACCTCGCCCGGCAGCTCGGCGTGTACGACAGCATCGGCCACGACCTCGTCGCGATGGTCATGGACGACATCGTGGTGTGCGGCGCCGAGCCACTCTTCATGACCGACTACATCTGCGTCGGCAAGGTCCACCCCGAGCGCGTCGCCGCCATCGTGAAGGGCATCGCCGAAGGCTGCGTCCTCGCGGGCTGCGCTTTGGTCGGCGGCGAGACCGCCGAGCACCCCGGGCTACTCGGCCCCGACGACTTCGACGTCGCGGGCGCGGGCACGGGCGTGGTCGAGGCCGACCGGCTCCTGGGCGCCGATCGCATCCGTAAGGGTGACGCGGTCATCGCGATGGCGGCCTCCGGCCTTCACTCGAACGGGTACTCGCTCGTCCGCCACGTCCTCTTCGACCGCGCGGGCCTGAGCCTCGACCAGCACATCGAGGACTTCGGCCGCACCCTCGGCGAGGAACTCCTGGAGCCCACCAAGATCTACTCACTGGATTGCCTGGCCCTCACCCGCACAACCGAGGTACACGCCTTCTCCCACATCACGGGCGGCGGCCTGGCGGCCAACCTGGCCCGAGTGATCCCCGACACCCTGCACGCGAGGGTCGACCGCACCACCTGGACCCCCGCCCCGGTCTTCGACCTGGTCGGCACGACCGGCAAGGTCGACCGCCTGGAACTGGAAAAGACCCTGAACATGGGCGTGGGCATGATCGCGATCGTCTCCGAGGACTCGGCAGACGTGGCGCTGGCCACACTGGCGGACCGGGGGGTCGACGCCTGGGTAGCAGGCGAGATCACGGATAGAGGCGACCGCGAGACGGGCGCGGAGCTGACCGGCGACTACGCGCCCCACTAGGGGCGCGGAGCCGCAGCGTCAAACGGCGAACCCAGCGGAGCGCCGGCGCGCAGCGCAAAACCCGGCCCGGCGCGATATCAACCGCTCCGGACCGGGTGAAGCGCTATTAAGACAGTCAAGCGCCGCGACGCTGCTGTTGCGACGAAGGACCGGACTCGTCGTCCTCGTCCTCATCGTCGTCGTTGTACAGATCCGCGTACTGGGCGTACGGGTCATCGTCTTCGTCATCCTCGAACGGCTCGCCGTTCGGCGGTTGGCTCGAAGTCGAAGCGCCCAGCTCACTGGCCAGACGCGACAGGTCAGTCCCGCCGCTGTTGTACTTCAGCTGGCGGGCGACCTTCGTCTGCTTGGCCTTGGCCCGGCCGCGCCCCATGGCTCGACCCCCTCGGTGACGGGGCTCGACGGCCCCAGAGTCTTGACACGCGTTCATGATCTGGAACGGGCTCTCCGCAGAGAGACCGGTCCGTAGGGCTTCCACGGTACCTGAGCCCACGCCCATACGGTACGTCGCCCGCAGGACGTGCCGTCGCCCAGAACCCTCGGGGAGCCCTGTCCCCGCTGGTCAACGGCGATTTTAACCTCTTCTGGCGGCACGACCCGCCGACGAACGTGAGAGTAATCTCCACGACCGGCCGGCGGGTACCCCGCGGAGCCCGGATACCGCGCGCGACCCTCAGTGGCGCCGCGCCTCGGCCATCCGCTGCTCGGCGATCCGGTCGGCCGCCGCGGCCGGCGGAATCCCGTCAGTCTTCGCACGTGCGAAGATCGTCAACGTGGTGTCGTAGATCTTCGCGGCCTTCGCCTTGCACCGCTCGAAGTCGAAGCCGTGGAGCTCGTCGGCCACCTGGATGACACCCCCGGCGTTCACGACGTAGTCCGGCGCGTACAGGATCCCGCGGTCGGCGAGGTCCTTCTCGACGCCCGGGTGCGCGAGCTGGTTGTTGGCGGCGCCGCACACGATCCGCGCGGTGAGGGCAGGCACGGAGTCGTCGTCGAGCGCCCCGCCCAGCGCGCAGGGAGCGTAGATGTCGAGGCCGTCGACGCGGATCAGTTCCTCGGTGTCCTTCACGGCCACTACGTCCCGGTGCTGCTCAGTGATCCGCCGTACGGCCTCGTCGCGTACGTCCGTGACGAAGACCTCGGCGCGCTCCGCCACGAGGTGCTCCACCAGGTGGTGGCCGACCTTGCCGACGCCCGCGATACCGATCCGGCGGCCCCGCAGCGACGGATCGCCCCACAGGTGCTGGGCGGAGGCCCGCATGCCCTGGTAGACGCCGTACGCGGTCAGCACGGAGGAGTCGCCGGCCCCGCCCTTCTCCGGCGAGCGGCCGGTCGTCCAGCGGCATTCCCGGGCCACGACGTCCATGTCGGCCACGTACGTGCCGACGTCGCATGCCGTGACGTACCGGCCGCCGAGCGAGGCCACGAACCGGCCGTATGCGAGCAGCAGCTGTTCGGTCTTGATCTTCTCGGGGTCCCCGATGATCACGGCCTTGCCGCCGCCGTGGTCAAGGCCGGCCATGGCGTTCTTGTACGACATCCCGCGCGCCAGGTTCAGCGCGTCGGCGACGGCCTCTTCCTCGCTCGCGTACGGGTAGAAGCGCGTGCCGCCGAGGGCGGGGCCCAGGGCGGTCGAGTGGATGGCGATGACGGCCTTGAGGCCACTGGCGCGGTCCTGGCAGAGCACGACTTGCTCATGACCCCCCTGATCCGAGTGGAACAGGGTGTGCAGGACGCCGTCGGTTACGTCGGTCACGGTGGTGACTCCTGGGTAAGTAGCGGCGGTTCTGAGGGCGGGGCCCGTAAGGGTGGCGGGTTCCGTGACACGAGATTAGAGCCTCCGCGTACCCGCCACTGGCGCGGTGCTCAGGATCACCTTCTCCCGGAGTACGGTCACGTTGTGGCATCGGACGTCGAGCAGTGTGTCCCCGCGCCCCCGCGCGGGGGTTTCAAGGGTTTTCCGTCAGGTCCGCGGGGGAGGGAGCAAGCGTGCCCAAGGTGTCCTCGGTGATCGTCCCGTACGCGTCGTATCTGCGCGTGTACGAACCGCTGGCCGCCTTCCCGGAACCGGAGCGCGGCCACTGGGCGCGGTACGCCCGCCGCCCCGACCGGCCCTCGTACCAGGACGAACTGCGCCGCTCCCTGGCCGACTTGCTGCCCACGCCGCCGATCCCGGTGCCCGTGCACGAGAGCGGCGACGCCTTCGTCGCGGACGTGGACGGCGTCCTGTGCGTCTGCCCCTGGCGCACCCGGCTGCGCGGCTGGCAGGCCCTGGGCGAGCTGGCCGAGGAGCTGCCGGGGCCGGTCCTGGACGCGGTGCTGCCCCCGGTCGTACGCCGCCAGACCGCCCAGGACTACGAGCGCTGGCTCAGCCGCAACCCCGACGCCCGCCCCTGGATCCGCACCTCGACCTGGCACGTACCGCTGAACTGGTTCGTGCTCGTCGGCGACGAGGAGCGCGAGTACGACAAGGGATCGGACGAGGCCGCGCCCGTACTGCGCTACCGGACGCCCATGGTGCAGGCGCGGCGACGGGTGGCGCGGGGACTGAAGGCGCTCAAGGATGCCATCGAGGAAGGGCCGCTGATCGACGGGCTTGTCGATGTGGGGCGCTGGCTGGAGGAGTTCCATCCGCGCTCGCTGGTGGAGCTGGACTACGGCGGCCTGGTACACGTCCTGCCGGCCGAGCAGCTGGACGGCGACCATTCGGCGGCGGATGTGGCCGAGGGGATCGAGGCGCTGCGTGCGGGCGACGGGGTCGGGGCCGGGGAGGCGTACGGTCGGCTGGTCGAACGCTGGCGGGCGGTCCGGGATCGCCGTTCGGCGAACTGACGGGACGTAAGTCACCATCAGGACTTTGCGGGTAAGGGTGATGGACAGCACTAACGCGGACCTTGCCCCAGACACCCCTCCTCATGTCAAAATAGGACAAGGAGTCCGGGGAGGGCTCCCTCTGCCCACGTATGGGTGGAATCTCAGCATTGCGCGCTATGGGGGGTCTCGTGACTCCCGATCACCCCTGTGACTGATCGTCACAGGGGCGTGACTGTCCGCTATGGCATGGTCCATCGGCTTCCGTCGCTGATGAACACCTGAGAGGGCAATTCCATCGGTTTGGCCGACGCGGCTGGACAGATGGTGTAGTTGTAGTGCCGAGGACAAGCCGTTCGTCCTATAACCGACTCGACCCGCGTCCGCCATTTCGGGCAACGCGGGTCAAGGTGCAGAATTTAGAGGAATGAACCGAGAACGTTCGGTTCCCCCGAGGAGGCCGCTCATGACCGCTCGCACCCCTGATGCCGAGCCGCTGCTGACCCCCGCTGAGGTCGCCACGATGTTCCGTGTTGACCCGAAGACGGTCACGCGGTGGGCGAAGGCCGGCAAGCTCACATCGATTCGTACGCTCGGCGGGCATCGCCGCTACCGCGAAGCGGAGGTCCGCGCGTTGCTCGCGGGCATCCCGCAGCAGCGCAGCGAAGCCTGAACAACTGCATAACAGGGCATTTCGGCAGGTTCCCCCAACGTGCCGAACTGCTCGAACCAAAGCTCCAAGCGACGCGGGTTCTGCCCCAACAGAGCCCACGCCCAAGCCAGAACCTCAAGCAACAAGGGTGCGTCGTCGATCGCGCTGGACTCCGCCGGGTCCAGCGCGATTTTTTTGTGCGCCGGGGGGCGACGGGGCCTGTCGGGACCTGACGGGGTGTGAGCGTTCCTGGGGTGTGTGGGTGGTCTGTGAGCGGTCTGGGGGCGCTGTTTGCGTCCGGTTTGGGGCGGACCTCAGGGCGGGGTGCAATTGCACATATTAAATTGACCGGTTGTAAGTGGGGTGTGAGTACCGCCGATTCGGAAACCTATGCAGTGACACCCGTCACAGGGCAGAGACCTTGTGAGGGTGTGTTACCTGCGGTAGTGGGGGAGCTCATGCCGTTGCGGGGCTTTCGTCCTCCGCTACGCCCTCCAGGGAGTCCGCGTCGTCCGGACCGACCTCCATGGCCATGGCCAGCTTCTGGAGCCGGTGGCAGATCGGACAGTGCCGCGTCAGATGCCGGTACCCCGAGGCAGCCTGCAGATGAGCACGAAGCAGAGCCCGCGTCTCATGCCGGACGAACACGGCCATACGCCACCTCCAAGGGATCGGTTGCCCTTGGTGTTTGAGTACCGGCGGAATGTGACGCCGTCAATGGGCGGCGGCCGAACCCAACCCTCACCCCCGCAGCCGGGAAGGGGCGGGGCTGGGGAAAAGAACTCCACGCCAAAGGGCCCGCACCCTTACCGGATGCGGGCCCCTTCAACTGGGCGGTCCTGACGGGATTTGAACCCGCGGCCTCCACCTTGACAGGGTGGCGAGCACTCCAAACTGCTCCACAGGACCTGGTTTCGCAGGGCGATTGTCGCGTTGCGCTGCGAGAAGAGACTGTACAGGAGGGGACGCCCGAGGGGCGAACTCACCCAACGTACAGACACAGTTACGGAACAGCCGCGTCGATCGCCTTCACGATGCGCTTGTCGGAGACGGGATACGCCGTGCCCAACGCGTGGGCGAAGTAGCTGACCCGGAGCTCCTCGATCATCCACCGAATGTCCAGCACCTGCTGAGGAACGGGCCGCCCCGCAGGCATCTGCTCAAGAAGCCACGCGTACTCGTCCCGCATCTCATGAACCTTCGCCATACGAGTCGTGTCCCGCTGAACGTTCGTCGGCATCTGCTGCAACCGCCGGTCCGCCGCCACCAGATAACGCATCAGATCCGGCAGCCGACGAATCCCCGCCTCCGTCACGAATCCCGGCTTCACAAGCCCGTCCAGCTGCCCCCGTACGTCCGCGAGGTTCGCGAGCAACGCAGGACTCCGTACGGACTTCAGGCGCCGCTCACACGCCTGCCAGGCGGCCAGGACCTGCTGGACCTGGTCGACCGTACGGACCGTGGTGTCCACGATCTCGGCCCGCACCTTGTCGTACAGCTTCCGATACGACTCCTCGTCCCAGGCCGGCCCCCCGAAGTCCCCGATCAGCTTGTCCGCGGCAGCCATCGCGCAGTCGTCGAACAGCGCCTGGATGGAGCCGTGCGGGTTCGCCGACAAGGCGAGCTTCTGCGGGTTGGTGAGCTTCTGCGACGCGAACTTCGCCGGGTTCACCGGAATTCCCAGCAGGATCAGCCGCCGCGTGCCCTTCCACATCGCCTGCTGTTGCTCGGCCTCGGTGTCGAAGAGCCGTACGGAGACGCTGTCACCGTCATCGACGAGCGCCGGGTACGCCTTCACCGGCTGACCGGCGCGACGCGTCTCGAAGACGCGCGAGAGCGAGCCGATCGTCCAGTCCGTGAGGCCCCTGCGCTCCAGGGACTCCCCACCCGTCCGCTCGGCCGTGGCCGCGGCCGCCTGTGAGATCGCCTGCCGCGCCTTCGGCTTGAGGCGCAGCTTCAGCGCCTCCAAGTCCTTGTCCTCGGCCAGCTTGCGGCGCCGCTCGTCGACGATCCGGAAGGTGATGCGGAGATGGTCCGGGACCTTCGTCCAGTCGAAGTCGTCGGGGGTGAGGGGCACGCCGACCATGCGCTTCAGTTCACGCGCCATCGTCGTCGTCACCGGCTCCTGGAGGGGTACGGCCCGCTCCAGGAACTTCTGCGCGAAGTTGGGGGCAGGGACGTAATTCCGCCGGATCGGCTTCGGCAGCGATCGGATCAGCTCCGTGACGACCTCTTCCCTGAGGCCCGGGATCTGCCAGTCGAAGCCCTCGTCCGTGACCTGGTTGAGGACCTGGAGCGGGATGTGCACGGTCACGCCGTCCGCGTCTGCTCCCGGCTCGAACTGGTACGTCACACGGAACTTGAGCCGCCCCTGACGCCACGCGTCCGGATAGTCGTCCTTGCTGACGTCGCCGGCGCGCTCGTTGATGAGCATCGACCGCTCGAAGTCGAGCAGTTCGGGCTCTCCTCCTTCGGTGGTCCGCTTGTGCTTCCACCAGGAGTCGAAGTGCGCCCCCGACACCACATGTTCGGGCACCCGCTGGTCGTAGAAGTCGAAGAGTGTGTCGTCGTCGACCAGAATGTCGCGGCGGCGGGCGCGATGCTCCAACTCCTCGACCTCGGTGAGGAGTTTGCGGTTGTCGGCGAAGAACTTGTGGTGCGTACGCCAGTCGCCCTCGACGAGCGCGTTGCGAATGAAAAGTTCGCGGGACGTCTCCGGGTCGATCCGCCCGTAGTTGACCTTGCGCTGCGCGATGATCGGCACGCCGTACAGCGTGACCTTCTCGTACGCCATCACCGCCGCCTGGTCCTTCTCCCAGTGCGGCTCGCTGTACGTGCGCTTCAGCAGATGCCCGGCGAGAGGCTCGACCCACTCGGGCTCGATCTTCGCGTTGACCCGCGCCCAGAGACGTGACGTCTCGACGAGCTCGGCGGACATCACGAAACGCGGAGGCTTCTTGAAGAGGGCGGAGCCCGGGAAGATCGCGAACTTGGCGTTCCGCGCGCCCAGATACTCGTTCTTCGCCCCCTCCTTCACGTCCTTCATGCCGACGTGGGAGAGCAGCCCGGCGAGGAGCGAGACGTGGACGCTCTGGTCACCCGCGTCCTCTTCATTCAGATGGATGCCCATCTGCTTGGCGACCGTACGAAGCTGGGAGTAGATGTCCTGCCACTCCCGGATCCGCAGGAAGTTCAGGTACTCCTGCTTGCACATCCGCCGGAAGGACGACGAACCCCGCTCCTTCTGCTGCTCCCGGACATACCGCCAGAGGTTGAGGAACGCGAGGAAATCGCTCGTCTCGTCCTTGAAGCGGGCGTGCTGCTGGTCCGCCTGCGTCTGCTTGTCAGCCGGACGCTCACGCGGGTCCTGGATGGAGAGCGCGGCGGCGATCACCATGACCTCGCGTACACAGCCGTTCTTGTCGGCCTCCAGGACCATCCGCGCCAGCCGGGGGTCGACGGGCAACTGGGCCAGCTTGCGACCGGTCTCGGTGAGACGCTTGCGTACGTCCTTCTGCTTGGGGTCCAACGCACCCAGCTCCTGGAGGAGTTGGACGCCGTCACGGATGTTGCGGTGATCCGGCGGATCGATGAACGGGAACTTCTCGATGTCCCCCAGACCCGCGGCGGTCATCTGGAGGATGACGGAAGCCAGGTTCGTACGGAGGATCTCGGCGTCCGTGAACTCCGGCCGGGCGTTGAAGTCCTCTCCGCTGTACAGGCGGATACAGATGCCGTCACTGGTGCGCCCGCAGCGGCCCTTGCGCTGGTTGGCGCTGGCCTGTGAGATCGCCTCGATGGGGAGGCGCTGGACCTTCGTACGGTGGCTGTATCTGGAGATACGGGCGGTACCCGGATCGATGACGTACTTGATCCCCGGAACCGTCAGCGACGTCTCCGCGACGTTGGTCGCCAGCACGATCCTGCGGCCGGTGTGCGGCTGGAAGACGCGGTGCTGCTCGGCGTGCGAGAGGCGGGCGTAGAGGGGGAGTACTTCGGTGAACCGATAGTTCTTCTTGGTGAGGGCATCGGCGGTGTCCCGGATCTCCCTCTCTCCGGAGAGGAAGACGAGGATGTCGCCCTTGCCCTCGGCCTGGAGCTCCTCCACGGCGTCGGTGATCGCGGTGATCTGATCCCGGTCGACATCCTCACTGTCCTCTTCGAGGAGAGGCCGGTACCGCACCTCGACGGGATACGTACGACCGCTGACCTCGACGATCGGGGCATCCCCGAAGTGCCGGGAGAAACGCTCCGGATCGATGGTCGCCGAGGTGATGACGACCTTCAGATCCGGCCGCTTCGGCAGCAACTGCGCGAGATAGCCGAGCAGGAAGTCGATGTTGAGGGACCGCTCGTGGGCCTCATCGATGATGATCGTGTCGTACGCGCGCAGCTCACGGTCCGTCTGGATCTCCGCGAGCAGAATGCCGTCCGTCATGAGCTTGATGAACGTCGCGTCCTGGTTCACCTGATCGGTGAACCGGACCTTCCAGCCCACGGCCTCACCCAGCGGCGTGTCCAACTCCTCGGCGACCCGCTCGGCGACGGTGCGCGCGGCGATGCGGCGGGGCTGGGTGTGCCCGATCATGCCGCGGACCCCACGCCCCAGCTCGACACAGATCTTCGGGATCTGCGTGGTCTTCCCGGACCCCGTCTCACCGGCGACGATCACGACCTGGTGATCGCGGATGGCCTCCGCGATCTCGTCCTTCTTCTGGCTGACAGGCAGCTGCTCGGGATACGAGACCGCGGGCACACGGGCGCGCCGCTCGGCCATCCGCTGCTCGGCCTTGCCGACTTCGGTCTCGATCTCGACAAGGACAGCGGCCCTGGCCTCCGGCTTACGGATCTTGCGCGCGCCCTCGAGCCTGCGCCCGAGCCGATGCGCATCGCGCAGAGACAGCTCAGCCAGACGAGGGGCGAGATCACCGAGGGCGGGGGCAGAGTACGTAGACATACGGGGTCCAGGATCGCACCTCGGGAAAAGAGGTGGCGAATGGATTTGCGTTCCGTCCTCACCGCTCATGTCACAGAGGGTCGGACTGCCTCGTCTCAGGGGGTGTAGCCACTGACCACGTGGCGACCCCAGAGGAGCACCCCATGGACGCGCGCCTGAACTAGATCGCCGACCGGACCGCAGGCAAGGCCCTCAAGTACTTCATGTCGGCGGGCAAGGCGTTCAAGGAGCCGCCGCTGCCGACCGTTGACCAGGACGTGAGGCGGGCCCGTCATCAACGGGACTGACCTCGGGATGCGGTCCAGGTCGCCGCCCACTCTCAACCCGAAAACCAGAACAGTTACGGGTCATCTGTGCGAGGCATCACTCAGTCGGATGGTCGATCTTCGATTCTCGGAACGAATCCGGCGACGGGATCTAGATTTCTGTTCGTGAAGCTCGTAATTCGTGTGAAGCTGCTGCCGACGCCGCAACAGGCGTCGGCACTGCAGGCGACCCTGCACGCCTGCAACGAAGCCGCCAATCACGCGTCCCGCTGCGCCTTCACAACCGGCATCAAACGTAATCGCGAACTGCGCACACAGATCTACGCCCAGCTCAAAGACCGCTGGGGTCTCGGAGCGCAAGCCGCCCAGCACGTCATCAAGAAGACCTGCGACGCCTACGCAGCACTCGCGGGCGGCCTCAAAGCCGGCACCTTCGGCCGCCCCGGCTCCAAGCGCCGCGCCAAGGCCACCGGCAAACCGATCACCTTCCGCCCCGACGCCGCCCAGCCGTACGACGACCGGATGCTCTCCTGGCAGACAGAGCAGCGAACCATCTCCATCTGGACCGTCCAAGGCCGCATGAAACGCATCCCCTACACGGGCCAGGAAGACCAGCTCGTCCTCCTCGCCCGCCGACGCCAGGGCGAGTCCGACCTGATCCAGCAGAACGGCCACTGGTACCTGCTGGCCACCATCGACCTACCCGAACCCCCCGAAAACCCTGCACCACAAGGCTTCATCGGCGTTGACCTCGGCATTGAGAACATCGCCACCACCTCCACCGGCAAGAGGCACAGCGGTCGACAGACCAACAGGACTCGCGAAAACGACCGCCGACTACGACGCGACCTCGCCAAGAAGAACACCCGCTCGGCCAAACGACGAGCCAAGCGCAACGCGGGCAAGCAGGCCCGGCGCACCCGCGACATCAACCACAAGATCAGCAAGCACATCGTGGCAGAGGCTCAACGCACCGGCCGCGGGATCGCCCTCGAGGACCTGAGCGGCATCCGCGAACGGGCACGGCTGAAAAAGCCCCAACGCGTCACGCTGAACTCCTGGGCCTTCGGGCAGCTCGGCTCCTTCATCGCCTACAAGGCACGTAAGGCCGGAGTGCCCGTGGTGTACGTCAACCCGGCGTACACCAGCCAGGAGTGCTCGCAGTGCCACCACATCGACAAGCGCAACCGGCCTCGCCAGGCCGTGTTCACCTGCAGATCCTGCGGCTTCGTTGAGCACGCGGATCTGAACGCGTCCCACACCATCGCCCAACGCGGCTGGTGGATGTGGGTCCGCGGGGCCGAGTCACAGGTCCCTGTCCTCAGGCTCGTGGCCTGAGGACTGGATGCGCCGGTTTCTGCCGAAGCCATCGGTGGGCCGAGCTGCAAGCCGGGGAGTGAATCCCGGGTAGCGGACGCGGACGCTCGTACAGCGAGGCATGAGACACACGAGAAGGCCCCGATCCGGAGATCGGGGCCTTGACTGTGGCTGGGGCCGGGGTCGAACCGGCGACCTATCGCTTTTCAGGCGATCGCTCGTACCAACTGAGCTACCCAGCCGTCAAGAGGTTTCCTGAAGAAACCTCGGCGGTCCTGACGGGATTTGAACCCGCGGCCTCCACCTTGACAGGGTGGCGAGCACTCCAAACTGCTCCACAGGACCAAGCTGTTGCGTGCGAACAGTGTCGCACACGGGGTGGCGTGCTCCCAACGGGATTTGTGACCGGGGGTTCACGCTGTGGCGGCGAAATGTCGCTGGATCAGCGTATCAGACCGGAGGCCGTGGCCCGCACCTCTGACCTGCGGGGCCACGGCTTCCCGGTTCTGCGTTCACGCGTGGTCGGCTACTCGTCGAAGGTGACCACGACCTTCTCGGCGGCCCCGGGCGTCGGTGGCCGGGCTCGTACCGCACCGGTCGCGCCCGGGTTCGTACGAGTCCACCGGAGCCCATCGTGTCAGGTGGCCGACCAGCCGTTGTCGACGGGGAGGACGGCGCCGTTGATGTAGCTCGCGGCGTCGGAGGCGAGGAAGACGATGGCGGCGGCCTGTTCTTCGGGGGTGGCGAGCTTGTCGCCGACGCCGACGCCGAGGTAGGGGCCGAGTACGGCGGGGCCGTGGGTGTCCGGTCGTACGTCGGGGCGGAGGTTGGTGGCGGTGCCGCCGGGGGCGACGGCGTTGGTCCTGATGCCGGACTTGCGGTACATCACGGCGAGGGATTTGGTCAGGCCGACGATGCCGTGCTTGGAGGCGGTGTAGGCGGCTCCGGCGGTGCTGCCGCGGAGGGCGGCTTCGGAGGCGGTGAAGACGATCGCGCCGCCGCCTGCGGCGAGCAGGTGCGGCAGGGCGGCCCGGGTGAGGCGGAAGGGCGCGGTGAGGTTGACTCCGATGACGCTGTCCCATTCGTCGTCTTCGGTCTCGCCGAGGGCCGACATGTGGTCCATGATTCCGGCGTTGTTGACGAGGACGTCGAGGCCGCCGAAGGCCTGTACGGCGGTGTCGACGATCTCGGCGATGACCTTCTGGTCGCGGAGGTCGCCGATGACTGCCTTGGTTGTGCCGCCCGCTTTTTCGATGGTCTTGACGGTCTGCTCGGCGCCTTCCTGGTTGACGTCCGCGACCAGGACGCTCGCGCCTTCCTCGGCGAACTTCACGGCTGTGGCCTGGCCGATGCCGGAGCCTGCTCCGGTGACGATGACGCTGCGTCCCTGAAGGCCGGTGCTGCTCATGGGTGTGCTCCCTGAGGTTGTCGGTCGGCGTCTTATTTGAGTTAGGCAAGCATGTGCGGATTACTTGAGTCAAGCAATTAGCTGTTAAAGTGAGGAGCATGGCCACACCGCACCCAGCAGTAGGTGGCGTCTCGCCAGACGTGCTCATGATCGAGCGCGCACTCACCCGCGCTGCGTATCTCTCCGGCAGAGCCCGGCAGCACGAGCGCCTCATGGCGCTCTCGGGGCTGCCGCTGGACCGTGCCGCCGTGGCGGTACTGCGGCAGCTCGCCGAGAGTGAACCGCTCCGGCTCGGGGAGCTGGCGGCGCGGTTGTCGGTGGAGGCCTCGCACGTCACCCGTCAGGTGCAGCAGCTGGAGAGGGGCGGCTATGCGAGCCGTGTCCGCGATCCGGACGATCGACGGGCGCAGCGGGTTCGGCTCACGCCGGCCGGCGAGGAGGCGTTCGTCCGCGTACGGGAGGCCAGTGCCCGGGGTATGCAGATGGCTCTCGCCGACTGGTCGCCCGAGGAGTTGCTGCAGCTCGCGTCACTTGTCCACAGGATGGTCGACGACTTCATGGGGCGGGCGGAGGCGGACCTTTAAGGTGCGGCCGCCTCCGGAGTACACGACCTACACGGATGGTCTTGCCATGTACGGGAGTATCAGCGAGAAGCCGTCGTCGGCTCGTGGGGACGGGCAGCATGTTCTGGTCGTCGTCGATGATCCCGATACGGCGGAACTCCTCACGACCACCTTGGAGTTGGCGGGCTATCGGGTCGGTACGGCGGGTACCGGGGCCGAGGCCGCCTTGCTGGTCGCGGAGTACCGGTTCGATCTCGTCGTGCTCGACGCCACGGTGCCGGATCTGGACGGGCTCACGCGGGGGCGGCGCGTTGCCGCGCTGGACCGGCCGCCGATGCTTTTTCTGACTGCGTGTGAGTCGCTGGACTGTCTTGTTCCCGAGATCGGGCCGGGGGAGCAGGATTACGTCACCAAGCCGTTTCGTATCGCCGAAGTGCTGGCCAGGGCTCGGGCTTTACTGCGTGGGCGGAATCCCGTACAGCCGGATGGGGCGCCTTGTTATCGCGATCTGGTGCTGGACGATGCCACGTGCCAGGCGCGCCGCGGGGAGAGGGTTTTCGATCTCACGCCTGCCGAGTACCGGCTGTTGCGGCAGCTGCTGGTCAATCCGGAGCGGGTGCTGTCGAAGGAGCAGATCAGCCGGCAGGTCTGGGGTGAGTTCCGGGCCCGTAACGCGATCGAGCAGCTTGTGTCGCGGCTGCGGCGCAAGGTGGATCAGGAGGAGCCCGCGCTGATCCATACCCGGCGGGGTTTCGGGTACTGGCTGGGGTGCTCGAGGCGATGAGGGCCTGCGGAGTGCGGTTGTGGTTCGCCTGCGGTCGCCGGGTGCTCAAGCTCCCGGATGGTGGTTTTCTGGTGGGTGGGGCTCGTGGCTTGGTTTGGCCGGGCCGTCTCGAGGTACCGCGGCGCGGTGACGAGAGGAGCGATCACGATGGACAAGGCACGACCGCATCCGGAAACCGTCTCCGTGGAGCTCAGCGGATGCAGCAAGGAAGACGCCCGCGTCGTGTTCGACACGCTGTGCGCCTGCTTCAGCTCCGACCGGTGCGCCGAGGACGTACCGCAGGAGCTGTCGGCTACGCGGCCGACGGTGTGGCTCGGCACGTTCGACGTCGCCGATCCGCGTGAGGGCGCCCGTCCTGCCCGTCCCGCTCGCCTCGCGGCGTCCGTCACGGCCGATGTCCAGGGCGGGTACTGGGCGATCGACCGGTTCCGGTCCACCCTGGACTCGCTGTTCTCCGTGTATGAGGTCAGTACGGCGTCCGGGGACCAGGAGGAGGAGTTGCATGTGCGGCTGGAGAGCCGGCGGCTTCAGGAGGCTTGAGCGGTAGGTCCGTCCCGTACGGCCCGTACGGCCTCCGGTGTCTTTGCCTGTTCTTTACAACGCGGTTCCTCGCTGTCTCGTCTCTCTGCTCGATCTGTGACTCGCCCACTGAATTCGTGGGCGGGCGGAGCGACGAAAGAGAGCGACTGATGCGCCGAACTGTCCTTGCCGCTATGGCACTTGTGGGTACGGCTGTGCTGGGGGGTGCGGTGCCCGCGGTTGCCGATGGGGGGAGCCCGACGGCGGTTCCGTCCGCCCCGGCGAGCGCCACTCAGCCCCCGACGTCGCCGGCCACTCCGGCTCCGGCGCCGAGCGCCACCACCGCTCCGGGCGGCTCTGACACTCCGGCTCCGACTGAGCCGCCGACCTCCACGGCGCCGAGCGCCGAGCCGACCCTGCCGCCGAGCGGCGAGCCGACCCTGCCGTCGGAGGGGCAGGTCTCCGTCGTGCCGAGCGGGGCGCCCGACACCGGCGCGACGTCGGGGTCCGAGGAGTCCGGTGGCGACGGCGCGCTGATCGGGGGCGGTGCCGCGGTGCTCGTCGGGGGTGGTGCGGTGGTCTATCTCGTACGTCGGCGGAGGGCGACGGGGGTATGACGGCGCCGTCCAGGCGTGCGGTCGTCGCGGCGCCGCGAGCCGCGCCTTCTCCTCGGTGGTCAGCCGCGAGAGCAACTGGCGGGCCTCGGCGAGCTTCCGCTGAACGTCCGCCTTGGACGACTTCAGGGTGTTCTCGGTCTTGGTGAGCGCCTGAAGG
>NZ_JAAKZX010000128.1 GCF_011045025.1 Streptomyces ureilyticus
CATCTGGACCCGAACGACAAGGCGAGCGTCCACCACCGCCTGCTCCTCGAAGTCGCCCGCGAGGCCCTCGACCACGCGGCCCTTCCGGCGCCCGCGCGGGGGCGAAACACCACAACGCCCGCCCAGCGTCCGGTCGGGGACAAGGGGCGGGCGTTGTGTGTTCCGTACGCCTTTGTACGGGACGTTTGGGGGCCGTCAGACCGCGAGCGCGCGGTCCGTCGGGCGGATGGGGGCCGGCAGGTCGCTCGCGCCCGTGAGGAAGCGGTCGACCCCGCGGGCGGCCGAGCGGCCCTCCGCGATGGCCCAGACGATCAGCGACTGGCCGCGGCCGGCGTCACCGGCCACGAACACACCCGGAACGTTCGTCTGGAACTCGCCGTCGCGGGCGACATTGCCGCGCGCGTCGAGGTCCAGGCCGAACTGCGAGACCAGCCCGTTCTCCTGGTCGATCCCGGTGAAGCCCATCGCGAGCGTGACCAGCTGAGCCGGAATCTTCCGCTCCGTACCCGGCTTCTGGTTCAGCTTGCCGTCCACGAACTCGACCTCGACAAGGTGCAGCCACTGCACATTGCCGTCCTCGTCGCCCTCGAAGTGGGTGGTCGAGACGGAGTAGACCCGCTCGCCGCCCTCCTCGTGCGCGGAGGTGACCTTGTAGAGCATGGGGAAGGTCGGCCAGGGCTGGCCCGGGTCCCGCTCCTCGCCCGGCCGCGGCATGATCTCCAGCTGCGTGACGGAGGCAGCGCCCTGGCGGTGGGCCGTGCCCACGCAGTCCGCGCCCGTGTCACCGCCGCCGATGACCACGACGTGCTTGCCCTCGGCGGTGATCGGAGGCGACACATAGTCGCCCTCCTGCACCTTGTTGGCCAGCGGCAGGTACTCCATCGCGAAGTGGATGCCGTTCAGCTCACGCCCGGGGACGGGGAGGTCACGCGAGACGGTCGATCCGGCCGCGATGACCACGGCGTCGTACCGCTTGCGCAGGTCCGTCGCCTTCATGTCCCGGCCGATCTCGATGCCCGTACGGAAGCGGGTGCCCTCCGCGCGCATCTGCTCGATACGGCGGTTGATGTGCCGCTTCTCCATCTTGAACTCGGGGATGCCGTAGCGGAGAAGGCCGCCGATGCGGTCCGCCCGCTCGTACACCGCGACAGTGTGGCCGGCGCGCGTCAGCTGCTGCGCCGCTGCCAGGCCCGCCGGGCCCGAGCCGATGACCGCGACCGTCTTGCCGGACAGCCGCTCCGGCGCCTGGGGGGCGACATCGCCGCTGTCCCAGGCCTTGTCGATGATCGAGACCTCGACGTTCTTGATGGTCACGGCGGGCTGGTTGATGCCGAGCACGCACGCCGACTCGCACGGGGCGGGGCACAACCGCCCGGTGAACTCCGGGAAGTTGTTCGTCGCGTGCAGACGGTCGCTCGCGGCGTGCCAGTCCTCGCGGTACGCGTAGTCGTTCCACTCGGGGATCAGGTTCCCCAGCGGGCAGCCGTTGTGGCAGAACGGGATTCCGCAGTCCATGCAGCGCGAGGCCTGCTTGGAGATGATCGGCAGCAGCGAGCCGGGGACGTAGACCTCGTTCCAGTCCTTGACGCGCTCCTCGACGGGACGGCTCTTGGCGACCTCGCGGCCGTGGTTGAGAAAGCCCTTGGGATCAGCCATTGGTCGCCGCCTCCATCATCTTCTCGGTGATCTCGGACTCGGAGAGCCCGGCTCGCTCGGCGGCGTCCTTGGCGGCGAGCACTGCCTTGTACGTACTGGGGATGATCTTGCTGAAGCGGTCCACCGACTCGGACCACTCGGCGAGGAGCTTCCCGGCGACCGTGGAGCCGGTCTCCTCCGCGTGCCGGCGCACCACGTCGTGCAGCCACTGCTTGTCGGTGTCGTCCAGCTTCTCGACGGCGCCGACGTTGCCGACGTTCACGTTGTCGCGGTTCAGGTCGATCACGTAGGCGATGCCGCCGGACATACCGGCCGCGAAGTTGCGGCCCGTCTCGCCGAGGATCACCGCGTGACCGCCGGTCATGTACTCGCAGCCGTGGTCGCCCACGCCCTCGGACACGACCGTCGCGCCGGAGTTGCGGACGCAGAACCGCTCGCCCGTACGGCCCCGGAGGAACAGTTCACCGCCGGTCGCGCCGTACGCGATGGTGTTGCCCGCGATCGTCGAGAACTCGGCGAGGTGGTCGGCGCCCCGGTCCGGGCGGACGATCAGGCGCCCACCGGACAGCCCCTTGCCGACGTAGTCGTTGGCGTCACCCTCTAGGCGCAGCGTCACACCGCGCGGCAGGAAGGCCCCGAAGGACTGGCCCGCCGAACCCGTGAAGGTGATGTCGATGGTGTCGTCGGGCAGGCCCGCGCCGCCGAACTTCTTCGTCACCTCGTGGCCGAGCATGGTGCCGACCGTGCGGTTGATGTTGCGGATCGCGACCTGGGCACGGACCGGCTGGGCGTCGGTCGCACCGGCCGCGGCCAGGGCGTCGGCGGAGAGCTTGATCAGCTCGTTGTCGAGCGCCTTCTCCAGGCCGTGGTCCTGCGTGATGACCTGGTGGCGCACCGCGCCCTCGGGCAGCTCGGGCACGTGGAACAGCGGCTCCAGGTTCAGGCCCTGCGCCTTCCAATGGTCGATGGCACGCGTGACGTCGAGCGTCTCGGCGTGGCCGACGGCCTCCTCGATGGAGCGGAAGCCCAGCTCGGCGAGGAGCTCGCGGACCTCCTCGGCGATGAACTGGAAGAAGTTCACGACGTACTCGGCCTTGCCCGTGAACCGGTCGCGGAGCGTCGGGTTCTGCGTGGCGATGCCGACCGGGCAGGTGTCCAGGTGACAGACGCGCATCATGACGCAGCCGGAGACGACGAGCGGCGCGGTCGCGAAACCGAACTCCTCGGCGCCGAGCAGCGCGGCGATGACGACGTCGCGGCCGGTCTTCAGCTGGCCGTCGGTCTGCACGACGATGCGGTCGCGCAGGCCGTTGAGCAGCAGCGTCTGCTGGGTCTCGGCGAGGCCGAGCTCCCAGGGACCACCGGCGTGCTTGAGCGACGTCAGCGGGGACGCGCCCGTACCACCGTCGTGACCCGAGATCAGTACGACATCGGCGTGGGCCTTGGAGACACCCGCGGCGACCGTGCCGACACCGACCTCGGAGACCAGCTTCACGTGAATCCGCGCCTGCGGGTTCGCGTTCTTCAGGTCGTGGATCAGCTGGGCCAGGTCCTCGATGGAGTAGATGTCGTGGTGCGGCGGCGGCGAGATCAGGCCGACACCCGGCGTCGAGTGCCGCGTCTTGGCGACCCACGGGTAGACCTTGTGGCCGGGCAGCTGGCCGCCCTCGCCGGGCTTGGCGCCCTGGGCCATCTTGATCTGGATGTCATCGGAGTTGACGAGGTATTCGCTCGTCACGCCGAAGCGACCGGACGCCACCTGCTTGATCGACGAACGCCGCGCCGGGTCGTACAGGCGGTCCGGGTCCTCGCCGCCCTCACCGGTGTTGGACTTGCCGCCCAGCTGGTTCATGGCGATGGCGAGCGTCTCGTGGGCTTCCTTGGAGATGGAGCCGTACGACATGGCGCCGGTGGAGAAGCGCTTGACGATCTCGCTGACCGGCTCGACCTCGTCGATGGAGATCGGCTCGCGGTCCGACTTGAAGCCGAACAGACCCCGGAGCGTCATCAGCCGCTCGGACTGCTCGTTCACGCGGCCCGTGTACTGCTTGAAGATGTCGTACTTGCCCGACCGCGTCGAGTGCTGGAGGCGGAACACCGTGTCCGGGTCGAACAGGTGCGGCTCGCCCTCACGGCGCCACTGGTACTCGCCGCCTATGTCGAGGGCGCGGTGCGCGGGCGCGATGCCGCTCGCCGGGTACGCCTTGGCGTGGCGGGCGGCGACCTCCTTGGCGATGACGTCGATACCGACGCCGCCGATCTTGGTGGCGGTGCCGTTGAAGTACTTCTCGACGAAGGCCTGGTCGAGACCGACGGCCTCGAAGACCTGGGCGCCGCGGTAGGAGGCGACGGTCGAGATGCCCATCTTGGACATGACCTTGAGGACGCCCTTGCCGAGGGCGTAGATCAGGTTCCGGAGGGCCTTCTCGGGCTCGATGCCGGGCAGGAACGTCCCTGCGCGGACGAGGTCCTCGACGGACTCCATCGCCAGGTACGGGTTCACCGCCGCGGCGCCGTAGCCGATGAGCAGGGCCACGTGGTGGACCTCGCGGACATCACCGGCCTCGACGAGCAGGCCCACCTGGGTGCGCTGCTTCGTACGGATCAGGTGGTGGTGGACGGCCGCGGTGAGCAGCAGCGACGGGATCGGCGCGTGCTCGGCGTCGGAGTGCCGGTCCGAGAGGACGATCAGGCGGGCGCCGTTCGCTATGGCGGCGTCGGCCTCGGTGCAGATCTCCTCGATACGGGCCGCGAGGGCGTCGCCGCCTCCGCCGACCCGGTAGAGACCCGACAGCGTCGCGGCCTTCATGCCCGGCATGTCGCCGTCGGCGTTTATGTGGATGAGCTTGGCCAGCTCGTCGTTGTCGATCACCGGGAAGGGCAGCGTGACACTGCGGCACGACGCGGCGGTCGGCTCCAGGAGGTTGCCCGCGGGGCCGAGGGACGAGCGCAGCGAGGTGACGAGCTCCTCGCGGATGGCGTCCAGCGGCGGGTTGGTGACCTGCGCGAACAGCTGGGTGAAGTAGTCGAAGAGGAGACGCGGGCGGTCGGACAGGGCCGCGATCGGCGAGTCCGTACCCATCGAACCGATCGGCTCCGCACCGGCCTTGGCCATCGGCGCGAGGATGACGCGCAGCTCCTCCTCGGTGTAGCCGAAGGTCTGCTGGCGGCGGGTGACCGAGGCGTGGGTGTGCACGATGTGCTCGCGCTCGGGCAGGTCGGAGAGCTCGATCTCGCCGGCTTCCAGCCACTCCGCGTACGGGTTTTCCGCCGCGAGCGTCCGCTTGATCTCGTCGTCCTCGATGATGCGGTGCTCGGCGGTGTCCACGAGGAACATCCGGCCGGGCTGCAGCCGGCCCTTGCGGACGACCTTGGCCGGGTCGATGTCGAGGACGCCGACCTCGGAGCCGAGGACGACGAGGCCGTCGTCGGTGACCCAGTAGCGGCCGGGGCGCAGTCCGTTGCGGTCGAGGACCGCGCCGACCTGGGTGCCGTCGGTGAAGGTGACACAGGCCGGGCCGTCCCAGGGCTCCATCATCGTGGAGTGGAACTGGTAGAAGGCGCGCCGGGCCGGGTCCATGGAGTCGTGGTTCTCCCACGCCTCCGGAATCATCATCAGCACGGAGTGCGGCAGCGAACGGCCGCCCAGGTGCAGCAGTTCGAGCACCTCGTCGAAGGACGCCGAGTCGGAGGCCTCCGGCGTACAGATCGGGAAGACCCGGTCCAGCTTCTCCTGCGGGCCGAACAGGTCGGAGACCAGCTGGGACTCGCGGGCGCGCATCCAGTTGCGGTTGCCCATGACCGTGTTGATCTCGCCGTTGTGCGCGACGAAGCGGTACGGGTGGGCGAGCGGCCAGCTCGGGAAGGTGTTGGTGGAGAACCGGGAGTGCACGAGCGCGATCGCGGAGGCGAAGCGGCGGTCGGACAGGTCCGGGAAGAAGGGCTCCAGCTGGCCGGTGGTCAGCATCCCCTTGTAGACGATGGTGCGCGCGGAGAGCGACGGGAAGTACACGTCGGCCTCACGCTCGGCACGCTTGCGCAGCACAAAGGCCTTGCGGTCGAGGTCGATGCCCTTGCTGACGCCGTCGCTGACGAAGATCTGCCGGAAGGCGGGCATCGTGGAGCGGGCGGTGGCGCCGAGGAGTTCGGGGGCGATCGGGACCTCGCGCCAGCCGAGGACGGTCAGGCCCTCGTCGGCGGCGATCGCGTCGATCAGCGCGATGGCGTCGGCCGCGTTGTGCTCGGGCAGGAAGGCGGTACCGACCGCGTACGCACCGGCCTCGGGCAGCTCGATTCCGGCCACCTCGCGGAAGAAGGCGTCGGGGACCTGGGACAGGATGCCCGCGCCGTCGCCCGAGTCGGGCTCGGCGCCGGTGGCACCGCGGTGCTCCAGGTTGCGCAGAACCGTGAGCGCCTGCTCGACCAGCGCATGGCTCGCCTCGCCGGTGAGGGTCGCCACAAAGCCGACGCCACAGGCGTCGTGCTCGTTGCGGGGGTCGTACATACCCTGCGCAGCAGGGCGAGCATCCATGAACGACCACTTCTGGCCATTCTCGGAATGCTGGGACGGCTGGCGCGGCGTACGCATCGGCTCTCCCGTCGTCGTCATGTGGCATATGCAGATTGCCGAGGGACGACGTTGGCCCTCTGCTGAGATCAAAATTTCGTGCAGGTTACATGATGGAGCGGTTCTCGGGAACCGGATACCGCGTTCCAACATGCGGACACCGCGGGTCGCGGTGGGGGTGCCGCTCGTGGCGGTGAAATAAGGGGTCCTACGGGGACAGATCCATGCCCGTCGGTCCGGGTAACGCGGCAGGCAACGTCGCCCACCGCGCTGGTGCACACCAGGCCTCATTGCCCGCAGCGCTTACGGCTCATGCCCAGTGGTTAAGGAATCGAAACCGCCGAGTAACAGCTACATATGCAGTCCCATGCATAGAACCCTCAGCCAAGCCATCATACGGCCGCACCGAACAGACTGCCCAGGGCGTACGTCACACCCGCCGCGGCACCGCCCAGGGCGAGCTGCCGCAGCCCGCTGTACCACCAGGACCGCGCGGTCACCCTGGCCACCACCGCCCCGCACGCGAAGAGCCCGAGCAACGCCAGCAGCACCGCCGGCCACAGCACGGTCGCACCGAGCAGATACGGCAGTACGGGCAGCAGGGCGCCCAACGCGAACGAGCCGAAGGAGGAGGCGGCGGCCACGGTCGGCGAGGGCAGGTCGCCGGGGTCGATACCGAGCTCCTCACGCGCGTGGATCTCGAGGGCCTGCTCGGGGTCCTTCGACAGCTGCCGGGCCACCTCGCGGGCGAGTGCGGGGGCGACGCCCCGGGCCTCGTACAGCTCGGCCAGCTCCCGCTCCTCACACCTGGGATGCTTGCGCAACTCCCTGCGCTCCACCTCGAGTTCGGCCTGGACGAGCTCGCGCTGCGAGGCGACGGAGGTGTACTCGCCGGCCGCCATGGAGAAGGCGCCGGCGGCGAGTCCCGCGAGACCGGTCAGGACGACCGTCTGGTGGGCGACGGCACCGCCCGCCACCCCGGTCATCAGCGCCAGGTTGGAGACGAGACCGTCCATCGCGCCGAAGACCGCGGGGCGTAGCCAGCCACCGTTGACGTCCCGGTGGGTGTGGTTGTCGCGGTGCGCTTCGTGCAGGCTCGCTTCGGTCTCGATGATGGCCACGCCGTCCCCCAGGGAGCTTTATTGGATGAGTTCCGCTTCTTGACAACATCCAAAGTACGCCGGAGATTTCATGCCTGCCAGCAAGGAAGGCCGTACTTACCTGCGCTTTTGCGCGACGCCGGGGTGTGTGACGCATGTCGAAGGGGGCGCCCCGAGCAACTGGGGCGCCCCCTTCGACGTACAAGCCTGGGTCAGGTCTTCTTGGCCGACTCGGCCTCGTCCTTCTTCAGATCGGGCTTCGCATCGGAGGAGTCAGCATCGGAGGGGTTGGAAGAGTCGGACTCCTCGTCGGAGGCCTCCGCGTCGTCGGACGGACCGTCGGCGACAGCCGCCGGCTCGACGACCTCTTCGCGTCCCGGGCGCTTCTTGGCCGACAGCACGATGTAGAGGACGGCGAGGAGGAAGACCAGCGCCGCGGTCCAGACGTTGAGGCGAACCCCAAGGATGTGGTGGGCTTCGTCGACGCGCATGTACTCGATCCAGGCCCGGCCCGCGCAGTACGCGGCGACGTACACGGCGAACGCCCGCCCATGCCCGAGCTTGAAGCGCCGGTCCGCCCAGATGACGAGCAGTGCGACGCCGATGCACCACAGCGACTCGTAGAGGAAGGTCGGGTGGTACGTGCCAGGAATGCGCCCGTCGTCCGAGGACGTGATCTCCACCGCCCAGGGCAGATCCGTGGCCCGCCCGTACAGCTCCTGGTTGAACCAGTTGCCCCAGCGTCCTACGGCCTGCGCGAGCGCGATGCCCGGGGCGACGGCGTCGGCCCAGGCGGGCAACGGGATCCCGCGGCGACGGCAGCCGATCCACGCTCCCAGGCCGCCCATCGCGATGGCGCCCCAGATACCGAGGCCGCCTTCCCAGATCTTGAAGGCGTCGACCCAGTCCTCACCCTCGCTGAAGTACAGCTGGTAGTCCGTGACGACGTGGTACAGCCGGCCGCCGACGAGACCGAACGGCACCGCCCACACGGCGATGTCGGCCACGGTGCCGGACCGGCCCCCGCGGGCGATCCACCGTTTGTTTCCAAGCCAGACGGCCAGAAAGACGCCGGCGATGATGCAGAACGCGTAACCGCGCAGCGGAATGAAACCGAAGAGGTCGTACACTCCGCGCGACGGACTGGGGAAAGAGGCAAGTTCCATGGCAGGGTCGACGCTACCCTGCCGAGCGGGACGTGCGGCAACCCGCCCGGGCTACGGCTCCATAACGGGTAACGGGCCCCGCGCCCCGAAACCCGTACCGGTACTACGACTTGTCCGACTCCTGGATCATCCGCTTCAGCTTCGCCGGGGTCATCGCCCGGTCCTGGTAGATGTTCTTGCCGTTCAGCAGCACGGTCGGGGTGCCCTGGAAGCCGCCGCTCTGGAAGGCCTTGTTGGACTTGGTCACCCAGCTGTTGTGCGTGCCGTCCTCGACGCACTTCCGGAACGTGGGGGTGTCGAGTCCGTCGACCTTGCCCGCCAGCTCGATCAGCTTGCCGTTGTCGGCGAACTCGTCGCTCGTCTCCTGAGGCTGGTTCTGGAACAGCACGTCGTGGTACGCGGGGAACTTCCCGGCGTTCTGAGCGCATGCTGAGGCGTTGGCGGCGCGCAGGGAGCCGCTGCCGCCCATGTTCCCGTCGATCAGCGTGGCGAGGTGGTACTCGACCTTCAGCTGTCCGGAGTCCGTCAGCTCATGGATCGTCGAGCGGTACGCGTCCTCGAAGCTCTTGCAGGCCGGGCAGCGGAAGTCCTCCCACACGGTGAGCGTCGATCTCGCGCTCTTCTGGCCGACGGGGATGGCGGGACTGTCGCCGCCGCTCGTCCCCGAGGGCGCCTTGACCGGCCCCTCCGTATCCGTCTTGCCCTGGCCCGCGTTCGCGGCCAGGGCGCCGATCAGCCCGGCCAGTGCCAGTACGCAGACCACGGAGGAGCTCACGATCAGCGCACGGCGGCGCTTCTCTCCGGCCTTCTGCTTCGCTCGCTCGACCGCCAGCCGCTCGCGGGCGGTGCGCTTTCCTTCACGGTTCTTCTCGCTCACATGTGGCAGAACGAACCGGGGAGGCGCAGAGCGCCTCCCCGGTCCCAGGTCCACCCGTACGAGTGAGCGGATTGTCCGTTACGTAAGCGGACGTAACGGACGTCAGCAGCCTGCCGGACCGCCTGTCACACCGTCCCGCGGACGCCCTTCGCGAGGTCCGCGGCCAGTGTGCGTACGGCCTCCAGTGCCGCCGTCTCGTCCGGCGCGTCCAGCATGCGCTTGACGAAGGCCGAGCCGACGATGACGCCGTCGGCGAAGCCGGCGACCTCGGCGGCCTGTTCGGCGTTGGAGACGCCGAGGCCGACGCAGACCGGCAGTTCGGTGGTGGCCTTGGTGCGTCGTACGAGGTCCTGCGCCTGTGCGCCCACCGACTCGCGGGTGCCGGTGACGCCCATCAGGGAGGCCGCGTACACGAATCCGGAGCCCGCCGCACTGATCTCGGCGAGCCGGGCGTCCTTGCTGCTGGGCGCGACGACGAAGACGGTCGCGAGGCCGTGCTTCTCGGCGTGCTCCCTCCACAGCGCGGACTCCTGGACCGGCAGGTCGGGCAGGATGCAGCCCGCCCCGCCGGCCGCCGCCAGCTCGGCGGTGAAGCGCTCGACGCCGTAGCGGTCGATGGGGTTCCAGTACGTCATCACGAGCACCGGCTTCCCGGTCGCCTCGTACGCCTCGCGGACCGTGCGCATCACGTCCGCGATCCTGACTCCGCCGCGCAGGGCGATGTCGTCGGCGGTCTGGATGACGGGGCCGTCGAGGACCGGGTCGCTGTGCGGCAGCCCGACCTCGACGACGTCGGCGCCGCCCTCGAAGACGGCCTTGACGGCAGCGATCCCGCCGTCGACGGTCGGGAAGCCTGCCGGGAGGTACGCGATGAGGGCGGACCGGCCCTCCGCCTTCGCTGCCGCGAGGGTGTCGCTCAACAGCTGGATGTTGCCGCTCACTTGGCGTCCCCTTCGATCTCGGCGGTGTCGCTGTCGGCATCCGCGGCGACGACGGCGTCGGCGCCCTTGTCGTACAGGCCGAAGTAACGGGCGGCCGTGTCCATGTCCTTGTCGCCGCGTCCCGACAGGTTGACGATGATCAGCCCGTCCTTGCCCAGCTCCTGGCCCACCTCCAGGGCACCGGCGAGCGCGTGCGCGCTCTCGATCGCCGGGATGATCCCCTCCGTGCGGGACAGCAGGCGCAGGGCCTGCATCGCCGCGTCGTCGGTGACGGCCCGGTACTCGCCGCGGCCGCTGTCCTTGAGGTACGAGTGCTCGGGGCCGATGCCCGGGTAGTCGAGCCCGGCCGAGATCGAGTACGGCTCGGTGATCTGGCCTTCCTCGTCCTGGAGTACGTAACTCCTCGAACCGTGCAGGATGCCCGGCTCACCGGCGGTGAGGGTGGCCGCGTGCTCGCCGGTCTCGACGCCGTGGCCGGCCGGTTCGCAGCCGATGAGGCGTACGTCCGTGTCGGGGATGAACGCGTGGAACAGGCCGATGGCGTTCGAGCCACCGCCGACGCAGGCGATGGCTGCGTCGGGGAGGCGTCCGGCGCGCTCCAGGAGTTGCCGCCTGGCCTCGACGCCGATGACGCGGTGGAAGTCGCGCACCATCGCGGGGAAGGGATGCGGGCCTGCCACGGTCCCGAACAGGTAGTGCGTGTGCTCGACGTTGGCGACCCAGTCGCGGAACGCCTCGTTGATGGCGTCCTTGAGGGTCCGGCTGCCGGACTTCACGGCGATGACCTCGGCGCCGAGCATGCGCATCCGGGCGACGTTGAGGGCCTGCCGCTGGGTGTCGATCTCGCCCATGTAGATGGTGCACTCGAGGCCGAAGAGCGCGCAGGCGGTGGCGGTCGCGACGCCGTGCTGGCCGGCTCCGGTCTCGGCGATGACGCGGGTCTTGCCCATGCGCTTGGTGAGCAGGGCCTGACCGAGCACGTTGTTGATCTTGTGCGAGCCGGTGTGGTTGAGGTCTTCCCGCTTGAGGAAGATCCGGGCGCCACCGGCGTGCTCGGCGAACCGGGGCACCTCGGTCAGTGCGCTCGGCCGCCCGGTGTAGTTGACGAGCAGGTCGTCCAGCTCGCGTGCGAACTCCGGATCGGACTTCGCCTTGTCGTACTCCACGGCGACCTCGTCCACGGCGGCGACCAGCGCCTCCGGAATGAACTTGCCGCCGAACGCACCGAAGTACCCCTCGGCGCTGGGAACTTGACCCTCCGGGTCAGGGATGAAGAACTCGCTGGGCATGCGGTTACCTCGCAGGGGCGTGGGCCCCGGTTGCAGGTGGGATGACGGTCACGGTGTGCGCGCCGCTAGAGGTATCCGCCGGTCGTGCACCGTGCGGAGACCTACCGGCCGAGAAGGCGCGCGAGGCGCCGACGCCATCGCATTCCGTTGACCTGGCCGGGCTCATCGCCGATCACGTACCGCACCCGGCGCCCGTGCACCCGTCGCGCGGGCGCCCGGCATCCTCGCGGACGGCAGCCGCGGGCGAGGCGGGCGTAGGGGTCCCGCGGCGCCGAGGGGGCCGCGGCAGCCGACCGTGCGCACGCCGGACCGCCGTCGGGACGAGAGCCCGGACGGGTGGCGGTGAGGGCGTGGTCGGCGTACATCCGTGTGTCAGCCTCGTCCGTGACGCAGGGCCGGGTGGGCGCCCGCTGCCACCAGGTCGGAGACCGCTGCCTTCGGGTCGCGGCCGGTGACCAGAGACTCGCCGACCAGGACCGCGTCGGCGCCGGCGTTGGCGTACGCGATGAGGTCGTGGGGGCCGCGGACGCCGGACTCGGCGATCTTGACGATGGTGTCGGGGATCTCGGGGGCGATGCGGTCGAAGGTCGTGCGGTCGACCTTCAGGGTCTTCAGGTCGCGCGCGTTCACGCCGATGACCTTCGCTCCGGCGGACACCGCACGCTCGACCTCGTCCTCGTCGTGCACCTCGACGATCGGTGTCAGCCCGATGGACACGGCGCGCTCGATGAGGGACTCCAGGGCGGCCTGGTCCAGGGCCGCGACGATCAGCAGGGCCAGATCCGCGCCGTACGCCCGCGCCTCCCAGAGCTGGTACGACGTGACGATGAAGTCCTTGCGCAGGACCGGGATGTCCACCCGGGCCCGTACGGCCTCCAGGTCGGCCAGTGAACCGCCGAAGCGGCGCTGCTCGGTCAGCACCGAGATCACCGCCGCGCCGCCCGCCTCGTAGTCCGCGGCGAGCGCGGCCGGGTCGGCGATCGCGGCGAGCGCGCCCTTGGACGGGCTCGAGCGCTTCACCTCGCAGATGACCTTGACGCCGTCGCCGCGCAGGGCGGCCACGCCGTCCTTGGCCGCAGGAGCCTTCGCCGCACGCTCCTTGAGCTCGTCGAGGCTGACGCGTGCCTGCCGCTCCGCGAGGTCGGCACGGACTCCGTCGATGATCTCGTCGAGCACACTCACGCGAGCGGCCCCCTTCCTGACGGTGGACGGTTCAAGCTGTCGTGCTGCTGAGCGGTTGAGTCGAGCGTCGCCCGCATCAGACGAAACCGATGGTCACTGCGATGGTATCCGCAGGAGGGCGTTGCCCTCGCATCCGGTTGACGCCGGTCCCACTACCTGGACATTTGCCAGTGGATCAAGGGTGAAGCCAGCCACCGAACGGCAGATTCCGGACAACGGTGAAGACGAACAGCGACGCCCCGATCCCCCACAGATGAACGGTCCGCAGATCGAGGTTCAGCGGGCGGCCCCGGACCGAGCGGACCACCCAGAGCGTCCACAGCACCGCGCACACGAAGTACGCCACGACCGCGACCGCGTTGGCCTGCAGCGCTGCCGCGAAGTCCCCGTGCGCGAAGGCGTGCGCGCTGCGCAGTCCGCCGCATCCGGGGCAGTACACGCCCGTGTACTGGAGCAGCGGACAGGTGGGATAGTGCCCTGGCTCGTTCGGGTCCACGGCGGCGACGTACGCGAAGGCCCCGGCGACGGCCGCGAGCACACCGCCGGGCACAGCCAGCCGCCGCACCACGGATCCGGGAGGGGACGTCACCCTCTGGCTTTCGGTGTCCACTCGACGCATTCTCCTCGGGAGCAGCAGGCTGTGCACACGAAAAAGCACAGGAAAAGGCGGCCCCGGCGCTGGAAGCCCGGGCCGCCTTTTCCTCGATGCCGCGAGGGGGATCAGCTGTCGGAGGCCACCTTGTGCGGCGGGTGCGTGGACTTCGGCTGCCCGAGGCCCGCCGCGCTCATGGCCATGCCGACCACGCCGCCGAGGGCAACGATGACCAACCCGGCCCAGAAGCCCAGCGGGTTGGCCAACACCATGAAGGCACCCGAGACGCAGAAACCGATGAAGGCGATGATGACACCGGTCCAGGCGGCCGGGGTGTGACCGTGGTGGTTGCCCGCCATGACTTGCTCCTCGTTGCTGATTGCGTGTGTGGCTGAGTGTGCCTGTGCGAGTCGCCTGAGTGAGTCGGGCGCTCGCAGCTCATTGTCCCGCACGCGCGCGTGCACGTTGATCGGGGGTCCTGCCTCAAGTGGGAGCCCTAGGCCCCCGTCGGGTCCTCGCCGCGGTCCAGTGCCTTCCACATCTCCTCGGGCCGGTCCGGGTCCGCGGCGGGCCTGGCCTTACGGGGCCTGGGGGTGCCGTCCCGCTCGTAACGGCCCGACATGGCAGGCCACAGCCGTCCGTAGCGCAGCGCCAGCAGTCCCGCGAGCAGGAGCAGCACTCCGCCCGCGGCAGCCACGTACGGCCAGGCGGTATGGCTCATGGAGTCGACGGTCGCGGCGGTGTCGCCGGACGCCTGCGCGGCCTTGTCGTCGAGTGCGGAGCTGTCGGAGGCGCCGAGGAGGGCCGCGGCCACGGTGCCCGCGCCGGAGAGCGCGAGGAGCGCGGCGACCAGGAAGCGCCCGGCACGGCGTACGGCGAAGACGGCGACGAGGGCGGCCAGGCCAACTATGGCGAGGGCCGCGGGCACGCCCGTGACGTCGCTGCCCGTGGCGCTCAGCGGGAAGTCGCCGCCGGCCACTGTCGCGGTGCCCTCCGACCAGCCCTGCCGAGAGGCGAGCAGCGCCACGGCCGCGCCGAGCGCGCCGCAGAGCAGGGCGATGGCGAGGCTTCGGCGGCCGGACCGGGCGGGTCCGGCTGCTTCGTATCGGGGGTGAGGTACAGCAGTCACGTACCCCACTATCGCTCGAACCCCGGGCGAACGGTCACCCGGGGCCCACGTGAGAAGTGCCCTATTGTCCGAGCCGGTTCGCCGTGTGTACCGCCCGCAGCACGGCCGCCGCCTTGTTGCGGCACTCGTCGTCCTCGGCCACGGGGTTCGAGTCGGCGACGATTCCGGCGCCGGCCTGCACGTATGCCGTGCCGTCCCGCAGCAGGGCCGTACGGATGGCGATGGCGGTGTCGGAGTCGCCCGCGAAGTCGAGGTAGCCGACGCAGCCGCCGTACACGCCGCGGCGGCTCGGCTCCAGCTCGTCGATGATCTGCATCGCGCGGGGCTTGGGGGCGCCGGAGAGGGTGCCCGCGGGGAAGCAGGCGGTCAGGACGTCGAAGGCCGTACGCCCCTGTGCGACCTTGCCGGTCACCGTCGAGACGATGTGCATGACGTGGGAGTAGCGCTCGATGGACATGAAGTCGACGACCTCGACGGAGCCCGGCTCGCAGACGCGGCCCAGGTCGTTGCGTCCCAGGTCTACGAGCATCAGGTGCTCGGCGCGTTCCTTGGGGTCGGCGAGGAGTTCATCGGCGAGGGCCTGGTCGTCCTGCGGGGTCGCGCCGCGCGGTCGCGTGCCGGCGATGGGATGCACCATCGCGTGCCCGTCCTCGACCTTGACGAGGGCCTCCGGGGAGGAGCCCACGACGTCGAAGCCGTCGAAGCGGAAGAGGTACATGTACGGGGAGGGGTTGGTGGCCCGCAGTACCCGGTAGACGTCCAACGCGCTTGCTGTGCAGGGGGTTTCGAAGCGCTGGGAGGGTACGACCTGGAAGGCCTCGCCGGCCCGGATGCGCTCCTTGATGTCCTCCACGGCGACCTGGAAGTCAGGGCCGCCCCACAGTGCGGTGTACTCGGGGAGCTCGGAGGGCGGGAGCGCGGCCGGAGGCTGGGAGACGGCGCGCGAGAGGTCGCCCTCCATGGCGTCGAGGCGGGCGACGGCGTCCGCGTACGCCTCGTCGACGCCTGTGTCGAGGTCGTTGTGGTTGATCGCGTTGGCGATCAGCAGGACCGTGCCGTTCCAGTGGTCGAGGACCGCGAGGTCGCTGGTGAGCAGCATGGTCAGCTCGGGGAGCTTCAGGTCGTCGCGTTCGCCGGGGCCGATCTTCTCCAGGCGGCGGACGATGTCGTAGCCGAGGTAGCCGACCATGCCACCGGTGAAGGGCGGCATGCCCTCCTGGTGGGGGGTGTGCAGGGCCTCGATGGTGGCGCGCAGGGCGGCGAGCGGGTCGCCGTCGACGGGGACGCCGACGGGCGGGGTGCCGAACCAGTGCGCCTGCCCCTCGCGCTCGGTGAGAGTCGCGGCCGAGCGGACGCCCACGAAGGAGTAACGAGACCAGGAGCGGCCGTTCTCCGCGGACTCCAGCAGGAAGGTGCCGGGGCGCTCGGCGGCGAGCTTACGGTAGAGCGCGACGGGGGTGTCACCGTCCGCGAGGAGCGTGCGGCTGACGGGGATGACTCGCCGGTCGGTGGCCAGCTTGCGGAACGTCTCGAGGTCCATGGCGGCTGACCTTACTGACCGAGGGGCGGTACGTCGGACCCGGCGTCCTCCGCGGACGCTGCATCCTCGCCAGACACGGCGGACTTGATGACGTCGGCGTCGAAGCAGGTGCGGGCGCCCGTGTGGCAGGCGGCGCCCACCTGGTCGACCTTGACCAGGACGGTGTCGGCGTCGCAGTCGAGGGCGACGGACTTGACGTGCTGGACGTGCCCGGAGGTGTCGCCCTTGACCCAGTACTCCTGGCGGCTGCGTGACCAGTAGGTGCAGCGGCCGGTGGTCAGCGTGCGGTGCAGCGCCTCGTCGTTCATCCAGCCCAGCATCAGCACCTCCCCGGTGTCGTACTGCTGGGCGATCGCGGGGACGAGCCCGTCCGTGCTGCGCTTGAGGCGCGCGGCGATGGCGGGATCCAGGGGGCTGGGCGGGGGCGTGCGGGTCATGACGCCCATTGTGCCGCGCCCGTACGGGCCGTCCGGCGGGCGTCCACTGTCCGGACCGCGAGCCCGGTCGTAGGCTGGCTGACATGTCGACCCATGCGAAGCGTGAACGACTTCTCCTCGCCGACCTGTTGGAGGCCTCGGGCCCGGACGCCCCGACCCTGTGCGAGGGCTGGAACACCCGGGATCTGGCCGCCCATGTGGTGGTGCGCGAACGCCGCCCGGACGCCGCGGGCGGCGCCCTGATCAAGCAGCTCGCGCCGCGCCTGGACCGGGTGATGACGGAGTTCGCCGAGAAGCCGTACGAGGAACTGATCCAGCTGATCCGTACCGGCCCGCCCCGCTTCTCGCCCTTCTCCCTCAAGCAGATCGACGAGGCGGCGAACACGGTGGAGTTCTACGTCCACACCGAGGACGTACGGCGCGCGCAGCCGGACTGGACGCCCCGCGAACTCGACCCGGTCTTCCAGGACGCCCTCTGGTCCCGCCTGGAACGAACGGCCCGCCTCATGGGCCGCGGCATCCCCACCGGCCTGGTCCTGCGCCGCCCCGACGGCCAGACGGCGGTCGCCCACCGCGGCACCCCGGTGGTGACGGTGACCGGCGAGCCCTCCGAGCTGCTGATGTTCACGTACGGCCGCCAGAACTCGGCCGACGTGGAGCTGGATGGCGACAAGGACGCGATCGCGAAGCTGCACGAGACGAAGCAGCTGGGGATCTGAGTGCCCCGTCGGGGTGCGGGCTTCGCACAGCCCCTGGCTACCGCACGGGATGCCCCGCCCCCCGCAACGTCTCCTTCACCTGGCCGATCCGCAGGTCACCGAAGTGGAAGACGGAGGCCGCGAGCACCGCGTCCGCTCCGGCGCTGATCGCCGGCGGGAAGTCGGCGAGCTGTCCGGCGCCGCCGCTGGCGATCAGCGGGACGGTGACGTGCTTGCGTACCGCCTCGATCATCTCGATGTCGTAGCCGTCCTTCGTGCCGTCCGCGTCCATCGAGTTGAGCAGGATCTCGCCCGCGCCCAACTCGGCCGCCTGGTGCGCCCATTCGACGGCGTCGATGCCTGTGCCCTTGCGACCACCGTGCGTCGTCACCTCGAAGCTTCCGGACGGGGTCCTGCGTGCGTCGACCGACAGGACGAGGACTTGGCGGCCGAAGCGTTCGGCGATCTCCCGGATCAGTTCCGGGCGGGCGATCGCGGCCGTGTTCACGCCCACCTTGTCCGCGCCCGCCCGCAGCAGCTTGTCGACGTCCTCGGTCGTACGGACCCCGCCGCCGACCGTCAGCGGAATGAACACCTGCTCCGCCGTGCGCCGCACCACGTCGTACGTCGTCTCGCGGTTGCCCGACGAGGCCGTGATGTCCAGGAACGTCAGCTCGTCGGCGCCCTCGGCGTCGTACACCTTCGCCATCTCGACGGGATCGCCCGCGTCGCGCAGGTTCTGGAAGTTGACGCCCTTGACGACCCGGCCGTTGTCGACGTCCAGGCAGGGAATGACTCGTACGGCGAGGGTCATGCTGTGGGCTCTCCGTGTTCTCCGCCGGGGCGGAACGCCTCCACCTCGACCTCGACGACCAGGCTGGGGTCCACGAAGCCGGAGACGATGATCATGGATGCGGCGGGCCTGACGGAGTCGAACAGCTCCTTGTGAGCACGTCCGATGTCGTCCACGTCCCGGGCGTGGGTGATGTACATGCGCGTACGCACGACGTCGTCGCGGCCGAGACCCAGTTGCTCCAGCGCGGCGAACGCGACCTTGAAGGAGTTGATCGTCTGCTCGTAAGGGCCGCCTCCGGCGATCTGGCCGTCCACGATGGACGTGCAGCCGGAGACGAGCACCAGGCCGTTCGGCAGCTCCACCGCTCGTGAGTACCCGAAGTTCTCCTCCCAGGGCGCGCCGGTCACGACGCGTCGTACGTCGCTCACTTGGCTACCGCCTCCAAGGCCTCTTCCAGAGTGAACGCCTTCGCGTACAGCGCCTTCCCGACGATGGAGCCCTCGACACCGAGGGGTACGAGTTCGGCGATGGCCCGGAGGTCGTCCAGGGAGGACACCCCGCCGGAGGCCACCACCGGGCGGTCCGTCGCCGCGCACACGTTGCGCAGCAGCTCCAGGTTCGGGCCCTGGAGCGTGCCGTCCTTGGCGATGTCCGTCACCACGTAGCGCGCGCAGCCCTCCTTGTTGAGGCGCTCCAGCGTCTCGTACAGGTCGCCGCCGTCACGGGTCCAGCCGCGGCCGCGCAGCGTCGTACCGCGTACGTCGAGACCGACCGCGATCTTGTCGCCGTGCTCGGCGATGACCTTGGCGACCCACTCGGGGGTCTCCAGGGCGGCCGTGCCCAGGTTCACGCGCGTACAGCCGGTGGCCAGGGCGGCGGCCAGCGAAGCGTCGTCCCGGATGCCGCCGGACAGCTCCACCTTGATGTCCATGGCCTTCGCGACCTCGGCGATCAGCTCGCGGTTGTCGCCCGTCCCGAACGCCGCGTCCAGGTCCACCAGATGCAGCCACTCGGCACCCGCCCGCTGCCAGGCGAGAGCGGCCTCCAGGGGAGAGCCGTACGAGGTCTCCGTACCGGACTCGCCGTGCACCAGGCGGACCGCCTGGCCGTCACGGACGTCGACGGCGGGGAGGAGTTCGAGCTTCCCAGAGGGATTCGACGTCATCAGAGGGTTCCGATCCAGTTCTTCAGCAGCTGCGCTCCGGCGTCGCCGGACTTCTCGGGGTGGAACTGCGTCGCCCACAGCGCGCCGTTCTCCACGGCCGCCACGAAGGGCTTGCCGTGCGTCGACCAGGTCACCAGGGGCGCCCGCATCGCCGGGTTCGCGGTCTCCAGGGACCAGTCGTGGACGGCGTACGAGTGCACGAAGTAGAAGCGGGCGTCGGCGTCCAGGCCCGCGAACAGCTCCGAACCAGCCGGTGCCGCAACGGTGTTCCAGCCCATGTGCGGCACGATGTCGGCCTGGAGCGGCTCGACCGAGCCGGGCCATTCGTCCAGGCCCTCGGTCTCCACGCCGTGCTCGATGCCGCGCGCGAACAGGATCTGCATACCGACGCAGATACCCATCACGGGGCGCCCGCCCGACAGCCGGCGGTCGATGATCCAGTTGCCGCGGGCTTCGGTAAGGCCCTTCATACAGGAGGCGAAGGCGCCGACTCCGGGCACCAGCAGCCCGTCCGCGTTCATGGCCTTGTCGAAGTCGCGGGTTATCTCGACCTCGGCACCCGCGCGCGCGAGGGCGCGTTCGGCGGACCGTACGTTCCCAAAGCCGTAGTCAAAGACGACCACTCGTTTCGAAGGGGCACTCAATTCCATACCTCCAGCCGGAGGATCCCCGCCACGAGACACATCGCGGCACCGATGGAGAGCAGCACGATGAGGCTCTTCGGCATCTGCTGCTTGGCGAAGGAGATGATGCCGCCGACCAGGAAGAGCCCGACGACGATCAGTACGGTGGACAGGCCGTTCATGGCTTTACAGTGCGCCCTTCGTGGACGGCAGGATGCCGGCGGCCCGCGGGTCACGCTCGGAGGCGTAACGCAGCGCCCGCGCCAGCGCCTTGAACTGGCACTCCACGATGTGGTGCGCGTTACGCCCGTAGGGCACGTGGACGTGCAGCGCGATCTGCGCCTGGGCGACGAAGGACTCCAGGATGTGCCGGGTCATCGTGGTGTCGTACTCGCCGATCATCGGCGCCATCTTCTCGGGCTCCGTGTGCACGAGGTAGGGGCGGCCGGACAGGTCGACGGTCACCTGGGCGAGCGACTCGTCCAGCGGGACCGTGCAGTTGCCGAAGCGGTAGATCCCCACCTTGTCGCCGAGCGCCTGCTTGAAGGCCGCGCCCAGCGCAAGAGCCGTGTCCTCGATGGTGTGGTGCGAGTCGATGTGCAGATCGCCCTCCGTCTTCACGGTCAGGTCGAACAGACCGTGCCGGCCGAGCTGGTCGAGCATGTGGTCGTAGAAGCCGACCCCGGTCGACACATCGACCTTTCCGCTGCCGTCGAGGTCGATCTCGACGACGACGGACGTTTCCTTGGTGTTCCGTTCGACACGGCCTACGCGGCTCATGCGTTCTGCTCCTTCTTGAGTTCACGTACCGCGTCGAGGAACGCGTCGTTCTCTTCGGGTGTACCGGCGCTGACCCGCAGCCACCCCGGTACGCCGTTGTCCCGGACCAGGACGCCCCGGTCGAGGATCTTCTGCCAGACCTCATGGGAGTCGGCGAACCGCCCGAACTGCACGAAGTTGGCGTCGGACTCGGTCACTTCGTAGCCGATCGCGCGCAACTCGGCGACCAGCCGGTCCCGCTCGGCCTTCAGCTGCTCCACGTATCCCAGCAGCGTGTCGGTGTGCTCCAGCGCGGCCAGCGCGGTCGCCTGCGTGACCGCCGACAGGTGATACGGCAGCCGTACGAGCTGGACGGCGTCCACCACCGCCGGGTGTGCGGCGAGATAGCCGAGGCGCAGCCCGGCCGCGCCGAACGCCTTCGACATGGTCCGCGAGACGACCAGATGCGGCCGGCCTTCGAGCAGCGGCAGCAGCGAGTCACCGTGACTGAACTCGATGTACGCCTCGTCCACGACCACCATGGACGGCTTCGCCGCCTGCGCGGCCTCGTACAGCGCGATGACTGTCTCGGGCGGAACCGCGTTGCCCGTGGGGTTGTTGGGGGTCGTGATGAAGACGATGTCCGGCCGGTGCTCGGCGATCGCCCGCTCGGCGGCGGCGAGATCGACCGTGAAGTCGTCGTTGCGGGGGCCGGAGATCCAGCCGGTGCCCGTGCCGCGCGCGATCAGGCCGTGCATCGAGTACGAGGGCTCGAAGCCGATCGCCGTACGGTCCGGCCCGCCGAAGGTCTGCAGCAGCTGCTGGATGACCTCGTTCGAGCCGTTGGCCGCCCAGACGTTCTCGAGGCCGACCGCGTACTTGCCCGTGTCCGTCAGGTACTTGGCCAGTTCGGTGCGCAGCTCCACCGCGTCCCGGTCGGGGTAGCGGTTGAGGTTCCGGGCGGCCTCGCGCACCCGCTCGGCGATCCGCTCGACGAGGGGTTCGGGCAGCGCGTACGGGTTCTCGTTGGTGTTCAGGCGTACGGGGACGTCGAGTTGGGGCGCGCCGTAGGGGGACTTGCCGCGCAGCTCGTCCCGTACGGGGAGATCGTCGATGCCGGTCATTTGTTCGGCACCTTCCAGTCGAACCGCGCCTTGATCGCCGCACCGTGCGCGGGCAGGTCCTCGGCCTCGGCGAGCGTCACCACGTGGTGCGCCACCTCGGCGAGGGCGTCGCGCGTGTAGTCGACGATGTGGATGCCGCGCAGGAAGGACTGGACGCTGAGCCCCGAGGAGTGGCAGGCGCAACCGCCGGTCGGGAGGACGTGGTTGGAGCCCGCCGCGTAGTCGCCCAGCGAGACGGGCGCCCAGGGGCCGATGAAGATCGCGCCCGCGTTCGTCACGCGGTCGGCCACCGAGGCGGCGTCGGCCGTCTGGATCTCCAGGTGCTCCGCGCCGTACGCGTTCACGACCCGCAGGCCCTCGTCCACGCCGGAGACCAGCACGATCGCGGACTGCCGGCCCGCGAGTGCAGGGGTGATCCGGTCCTCGATGTGCTTGGTGGCGGCGACCTGCGGCTCGAGTTCCTTCGCGACGGCGTCGGCCAGCGCCACGGAGTCCGTGACCAGGACGGCCGCCGCGAGCGGGTCGTGCTCGGCCTGGCTGATCAGGTCGGCGGCGACGTGCACCGGGTCGGCGGTCTCGTCCGCGAGGATCGCGATCTCGGTCGGGCCGGCCTCGGAGTCGATGCCGATGAGGCCTGTGAAGTACCGCTTGGCGGCGGCGACCCAGATATTGCCGGGGCCGGTGACCATGTTGGCGGGCGGGCAGGACTCGGTGCCGTACGCGAACATCGCGACCGCGGTGGCGCCGCCCGCCGCGTACACCTCGTCGACGCCGAGCAGCGCGCAGGCGGCGAGGATCGTCGGGTGTGGGAGGCCGTTGAACTCGGCCTGGGCGGGCGAGGCGAGAGCTACGGAGCCGACGCCGGCCTCTTGCGCGGGGACGACGTTCATGATCACGGAGGACGGGTACACCGAGCGGCCGCCCGGTGCGTACAGCCCGACCCGCTCGACCGGCACCCACTTCTCGGTCACCATGCCGCCAGGCACGACCTGGGTGGTGTGGCTGGTGCGGCGCTGCTCGCGGTGGACGATGCGGGTGCGACGGATGGACTCCTCGAGGGCCGCGCGCACGGCCGGGTCGAGCTCTTCGAGTGCGCGGTCGAGCGCCGCGGCGGGCACCCGCACCTGGTCGAGCTTGACCCCGTCGAACTTCTCCGCGTAGTCGATCAGCGCCGCGTCGCCCCGATGGTGCACGGCCTCGCAGATCGGACGCACCTTCTCCAGGGCGGCCGAGACGTCGAAGTCGGCTCGGGGCAGCAGGTCGCGCAAGGCGGGGCCCTCGGGGAGGGCGTCGCCGCGCAGATCGATTCGAGAGATCACGTGGCCAATTCTCTCAGACAGGGATCGGCCGCCGGACGGCTGTATCAATCGCTGGGACGACGCCGGACTCCACAGATCACCTTCACTCTGAGTGTTCGGACGGCCACTCAGCGGGCATCACATGAACAGCTGTACGAACACTGACTGGCATGAGTAGCAGAGGAAGCGGGTGGCCGTGACTGAGGGTGTCGGCATCCGGGACGGGGTCCGGGACGTGGATCCGCCGGAGGATCTCACCGCCGCCGAGACGGGAATGTGGCAGGCGTTCCGCAGCGGCAGCGTGTTCGACCTGCGCACCGGGGACCCCAGTGTGGACGATCCGCACGGTGGCCGTCCCTGGGGCCTGGAGCGGAGTGTGCGGGCCCGCGTCGTGGCGATGTTGCTGCTGAACGGGCCGCCCGCGCTGGACGGCCGCGTCTCGTCCCTGAAGCTGACCGGCATCCAGATCACCGGCGTACTCGATCTCGCGGGCGGCACGATCGTCCCGTATGTCGAGATGAAGGGCTGCCGTTTCGAGAAGGAACTCCTGCTGCCGGAGGCCCGGTTCACGACCGTGCGCCTGGTCGGCTGCTCGGTGCCGCGGCTCGAGGCGGCCCGGCTGCACACCGAGGGCGATCTGCATCTGCCGCGCTGCCGCTTCCACCACGGCGTACGCCTCACCGATGCCCACATCGGCACAGATCTGCTGCTCAACCAGGCCGTGGTCCACCGGGACCGGCACGGCCGCTCGATCACCGGCGACGGGATCACCGTCGGCCAGGACCTCCAAGCCGAAATGCTGGAGTCCGACGGCGAGTTGAGCCTGCGCGGCGCCACGGTCGGCGTCTCGCTCAGTCTGCGCGGCAGCCGGCTGAAGAACCCGTACGACCGGCTGGCGCTGAACGCCCCGCAGCTGACCGTGGAGCGCACGCTCTATATGACGCCCGCGGGCGTCGGTAATCCGCGGCAGACCAGCGGCAGGACTCCGGCGCGCGGAACGCGCGTGCAGCGGTTCGCGTGCGAGGGCGGGATCCGGCTGGACGACGGGCGGTTCGGGGACGCGGTGGATTTCGAGCAGGCCCGCTTCGTTCTCAGGGACGACCAGGAGATATCGCTGCGCCGGGTGCAGGTTCCCGAGCTGCGCTTCCTCGGGGAGCGGCCGCGGCGCGGGCGGGTCGTGCTCTCCGGCGCCCGGGTCGTCAACCTCATGGACGCCGCGACCAGTTGGCCTGGCGCGGGCCAGTTGCAGATGGGCGGCTTCCAGTACGAGAACCTCGTGCCGCGCGGCCCGTTCCCGCTCGCCAGGCGCCTGGAGTGGGTGGCCGCCGCGACCCCCGAGTACAACCCGGAGCCGTACGAGCGGCTGGCGGCCGTGCTGCGCGACGGCGGCGAGGAGGAGGACGCACGCGAGGTACTGCTCGCCAAGCAGCGCCATCGCCGCGAGTTCCTGCCGCCCGCGGCCAGGCTCTGGGGATACGTACAGGACTGGACGGTCGCCTACGGGTACCGCCCGGCACGGGCCGCCCTGTGGATGGCGGTGCTGTGGGCGGCGACCTCGCTAGCGTTCCGCCACGCCGACCATCCGCCGATCAAGACGGGCGAGCATCCGCCGTGGAACCCCTCCCTCTTCGCCCTGGACCTGCTCCTGCCCGTCATCGACCTCGGCCAGGTGGGCTACTGGCAGTTGCACGGCGGCTGGCAGTGGCTGGCCGCCGCGGTGATCCTTCTCGGCTGGATCCTGGCAACAGCGGTGGCGGCGGGCGCGACACGGCTGCTCCGCCGGGGCTGAACCGTAATCTGAACGCGCACAACCATGGCCGCATTTCGACCGTCTTCTCACCGCAAGCATGAATTGAGCGACACGACGTCAGAGGGCGCGCCCTAAGGAGGCCGCAGGCCTCTTAGGGGCGCGGGGCTGTGACGTCTGCGGCTCCGCCGGGGGCGCGACCGGCCACGACGGACCCGCAGTTGCGAACCACATTTCCGGCGGAGCGGCTCTCGCGGTACCGCGAGAGCCGCTCCGGCTCAGGCGCAAAGGGAGGTGCCACAAAAATGGCACTGCTACGCGCGTTCATCCGTACCGCCCGGATGGCGCGGAACACCTCCCCGCTCGCCGTCGGCCTGCCCCGTGACGACGAGGTGCTGCTCGACGCCCCGGACGAGCGGCTCGCGCCGGCGTTGGTCGCCGCGGGCCAGGGCGAGTACGAGCCCGCGGCCAAGCTGCTCGCCACCACGCGGGAGGCCGCCGAGTGGGAGGACCGCGACCGGTACGCCACGCGTCTCGCCGCCTTCGCGCGCTCCCGCCCCGAGTGGTTCGCCCTCTGGCGGTACGCGGCCCCGCACGACCCCGACGCGCTGCTGGTCAAGGCCGAACTGGCGGTGTGCCAGGGCTGGGAGTCGCCGGCCCGTGCCGAACTGCTGCGCCAGGTCGCGCCGTTGATCACCACGGCCGCCGAGGCCGACCCGCTCGATCCGGTGCCGTGGCGGATCGCGCTGGACCACGCCCGGGGTACGAACGCGCCGCACACCGAGTTCGAGGACCTGTGGGCCGAGGCCGTACGCCGTTCCCCGCACCACTACGGCTGCCATGTGTCCGCCCTCCAGTACCTGTCCGCCGCCTGGTACGGCTCGCACCGCGAGTGCTTCGACTTCGCCGAGCGGGCCGCGCAGGACGCGCTGCCGGGCTCCCTCGTCCAAGCACTCCCCGTGCGCGCGGCCTTCGCGTATCTGACCGAGGAGAGCGGCAGGTGCGCGGTGCCGCGCGAGCGCCTGGACGCGGCGGCCGATCTCGCGATCGCCCTGTCGCAGGAGTACGCGCCCGCCGACCCGTGGCCCGCCCAGGTCCGCAACCTGCTGACGTACGTGCTGATCCGGCTCGAACGCTGGGAGGACGCGCTGACACAGCTGCGCCGGATCGGGCCGTACGCCACCTCGTTCCCCTGGGACCGGATCTCGGACGACCCGCTCGGCCAGTTCCTCGAACTCCGGGACGGTGTACGGCTGGAGGTGGCCGCGCGCACGCCGTTCCGGCTACGCAGGACGGAGCCCACGCGTCCACTGAGTGACCACGGCGAACCCGCCGACCCGGGCGACCATTAGGCTTTTGCGTCGTGACCACCGTCCGGCTGCCGCTCTTCCCCCTGAACTCGGTGCTGTTCCCGGGGCTCGTCCTGCCCCTGAACATCTTCGAGGAGCGCTATCGCGCCATGATGCGCGAATTGCTGAAGACTCCCGAGGACGAACCGCGCCGGTTCGCCGTCGTCGCGATCCGCGACGGCCACGAGGTCGCGCCGAGCGCGCCTGGGCTGCCGGACCAGACGGCCGTACCGGAGCGCGGGCCCGCGGCCGGTTTCGGCGACGATCCCGCGCAGGCCCTCCACAAGGTGGGCTGTATCGCGGACGCGGCGACCATCCGGGAGCGGGCCGACGGCAGCTTCGAGGTGCTGGCCACCGGGACGAGGCGCGTACGGCTGCTCTCGGTGGACACGTCCGGCGCCTTCCTGACGGCTGAGCTGGAAGAGCTGGAGGAGGACCCGGGAGACGAGGCCGGGGCACTGGCAGAGGGGGTACTGCGGGCCTTCCGCCAGTACCAGAAGCGGCTGGCCGGGGCGCGCGAACGGTCCCTGTCGACGGGCGGCGAGCTGCCGGACGAGCCGTCCGTCGTCTCCTACCTGGTAGCGGCGGCGGCGATGCTGGACGTCCCGGCGAAGCAGCGCCTGCTCCAGGCCCCGGACACGGCGTCCCGTCTGCGCGAGGAGCTGAAATTGCTGCGCGCGGAGACGGCGATCATCCGTAACCTGCCCTCACTGCCCGCGACGGAGCTGACCCGCGGGCCGACGAGTCTCAACTGACGTAAGGCTTGGTTCCGTTGGCGAAGAAGTCGAAGAAACAGCAGCAGTCCGGGGGTACGCCCGCGACGGTGGCCCTGACGGCGGCGGGCGTCGCGTACACCATGCACGCGTACGAGCACGACCCCTCCCGCCCGTCGTACGGCGAGGAGGCGGCCGAGGCGATGAACGTCTCCCCCGACCGCGTCTTCAAGACCCTGGTGGCGGAGGTCGACGGCGAGCTCGCGGTGGCCGTGGTCCCCGTGGCAGGCTCCCTCGACCTGAAGGCCCTGGCCGCGGCGGTGGGCGGCAAACGCGCCACGATGGCCGACCCTGCAGCGGCGGAACGCACGACAGGCTACGTCCGCGGCGGCATCTCCCCCCTGGGCCAGCGCAAAAAGCTCCGCACGGTCCTGGACTCCTCGGCCGACGCCCACGCCACGATCTGCGTCTCGGCGGGCCGCCGCGGCCTGGAAGTCGAACTCTCCCCCAACGACCTGACCAAGCTCACGGAAGCGACCTCGGCACCGATCGCCCGCGCGTGACCACTCGACGAATGCCGCATTCTCGGCTAAACCGAAAACATGTCGAAGAAAACACGCAAACGCAAGTGGCGCACGAAGAAGGGCCGCTCGAACCATGGCCACAGGCCCGCGTAGGGAGAAGGGCGGGCGGTAGCAGCCGCTGGGGCGGTAACTACCGCTGGGGTGGCAGCAGCCGCCCGCCTGCACTCACCTGAACTCCCCTGCACTGTTCAGCCAAGCCCAGCCCCAATCAGCCCGTCCGGCGTTTGAGGACGAGGCCGTTCAAGCCGATGGGGGTCTGGGGGCGCAGCCCCAGCGGGGTCCAGGGGCGGAGCCCCTTGGTATGGGACTGTCTCTTAT
>NZ_JAAKZX010000129.1 GCF_011045025.1 Streptomyces ureilyticus
GCCCCGCCCCCTCCGCCAGACTGACGCCATGACGACCATCGAGACGAAAAGTGTCGGTTCCGCACGGGTGCGGGGGATCGGGCTCGCGGCGATCCGAGGGCTCGGGCTGGCGCTGGTACTGCTGCCGGGGGCCGTGCTGTGCTTCACGCTCTCCGTGGTGTCCATCGCGTTGATACCGATCGGGATCGGGCTCGTCACCACGCCCTGGGTGCTCGCGGGCGTACGGGCCTTCGCGGACTGGCGGCGGGTACTGGCCGCTCAGTGGTGCGGGGTGAAGATCCCGTCGGCGTACCGGCCGATCCCGAAGGGCGCCAATCCGTGGACGCGTACGTTCGCGTTGCTGCGCGACCCGGCGACCTGGCGGGACCTGCTGTGGCTGCCGGTCGACATGACGGCGGGGTTCGTCACCGCGCTGCTGTCGGCGGTGCTGTTGCTCTACCCGCTGGAGGGGTTCGCGATCGCGGCCGGGCTGTGGCGAGTCCTCCCCCACGGGTACTGGTACGGGTTCGTGCCGGTGACCGGGCAGGCCTCCGCCCTGGCCGCCGGCGGCCTGGGCCTGGTCCTCATCTTCTTCGCCCATTTCCTCACCCCTCGGATGCTGGAGGCCCACTTCCGCCTCACCCGGGTCGTCCTCGGCGCGAGCCAGGGCGAACTGGCCGAGCGCGTACGGGTGCTCACCGAGACGCGGCGTGACGCCGTGGACACCTCCGCGGCCGAACTGCGCCGTATCGAGCGGGACTTGCACGACGGCGCCCAGGCGCGGCTGGTGGCGATGGGTATGGATCTCGGCACGATCGAGATGCTCCTCGACAAGGACCCGGAGAAGGCCAAGCAGCTCCTCGCACAGGCCCGTAAGTCCTCCGCCGACGCGCTCACCGAGCTGCGCGACCTGGTCCGCGGCATCCACCCGCCGGTGCTCGCCGAGCGCGGACTGGGCGACGCCGTACGGGCGTTGGCGCTGCGGCTGCCCGTCGGCACCGAGGTGGACGTGGACCTGCCGGGGCGCGCGGACGCCCCCGTCGAGTCGGCCGCGTACTTCGCCGTCAGCGAGGTCCTCACCAATGCGGTGAAGCACGCGGAAGCGGACCGGATCTGGGTCGATGTGCACCATGCGGACGGGATGCTGCGGATCGCCGTCACCGACAACGGCAGGGGCGGGGCCGTGATCGGGGCGGGTTCGGGACTCTCCGGAGTCGAGCGGCGACTGGGTACATTCGACGGCATCCTGGCCGTCAGCAGTCCCGCGGGCGGTCCCACCATGGTGACCATGGAGATTCCTTGCGAGTTGTCCTAGCCGAAGACCTCTTCCTGCTGCGCGACGGACTGGTGCGGATGCTCGAGGCGTACGACTTCGAGATCGCGGCGGCGGTGGAGAGCGGGCCCGAACTGGAGCGGGCGCTCGCCGAGTTGGAGCCGGACGTCGCCGTCGTCGACGTACGGCTGCCGCCTTCGCACACGGACGAGGGGCTGCAGTGCGCGCTCCAGGCGCGCCGGGCGAGACCCGGGCTGCCGGTGCTGGTGCTGTCGCAGCACGTGGAGCAGTTGTACGCGCGGGAGTTGCTGGCGGACGGTACCGGCGGGGTCGGCTATCTGCTGAAGGACCGGGTCTTCGACGCCGAGCAGTTCATCGATGCCGTACGCCGGGTCGCGGCGGGCGGCACCGCGATGGATCCGCAGGTGATCCAGCAGCTGTTGTCGCGGCGTCAGGCGGAGAGCCGGCCGCTGGGTCGGCTGACGCCGCGTGAGCGGGAGGTGCTGGAGCTGATGGCTCAGGGCCGCTCGAACACGGCGATCGCGGAGCGCCTCGTGGTGACAGAACGGGCCATTGCGAAGCACACCTCCAACATCTTCGCGAAGTTGGACCTTGAGGTGTCGGACGATGACAATCGCCGCGTGCTGGCCGTTCTCGCCTATTTGGATCAGGGACGTTGAAACAACACCGGCATTCGCTGAACAAGAGTCAGCGTTACCCCCTCAACTGCCGTTGAAACAGGGGGTTCTGGGCCCCTTGCGCCGGAAATGCTCCACCAATCTCTCACCAATTTCTGATGCCGCTGAACACCCCATGAGCCCCTTGCGTATTGAACGGCGCCGCTTCACCTCCTGTCGGGCGCCTCAATGCCCCGCAAGGAAGCCAGAGGAGTTCCATGGGACGCACGAACCGAAAACGCCGCTCAACGCTCGCCAACCGGGCGATAGCCGCATCGGCGGCTCTCGCGCTGGGTGGCGGCGGCTTGCTCGCGGCCAATATCTACGCATCGGCGGGTGAGGAGAACTCGCAGCAGAACGCGCAGACGACCGCCGCAGGGGTGGCAACGATCAAATGCCCGGACGTCGGCCAGTCACTGACCGATGTGCCGGACGGCGCCCGCCAGGGTGTCGACCAGGAGCTGGCGAAGCTCGACCAGCAGATCTCGGAGGCCTACACCCGTCTCGCGGACACGCGCCAGGCTCAGGCTGGTGACTCCAGCTACGTCGACAACGCCATCCTCGGCCCGCTGAAGTCCAAGCGGGCGGCCGCCATCGACCGGATGAACATCAACATCCGGAACGCGGGCGGTCAGCCTCCGCAGGGTGCCGAGCAGATGGCCCAGTGCGAGGGTGTGCCGGCCGACCAGATCAACAACGGTGGGGACCAGGGCCAGGACCAGGCCGATGGCCAGGATCAGGGTCAGGACCAAGGTGACGGTCAGGACCAGGGTGACGGTCAGGACCAGGGCCAGGACCAGGGTGACGGTCAGGACCAGGGCCAGGACCAGGGCCAGGAGGGCGGCCCGGTGGCGGCCGACTTCCAGGACATCACCCAGGTTCAGCCGAACGGCGGCCCGCAGGGTGTGAACGGAAACGGGCTCCCCGCCAACGGTGACTCCGGTTCCACGGGCAGCTTCACCACGAGCTGCGGCACCAACGGGAACGACAACCACAACTCGGACAACATCATCGTTGCTCCGGGTGTCGACAACGGTGCCCAGCACACGCACGACTACGTCGGCAACCAGGACAACGACGCGTTCACCAGCGACGAGGAGTTCCTCCAGGCCGACACCAGCTGCGAGAACCAGGGCGACAAGTCGTCGTACTACTGGCCGGTGCTGCGCCTGCAGAACGGTGAGGACGAGTTCGACGCGAACGACCTCGGCGGCGGTGCCGAAGGCAACATCGGCCCGATCCAGGAAGCCACCCAGGCTGAGCTGAAGTTCGTCGGCAACAAGCAGAGCGACGTCGTCGCGATGCCGCAGGCCCTGCGCATCATCACCGGTGACGCCAAGGCCTTCAGCAACGGCCTCGCCAACGCCAACACGAACTGGAGCTGCACCGGCTTCGAGGACCGGCAGCTGACGGACAAGTACCCGATCTGCCCCGAGGGCAGCTCCGTGGTGCGGACGTCCTTCTTCCAGAGCTGCTGGGACGGTCAGAACATCGACAGCGCCAACCACCGCGATCACGTGGCCTTCGTGAACGAGGACGGTAGCTGCGACAACGGTTTCCAGGCCATCCCCCAGCTCCAGGCCCGTCTGGTCTACGACGTTCCGGCGCCGCAGATCGAGAACGGACAGGTCCAGAACCCGTTCGCGGTGGACGGCTTCCCGACGGAGCTGCACAAGCCGATCACCGACCACAACGACTTCCTCAACTTCTTCGACGAGGAGACGATGAACCAGGTGGTCGAGTGCATTAACAGCGGCCAGGACTGCCAGTAGCACAGTAGGCAGTAGGCAGTAAGCAGTAGAAAGCCGGCGGTGGGATTCCCACCGCCGGCTTTCGCTTGCCCTCGAAGTGCGCCGGACCAGGGCGGTCAGCTGTGTGACCGCCCTTGTGGTCAGCTGTGGTGGCCGCCCTTGTTGTGACTGCCACCAGGGTTCATGTGTTCGGACCCTTCCTCCATGGTCCCGCCGAGTTGGCCGCGCAGCGCCGTGACCGTCTTCTCCTTGCCGATGGCGACCCACTTGCGGCCGACGAGGTAGTAGCCGCCGTAGTCCTTCGCGCTGTTCAGCCACTCGCGCTGACCGCGGTCGGTGGCGAACGTCGCGAGGACGAACCTGCCCCCGGAGTTCTTGCAGAGGGCCTGCCGGATCGTGTCCTCGTCCATCTGCATGTTCGGCTTGCAGCCGGCCTGGCCCGCTATCTTCTCCAGACTTCCGGTCGCGGTCGCGGGGACCTTCTCCCCGCCGTCGTCCGAGCCGCAGCCGGTCAGCACCAGCAGCGCGGCGGCTGCTCCGGCCGCGGCCAGCCTCTGTCGCGTCAACCTCATCTTTTCCTCCGGTCACGTCCGGCGACATGAACTCCACGCCGCAGAGAGCCCCGGCAGGGGGCCCTTCACTCGATACGGCTCCCAGGCGCCCCCCGCTCAATCGGCCGCCCCACCGAACCACACACCCGGCCCCGGCGGCCATCTCCGCAGACACCCACCCGCGGCACCCACCCGACGCGCACCCCACACCCACCAGACGCCCACAGACACGCGGAGTCCGGGCGCTGGACATGCGAACAGCCCTACGGCACCGTCCCGTTGGAGGCCGGAATCGATCGGTAAGGTGTTCGCATGACAACCGGGGTACAAGTACGCCGCAGGATGGGTGTCGAGGAACGACGGCAGCAGTTGATCGGCGTCGCCCTCGAACTGTTCAGCCGACGCTCGCCCGACGAGGTCTCCATCGACGAGATAGCCTCGGCCGCCGGTATCTCCCGACCTCTGGTCTACCACTACTTTCCCGGCAAACTCAGTCTGTACGAGGCGGCGTTGCAGCGGGCCGCCGACGATCTGGCGACCCGGTTCGTGGAGCCGCGGGAAGGCCCGCTGGGCACACGGCTGCTGCGGGTGATGCGGCGGTACTTCGACTTCGTCGACGAACACGGGCCCGGATTCTCCGCGTTGATGCGGGGCGGCCCCGCGGTGGGCTCCTCCGCCACCAACGCCCTCGTGGACGGCGTACGGCAGGCCGCGTACCTCCAGATACTGGCCCATCTGGACATCGACCGCCCGCCCGCCCGTCTGGAACTCGTCATCCGCTCCTGGATCTCACTGGCCGAGTCGACGGCACTGATCTGGCTGGACGGCCGCCGCATTCCCCGCACCGAGCTGGAAGCGCAGCTCGTCCACGACTTCGCGGCGCTGACGGCGGTGAGCGCGGCATACGACGACGAGATGGCGGTACTACTGCGCCGCATGCTCAAGGACGAGCCGGCCGACGGCCCGTTCACGGACCTCGTCGGCCGGCTGGTCGCGCTCGCTTCGTAGCTCTGCCCCTACGCCCCTACTCCTCGAATTTGGTGTACGAGGCGTCCAGGTCCCGCACCTCCGCGGAAGCGTGCAGCGTGAGCCCGGCCGGCTTCACATGGGCCCGTAGCAGGTCCAGCGTCCGCTCGGTCAGCGCCGCCTTCGTCTCCTCCGTACGGCCGGGCAGCAGCGCGATCATGACATGCACCAGCACGTGCCCGTCGACCTCCCCGCCGATCACGAGATCCTCGGCCGGCCGGAACCGCGTCTTGCACGCCGGGAGCTTCGCGGCGGCCGTCTCCACCACCATCGTGTGCAGCGCGAGCGCGAAGCCCTTCCGGTCGAAGGCGTCGGCAAGCGGCGCCGAGTAGTCGACGGTGATCTGCGGCATGGGCACTCCTGTTCTACGGCTCTTGCCGTCAGCCTAGCCGGTGGCCTGCGAGAAGACGGCGACACTGCGGGCCGGGACAGCGAAGATGCCGGACTCCGTCTCGTACGACGAGCCCTTGACGACCGCGTCCGAGCCCGCGGCCTGCACCGGATGCAGCGCGTACGGCTTCCCCGCGAGCGCCGCGATCCGCTGGGTCTGCCGCTCGGGCGTCGCGTTGAAGACGACGACCAGATCGCCGAGCTTCATCGTGATCACACCGGGCGTCTCGTCCCTGCCCGACAGCGGGAAGGCCAGCTCGGACCGCACCTGCTCGGCAGTAGCGAGCCCGAAGACGCTCTCGCTCGTACGGATCTTCAGCAGATCCCGGTACGCGGCCGAGGCGCCCTCGATCTCCGGGCAGCCCACCTCGATGGAGCCCAACAGGGGCTTGGCGTATGGCCACTTGGACTGATTGTCGGCGGCCAGCGGCAGGCCGCGTCCGAAGCCGTTGCCGTCCCGGCAGTCCCAGTGGATCGCGTTGAACCAGTCGCCGCTGTCGTACGAGTTGCGGTCCAGGGACTTGGAACGCAGCAGGTCGGTGCCCGCCTGGGACAGCGCCGGGCCCTGCGAGAGCGCGGCGGTGGCCATGGCGAGGACCTGCATACGAGCGCGGTCGGCCGCACTTGTCGAGGACGGCAGCTTGAAGGCGAGCGCGTCGAACAGCGACTCGTTGTCGTGCGCGTCCACGTAGGCGAGGGCGTCGCCCGGCGCGTCCGCGTATCCGGCGGGTGCCCCGTTGTAGTCGACCTCGGAACCCTTGACCTGCCTGCCACCGGAGTCGGTGAAGCTGTAATCGGCGAGATTGCCGGAGAGCCCCACCTTGATCAGGTCCTGGTAGCGCAGCAAACGGGCCTTCTGCTCCTCCGAAGTGCCGTTTCCCCCCGATGAGTTGGGGTCGGTGTAGAGCCCGGAGGCGAAGCCCTGGACGCCCGGATCCTCGTCGAAGGGGCCGCCGCCGCGTACCGCGTCACGCGCCCGGTCGGAGAAGGTCGCGATGCCGGTGCCGGCCATGTTCGTCTGCGTGGCCTGGACAAAGCGGGCGTCGTCGGCGACTTCACCGAAGTTCCAGCCCTCGCCGTAGAGGATGATCTCCTTGCCGTCGACGCCGTCCTTCTCGAGGGTGAGCGCGTCGAGGGCCTTGCGTACGGCGAGGATGTTGGCCTTCGGGTGGTGGCCCATGAGGTCGAAGCGGAAGCCGTCGACCTTGTACTCCTTCGCCCAGGTGACGACCGAGTCCACCACCAGCTTGCCCATCATGGCGTTCTCGGGTGCGGTGTTGGCGCAGCAGGTTGAGGTGGCCACGGAGCCGTCGGCGAGCAGCCGCTGGTAGTAGCCGGGCACGATCTTGTCGAGCACGGAGGTGTCGGCCTGGCCGCTGGAGGTGGTGTGGTTGTAGACCACGTCCATGACGACCCGGAGCCCGTCCTCGTTGAGGGACTTGACCATCTTCCGGAACTCGACCGTACGGTCCGCACCTTCGGGATCAGTGGCGTACGAGCCCTCCGGCACCGTGAAGTGGTACGGGTCGTAGCCCCAGTTGTACGCGTCCTTCGCGGCGGACCTGGCCACGCACTCCTGCTGCTGGTCGGAGTCGGCCGGGTACGAGGCGAGGTCGCAGCCGGGTGTCGCCTGGTCGGCCTTCCTCTCCGGGATGGTGGCGATGTCGAAGGCGGGCAGGAGATGGACGTACGAAGTCCCGGCCTCCGCAAGCTTCTTGAGGTGCCGGGAGCCGTCGCTGACCTTGTCGGTCAAGGCCAGGTAGGTGCCGGGATGCTTCGCCGTCCTGTCCTCGATGGAGAAGTCCCGGATGTGCAGCTCCTGGATCTGGGCGTCCTTCAACGGGACGGCCTTCGGCTTCCTCAGGCCCGACCAGCCGCTGGGTGCAAGGGACTTGTCGGCGAGGTCGACGACGAGGCTGCGCTCGGAGTCGGTGATCAGGGCGAGGGAGTAGGGATCGGTGACCTTGTTGGTGACGACCTTCTGGACCGTCGGCGCCCAGACCTTCACGACGTACCGATAGGGCTTGTTCTTCCAGGACTTGGGGCCGGTGACCGACCAGACGCCGGTGTCCCCGTCCCGCTTCATCGCCACGGCTTTGGCGCCGATCTCCAGTGACACGTCCTGGGCGGTGGGCGCCCAGACGGAGAGCGTGGGCTTCCCCCTGCGGAACACCGGACCGAGCTCCGCGCCCGTCGCGTCGTCGTACAGATCGTCGAGTACGCCCGCGAGTTGCACCCCCGTCACGGCCACCTCGGCGCCGTCGGCGGCGAGTTGGGTCGCGACGACGCGGCCACGCAGCGCCTCGCGGACCCGGTCACGGTCGCGTGGATCGACCGACCAGGCGGTGTACTTCGCCAGGTGCGGGAACTTCTCCTTCTGCGCCTCGGTGAGCTCGCTCCCCCGCAGCCGCAGCCGGCGCGCGTCCGAGAGGTCGCCGTCACGGGCGTACAACAGGTGCGTCGAAGCGGCTGACTTGACGCCGTTCCAGGCGACCGTGTCAGCGTCGAGCCAGATCGCCTCGGCCTTGGTGTCGGCTTTGATATCGGCCTCGGTGTCGCGGGTGAGGTCGTGGCGGGCGGGCTCGGCGGCGGGCCTGGCGCCGGACGGCGGCGCAGGCGGAGTGTCCGCGTGCGCCGTGAGGGCGGCCTGGAGGAGCACTGCGGCCAGCGCGGTCACGGTGACCGCAGTGACTCGGCCGGTATGGGCGGTACGGCGCTTCGGTGGCGCCGGCCATCTCGGTATCACGGATGTGGACTCCTTGCGATGACGGCTCTCGTGGGTCCGACCCCGCGCGACCGTATCGCCGCCGAAAGCCTTACAGCAAGAGTTCTGAAACCTCCGGAAAGAATTTTCAGCAGCTCGGCTTGCCGGCATGGATCGCCAGGGCCGTGTTGGAGCCCAGGGTGGCCGTGAACTGGCCCGAACTGTTCACCGTGAGGGCCGTGTTGCTCTGCACGTCGCAGTACGTGCCCGCCGGGAGCGACGTCTGGTACGTACGGCTCAGGGCGCTCGACTCGTGATTGATGGCGACGTAACCCTTGTCGCCGCGCCCGAAGGCGATCGCGTCGCCGTCGTTGTCCCACCAGTTGGCGAGGGGCTCACCCCGGGTGGCGTTGCGGAAGGCGACCATCGACTTGATCTCCGGCCAGGCGTGCTGGCACTTCCAGCCGTCCTGCCAACAGGCACTGACCGTACCGCCGTTGGGCGGGCCCGCGTCCGTGGACGAGAACTCGTAGCCGGAGTTGATGTCGGGCGCGCCGTAGGGATAGGCCAGCATGAAGACGTTGGCGAGGGTGTAGTTGGCGTTGTCCTTGTAGCTGAGGGTCGAGCCGTTGCGCTCGGTGTCGTGGTTGTCGACGAAGACGCCGGAGACACCGCTGCTCATGTAGCCCCAGCCCTCGCCGTAGTTCTTGAGGTAGGCGAGGTTCTCGCTGTTGAAGACCCGCTTGAGGTCGTACGCGTACCGGAACTCCTGCACGTCCCCGTTGCCCGTGTACTCGGTCGGCTGGACGGCCTCGCCGGAACCGTGGATGACCTCCTGCTTCCAGTACGCGTCCGGCTTGCTCAGCCGCGACTTGATGGCGGCGAGGTCGGCGGCGGGCATGTGCTTGGCCGCGTCGATACGGAAGCCGTCGACGCCGTACCCGAGCAGCTTGTTCATGTAGCCGGCGATGGCGGAGCGTACGTACTCCTCGCCCGTGTCCAGGTCGGCGAGTCCGAGGAGCTCGCAGTTCTGGACGTCGGCGCGGTTGGTGTAGTCGCTGATGCGCGAGGTGCAGTCGTTGAGGTCGTTCGACGAGTACAGGCCCGGGTAGTCGTACTTGCTGTACGAGGAGCCGCCGGTGCCGGTGCCGTCGCCCGCCGACATGTGGTTGATGACGGTGTCGACGACTACCTTCACGCCCGCGTTGTGGCAGGCGGCGACCATGTCGGTGAAGTCGGCGGTGTCGCCGAGCCGCCCGGCGATCGCGTAGCTGACCGGCTGGTACGAGGTCCACCACTGCGCGCCCTGGATGTGCTCGGCGGGCGGGGAGACCTGCACGTGGCCGTACCCGGCCGGGCCGAGCGTACGGGTGCATTCCTTGGCGACCGAGTCGAAGTTCCACTCGAAGAGGACGGCGGTGACGTCCTTGTCACCGGGCGGCGACGCGGACGCGGTGCTCGCGGGGGCGACGAGCACGGCCGCGGCGGCCGCCATGAGGGCGAGGGTGCCGGAGAGAGATCTACTGGCCATGTGGGGTCCTTCTCCATCGAAGGTGGCGCGTTGCGGGTGCCATGGAACAGCCGTTGAAGTTTCTTGCTGAAAGCTTGCAAGCCTGCGGTGCCGCAGATAGTAGAGGCCCGCCTCCCGAAGCGGAAGGCGGGCCTCTGAAAATGCCGGAAACTCCTTGCAGAAGCTGCCAGTTGGCGGTCTGCCACGGTCCCGCGACCACCCGACCGGGGAAACCCCCAGCGGCACCCCGTTACGCCGGAGAGCGGGGCGCAGGCGCTACTTCGGGGTGGAGCCGGGGCGTTGGCGGTAGTTGTCGACGATGGCTCGCTTCAGGATGGCGGTCTCCTCCAGGACCGTGCCCTTCTTGCCCGTCTGGCTGTCCTTCGTCAGGTAGCTGCGTTCGCCGAGGTAGGTCAGGGTGTCACGGTCGAAGATCCACTCGGTGGCCCACGACACCCGCTTGTCGACGCGGACGATGCCGACCCCGTGCCGGCCCGCCGGATCCACCGCGTCCTCGACCCGCTCGACCCCGGGGATCTTCGCCGCGGCTCCGTACAGCGCGGCGGCGGTCCGCGGGGGCATGACCGACGTGTTCAGCAGTTCGCCGATCTTGTCGAAGACGGCCTGTGCCTTCTCCTCGCCCTTCACCGACTCCGTCAGGTGGTAGAGCTCGTCGAGCAATTCGTCCGGGTCGGTGGGCAAGGACGCCAGCCACTGGTAAGTGGGGCGGTCGACGCCCGCCGGGGTGCCGGGCGAACCCGGCGGCAACAGCTCCCTGAGCGGGACGTACTCACCGTTCTCGTGGAACTCGGCCAGCTTCTTCACCGGGCCCGGCTCCTGTGACCACCACGCCTCCCGCTCGCTCAGTCGCTCCGGCTCGCACGAGCCGTCCTCCTGGCACTCCGCTCCGGCTTCCAGGCTCCTGACGTAGACCAGCTGGTCGTCGCGTACGGGCGTGGCTTCCGACTTCGCGGCGACCTCGGCGATGCGGTCGAGCAGGACCACCGCGCTGTCGCCGCCGGACTCTTCGACGCCGTAGCCGGAATCCATGGTGGTGACGAGGCCGATGGTGAGCGCCCCGGCCAGCGCCAGGGCCGCGGCGGGCATCCACAGCGCCGGGCGCGGTAGCCGGAGGCGGGGCTGCCTCGTCTGCGGGGTATCTCCGGAGGCGGTATCTCCGGAGGCCTTGCCGGAGGACGTACGGCTCTGGTCGTCATCGATGAGCTGCATCAAACGGTCCTTGTGGTGGGAGTGGCGACCAGGAGGGACGTCCCGTTCGGGTGGGGCCGGGAGCAGCCGGGTCAGCTCCTCGCGGGCCTCGCCCTCACGCTCGGCCCGGATGGGGCTCGGCCCGGAGCCGGCGGCGTTCATCGGGGTCCCTCCTGAATCTCCTGGAACGGAATGGCCGCCAACGCGGCCTCACCTGGTAGCTCTCCGCGACGGCGCGGCGGTTCCGTATTGTTTGCGCGGGTTTCCTTGTTTGCTCGGGTTTCCGGCTTTTCTTCCCGCAGCTGCTGATCGGTCAGTTTCCACAGCCTCGCCCGCGCCCTGGACAGCCGCGACCGCACGGTTCCTACCGGGACGCCCAGGGCCTCGGCCGCCTGTGCGTAGTCCAGGCCTGACCACACGCACAGCGCCAGCACCTCCCGCTCCCCGCGCCGCAGACGGTCGTACACCTGTCGTACGGCGGCCAGCCGGCGGGCGTCGTCGAGGCGGCCCGCGGTCTCGTCGGCGAAGTCCGCCACCGGGTCCGGTGCGGGGCGGCGGGCCAGGAAAGCCAGACGACGGCCGAGGCCCCGGTTGGCGTTGCGGGACTTGTTGGTCGCCATGCCCAGCAGCCAGGGCTTCACCGTGCCGCCTTCCGGCTCCAGTTGTTCCCGGGTGCGCCAGGCATCGAGGAAGGTGTCCGCCATCACCTCCTCGGCGGTCGACCAGTCGCCGGTCAGCCGGAAGGCATGGTTGTAGACGGTGCGCGCGTACTCCTCGTAGATTTCCGCGAAGGCCTCGCGGTCACCCGCCCGTATCCGCGCGCGCAAGCGGTCACTCATGTCCTATGCACCTCATACACCTCACACCCGTGACTCTCCGCCGGGTGCGGGTGGTTCCGGTGACCTGCGCCACAGACACACACTCAGGGCTACCCGTGCACCCTCGGCCAGGTGATTCACCCGGACCAGGCCCTCGAACCGGAACCGCGCACGGCGCCCTGAGCGACTTCAACAGTGCGCTTCAACAACGCATCGGACGGACTGAGACATGGGGGACGCACGGGTGAGTGAGACCGTGTACGCGGAGCAGTCCTGGAATCCGCTGGCCAGGACGGTCGAACTGACCGAGGGCGGGCTGAAGGTGGGGAGCAGGACGACCCCGTTGCCCGAGTTGCACATGGTGGCCATGGCGGACGCGTATCTGCGGGGGCAGTGGCTCGGCGGCGGTGGCTCCGAGCGACCGTTCGCGCATTTCCCCTCCGGTACCGGGATCGTGCCGGTCACGCGTATCACCGGGTCCACGAAGCCGGTGAAGGCGCGCCGGGCGGCCGAATTCGCCCAGCTTCTTGGGGATATGTCGGTACGTCATGCCGGTGGCCCGGCGGCGGTCAGCGCGCTCGCCGGCCGGGCACGGGCGGAGGGTGTGCCCCTGTGGATCGCACGGCGTTTCGCCGACGGTCCGGGCGGTCCGGTCACGGTGGCGGTGGACCGGCGGTCCGTGTGCGTCGACGCCTGGTCGCCGTCGGCCCCCGTGGTACGGATCCGTGCCCCGCACGGGGTGTCGGCCGACCGCAGGGACCCCGGCCGTGGGCTGCTGCTGACGGTGGGTGAGGCGCCGGCCACGTTGACCATCGACTTCGCCCGGCGGAAGTCGAAGCGTTCCGTGGCCGTCGGACTCCCGCAGCGCCGCTGGGAGTTGACGCGCGAGAACTCGCTGTCCTCCCGCCTGACCTGCAACGGCCGCCCCGTGGCCCTCCTCACCCGTCCCCGGCCCGGCGCGTTCGTGCCGGGCACGGTGCTCCTTCCTCTCGCGGACGTACGGCACGACAGCCCCGACCCGCTGGATGCCGTCATGGCCCACACCTTCGCGGTCGCCTTCGGCCTCGGCGACACGACGGGCACGGTCCGCTTCCGCGCCCGCCGGGCCGCGTCCACGGACGAGCCCGTCTGGGACCAGGTCTGGTTCACCAACCTGGGATCCGGCAGCGACGACAACGGCGCCGGCCCCACTTGTGATCGGGGAGACAGGACCTAACGCCGGGACGGCCAACTGCATCCGACATAACTGAAGGGCGGGGCGTCGGCGGATCCGAGGTACGGCGTGGTTGTGGCAGGAGGTCAGCCGCCAGGCCAGGTGATCGACGGCTGATCGGATGTCACTGTGATCTCGAACCGCTCCAGTGGTGGTGCCCCGGCAGCGCGCCACCGGGTGATGTGCTCCTCGATGGCGTCCCAGATACGGGAGGGCCCACTCTGCCGGACCATCCACTGACCGCGGTTCTCCCACAGCACTGCCCAAGCGCCGGTGTCGACGTCGAGGAACAGGCTCTCCGTCCGCCCATCACGGGTGAGAGTGACGCGCTGCGCGCGGGGGGCGGCAAGTTGAGCAACGAACCGGGTGTTCCAGTCGTCGATCACGTCGGCACCGAAGGCCGTCTGACGCTCGTCGCCGGTGTCGAGATCGGGTAGCAGGCCGAGCTGCGGCGGCAGTTGTGGGCGGGCGAGCATGAAGGAGATCTGTCCGCCGAGGAACCGACCGGACGCCGTACCGTCATAGTGGACCGTGAGCCGGGTCAGTTCGGACGAGTACAGCCAACCGCAGAGCGTGACGAGAATGATCCCGCCGGGACGGGTCTGCTCAATCAGCTTCTGCGGAACGGTGAGGAGTCCGCAAGTAGCGATCACCCGGTCGTAAGGAGCCTCGTCCTTGTGGCCAGCAAGACCGTCGTCCACGATCAGGTTCGGTGCGAACCCGCACTGCCCCAGGGCGGTTCGGGCGCGGGCTGACACGTTCTCGTCGACCTCGACGGAGGTCACCAGGTCGGCGCCGAGCCGGTGGCACATCAGAGCCGTGGAGTAGCCGGTGCCCGTGCCGATTTCGAGGACACGATGGCCCTCGTCGACCCTCAGGTCTTCGAGCATGCGCACCACCAGGCCGGGCATGGTGCTGGACGAGGTGGGGACGCGCATAATCTCCCCACGGATGTCCCCGGGCACGATCGTTCCGGCGATCTGCGTCACCAACGAGGCATCGTCGTAACACCCCTCCAGCCACCGCGCATCGTCCGGCATGACCGGAGCCCAGGCCGTGGGCGTGCAACCCTCGACCTGCTGGAAGAAGCCCCCGCGAAGGAACTCATGGCGCGGAACCGCAGACACCGCCGCTCGCCAAGGCTCGGTACGCAGGTGCCCGCTGTCCGTCAGTCGTTCGACGAGCCGTGCCCTCAACTCCTTGTCGTTCATCCCGTCTTCCTCTCCAGGAGATCCGCCATCGCCGCCACCATCGGCAGCCCGGTCTCCGGTTCCAGCCACGCCCATTGCCCGGAGGGGTTGCACTCCAGGAACCACCATTGCCCGTCACGGCCGATGGCGAAGTCGAAACAGCCGAAGACCAGCCCGAAGTGCTTCAGGTAACGGAACATGGCAGCGGCCAGGCCAGGCGGGGGTTGCACGGGGGTATAGGTGAGCCGGTCGTAATCGGTGCGCCAGTCCAACAGGTCCGAGTCGATCCGGACGGTGAAGACGTCGTCCCCGATGACGGTCACGCGCGCGTCCGCGACCTTGTCGACGCGCTGTTGGAACAGGTGGGCTGTTCCGGAGACCGCATCGTCGATCTCCTCGGCCGTCACTTGGGCGACCTCCACCGTGCATGAGACACCGTCAGCATTGCGGTACAGGGGTGCGGAAAGCGGCTTGTAGATCACCGGGCCGTACGCCTTGGTGAACGCACGTGCCGCGTCCGGGTCGGATGTGAGGAGCGTCGGCGGGAGCGTGAAACCTGCTGTTGCTGCGGCGGCCAGGCCGGAGGGCTTGAACTCGGCGTCGCCGATGCGGTGCGGGTGGTTCACGTACAGGCAGCCCGGCAGGGAAGTCATGACGCCGCCGAGGCCGTAACGGGCCTGGGTGACGGCGAAGCGGGCTGTCTGCTCGTCCAGGTGCGGGAAGGTGAAGCCGGAGGGGCGGCGGTAGTACAGCGACCGCACCCGCCACAGATCGGCGGTACGCGAGGGCGTGGCGAGACTGCCGGTGATGCCCTCGCCGGTGATGGTGGCCGCGAACGACAAGGTGGCGGGGAAGTCCCCGGAGTCGAACCGCACGACCGGGACGCCCCGGTCGTGCAGCTCGTCGATCACCAGGTCGGTCGTGGGGTCGTCCAGGTTGGTGACGACCAGAACCGGACCCGTGTCACTCACTGGTCGCTGTCGTTCCCGGTGTCCTGGTCGCCGCCACCGCTGCCGCCGGGGCCCGCGCCGTCGGAGGGGTTGCCGGTGTTGGTCGCGGGCTTGGTGCCCGTGCTGGTCCCATGTCCGGGCATCTCCATGACCTGCCCGGTGGCGTCGAAATAGCGCCCGGTCTGGGTCACCGGGTCCAGCTCAACACGGGCATACGAGGGTGCGAAAGCCGGGTACGGCGCCATGCGTCGCAGCCCCCATGGTGTGGGGGTGCTGATGCCATTCGGCAGGGGCGTCCCGGTAGGGAGCCGATCCGAGTGAGCGAACATAAAGTGCCTCCTTCGTAGGGGTGTTCTGGGCCTCTGCACAGGCGCCGACCGCCACGGGGGACGTCGCGACCGGCGCCGTTGTAGTGGTCGTGAAGCACGACGGCACAGCGGGGGACGAGTCCGATGTCAAGCATCGAGATGACGAATCCCACGCCGGGTGACTCATCAGCTTCCTGGGGGCGCTTGGTGTGCCGCGTTCACAGACCGGGCACCAGTGCGCGGCGCTCCGGCATGACGTGGGCGTATGCGCGCGGGGCCACGGCACGCATGCGCTCGCGCAGCACTCCGCCGTGTACGGCTGACGCGGGCACGGGTACGTCGAACTCCGCCCAGACTTTCTTGCCGTTGTTCGTCGGCTGCCAGCCGTGCCGTGCAGCGAGGAATTCGACCAGGACCAGGCCGCGGCCCCCTTCGTCGTCCTCCGTGGTGACCTGACGCCTGGGCGGCTGGGGGTTGCAGTCGTGGACGACCAGGAGAAGCCGTTCCTGATTGAGGTAGAGGCCCACGGTGACGAAACCCGTGGCGTGAACCACAGCGTTGGTGATCAGCTCGGAAGCGACGAGCTTGATCGCGTCTTGTTCCTCTTCGCTGAGCCGTACGCCCCACGCCTGGATATGCGCTATGACTCGGTCCCTTGCGAAGGCGACAGCGGACGGTGCACCGGTCACGGCAATCCGGGCTCGGCGGGTCATGAGGACTGCTCCTCTGCGGTCGAATTGGCGGCTCCGTCCCCAACAGGGGATCGAGGACAGGGCCCCGGATCTAGTAACCGCCGGACGTGGGACGCCTGTTGCTGTGCCCCTCGCACGACGGCTGACAGACAGTCAACGCCGGTGACGCACATGGGAACATCAGCTGATGCGGTACTCGCATAGGGATATGCACTGGGCGGGTACGAGTACGGCTTCGTGGCACCGTTGGTGGAGGCTCGTAGCGTGGGGAGAAGCCGATGAACTGGCAGTCACCGGCGATCAGAGACGCATCTCGCGGGGGCGATTACGGAAGGGTCATCGAGCTGGTCCGGAAGGAAGCTCGCATGACACAGAAGCAGTTGGGCGAGGCATGCGGGCTGTCACAGTCAGCGGTCTCCCGTCTGGAGAAGCGCGGGGCCGGCTCCTACAGCACGGACACCCTGGCTTCGATCGCCGCCCACCTGAGCATCCCTGTCCGGATGGTCGGACTGGCCGAACAAAGCACGGTGCGGAACGGATTTGAGCAAGTGGAGCGACGCGCATTCCTGGGTGGTGTGGCCGCAGCGGCGGCCAGCCCGATACTGGGTGCTGTCCCGAACGTAGACGCTACGGGACACCAGGCGGCAGCCCTCCGGCTGAACACCGCAACGTACCGCCGACTCGACAGCTCGACGCCGTCGCGTGATCTCGCCGAGGCTGTCCATGCGCATATCAGGCTGATCCAGAACGTGACGCGGGACGCCGGAGAAGATGGACATCGCCAGCGGTTGGCTGCGGTAGGTAGTGAGGCAGCGAGCTTGGCGGCTTGGCTGGCGTGGGACATGGGCGACCACGGGTCAGCGCGATCTTGGTACGGCTCGGCGATCCGGGCGGCGCGCTCCGCACAAGATCCGCTACTTGCCGCATATCAGTCCGGTAGCCTCGCGCAGTTTGAGGCGCATGGCGGGAATGGTGCGCAGGCGCTCAACCTCGCGCGGAGGGCACGGCGGTATCTGGGCGAGCAACGTCCGGCAGTGGCTGATGCATGGTTGTGCTCGGTCGACGCGCTAGCTCACGCGGCGATTGGCGACCGGCGTGCCGCTGACCGCGCGCTGACACGGAGCAGGGCAGTAGCGGAGAAAATCGCGCATGAAGAGCCGCCACCGTGGCCGTGGGTCTTCCATTTCGACGCGAACAAGGTGGCCGCCTGCCGCGTCACCTGTGGCGCCCGCCTTGGCCTCGCGGAATGGGTCCTCGGCGATGACGTCGAGGCGCTGACCTCCGGACACGCGAAACAACGGGCGTTGGTCGTCCTGGACCTGGCCGCCGGCCATCTTGCGGCTGGAAGAATCGAGGCCGCGTTCGCCCTGGCGTCCAGGGCACTGGACACAGGGCTCCAGTACCGTTCTGGCCGGATCGTGGAGCGCTCACGCGCGGTGCGCCGGTCACTGTCGCTGACGTCGCCGCCCAAGGTGGTGCGCGACTTCGATGAACGCCTTCACGGCGTCTACGTGTAGCTGTAGGAGGAAGCGTCCATGCGCGTCGGAATCACCGGACACCGCGGGCTGAGCCGAGAAGTCGAGCAGCAGGTTCGGCAGCTTCTCGCAGAGGCCATTCGCGAGTTCGACGCAACCGAGTTGGTCGGGATCTCGTGCATCGCCGACGGTCCGGATGCGTGGTTCGCCGAGGCGGTACTTGAGCATGGGGGAAGCCTTGAAGTCGTCGTACCCGCTGAGCAATACCGCGAAGGCCTGCCGGAAAGCCACTGGCTGGTCTATGACGAGTTGGTGCGCCGGGCGGCAGAAGTGCACCACACCGGCATGACGGCTTCAGACTCTCAAGCGCATATGGCAGGCAGTGAGATCCTCGTCGGCCTGGCCGACGAACTGCTCGCGGTATGGGACGGAAAGCCGGCGTGGGGATACGGCGGCACTGCCGACGTGGTGTCCTACGCCCAGCGGAACGGGGTCCCGGTGCGCGTGTTGTGGCCGGAGGGCGCGACGCGCAAGTAGACGACTACTCGTGCCATGGAGACTTCAGCGCCCGGTCCCTATTCTCCTCCGGTTGACGCAGGAGCGCGGGTCCCGGCCACGGCTAGGTCCTCGTACCCCTGCTGGGCTCTTCGCTCTTGAGCCTTCTCCACGCCTCTACAGTCTTTTTTAGCCGCTCCAGTGGATTGTGCTCGCTGACGAGGAACCCATTTTTAAGCTGCGGTGTGAGTTGCACGCGCGGGATTTCGGTGTCCAGATCAAGCGCCATACCGGCGAACGCAAGCCCTTCCGAAAGGTGTTGGCCAGCATTTACTCCATTAACCCGGATGCCGATTCCGCGCAAATCAACCATGTAGCCAGAGTGCCAGAATTTAGCTCGAAGGTGAGCCGGCTCACCTTTCATGTTTAGATTCAGTGCAACTCTGTTGGCGGAAGATCGGACCACCAATTTTTGGTGGTCCGATTCCATATCCCACACCGTCGCATCACCTGATATCCATTCATTGTCTTGGATCAGGGCCACCAGGGCGTCATTCTCGTCACGCAGGTTCACTGAAAACCTGACATGCCCATTCGTGCCCGGGGTGAGCGTCAAGAGCGGTTCCCCGTCTGCAACGATCACCGGCCCTTCACCGACCAGCAGGACACCGCCCGCCAGTACCGCACAGTATTCTTGCCTAGTATATAACATTCCCCCCGTAAGCCCCTTTCGGGCATTGAATGGGCTCACTTGCATTTCTCTTTGCTGGATTTCACTGAACACTCCTTTCGTTGCCATGTCGTGACACAAAGGGCAGAGAAGCATCATGTCCTCTACTCGAAAGTGCTGGTCCTCGCTATACGGGATAATGTGGTGGTACTGGTAAATAGGGAGTCCGCACCTGCAACAGCCGAATCGGGCATGCTGACGCAACTTCCGCTTGACCTCGGAGGGAGCCTTAGGTCGATCCTCGTACATGTGCCCTCTGGCTTCTCAAGTCACGATATGTGCACTAAATGTAGCGGGCGGTGTCCAGTGAGTGGCTGCGTGTCAGGGGACTTGCGGCCAGTGATGCCGTTACTGGTCGCCTTGGCCTGGAGTCCGGCCGCCCGTTGCTCTGCCGCGGATCTCCAACGCCACCCAGGTGGCCAGGCCTATAGCTGACATCTTCACGGCACCCTCGACCCAGGAGTCGTCCAGGAGCCAGGACCCAAGCGTCCCGCCCAGCGCTGCGCAGAGCACCAACCAGACCGCGATCGCGATCACGCGCCTCCCCATGCCCAGAACGTACCCCAGCGCCGTCCGCCCTCGCCCGTCACGAGTCTTCTCTTCGGTGATCCGCAAGGTGCGCTGCGGTGGAGTCTCAATGGCCGAGTCAAGCCCGCTACGCGGGTTCGACGGCACCAGTCTTCGCCCGGTTGGGCCCGTGAGGGCCGGACGGCCATTCCAGCCGAGCCACGGTCGGCAAGCTGCTTTGAAGCCACATCCGGCCATCCCCGGGCCGGATACCAACCTACGAAGCTGCTTTGGCGCGATGAAGCTGCGCGCACGGCTTCGGAGCCTGTTCCCTCCCAAGCGACTCACCAACAACCGCAAACGGCAGCAGTGCCCGCCGCCCTGAACCGAGCAGCGGGCACTGAACTTCGACCGCAGATGGCTGGTGCGAGAACGGACCTGACGAATACTCAGCCCGTCGTCCACCAAACCGTCGTATCCCCCGGCACCTTCGCCTCTCCCCCGTCCGTGACCGTCACCTCGCCGCTGGTGAGCAGGACTCGGCCGTACGCCGGTACCGTCACCGCGTCGTTCCCGGTGTTCGCCGTGCAGGTGAACCCCCCGCGGCGGAAAGCGAGTACGCCCTCAGGGGCCTTCAGCCACTCGACGCGGTCGCCTGCGCCGAGGTCGGGCTGCTCACGGCGTACGGCGAGTGCGGAGCGGTACAGCTCCAGGGTGGAGCCCTCGGTCCCGGTCTGTGCCTCGATGCTCAGCTCGGCCCAATCGGCGGGCTGCGGCAGCCAGCTGCCGCCGGCGCCGAAGCCGTACGACGATCCCGTACAGGTCCACGGAATCGGCACCCGGCAGCCGTCGCGGAAACCGTCCTGGCCCGCGCCCCGGAAGTACGCGGGATCCTGGCGCACCTCGTCCGACAGGTCGACGACGTCCGGCAGGCCCAGCTCCTCGCCCTGGTAGATGTACGCCGAGCCGGGCAGCGCCAGCATCAGCAGCGTCGCCGCCCGGGCCCGGCGCAGGCCGAGGTCGCGGTCTCCGGCGATACGGATCTGGGTGCCGAGGCCGGCCGGGTTGGCGAACCGGGTCGCGTGCCGGGTGACGTCGTGGTTGGACAGCACCCAGGTGGCCGGGGCGCCCACGGGGCGCATCGCGTCGAGGGTGCGGTCGATGCACGTACGCAGCTCGGCCGCGTCCCAATACGTGCTCAGGTACTGGAAGTTGAAGGCCTGGTGCAGTTCGTCGGAGCGTACGTAGTTGGCGGTGCGCTCGATGGTCGGGGTCCACGCCTCGGCGACGAAGATGCGCCCGCCCGTCTCCCACCACCGCCCTTCCAAGGAAGGCCCTTCGGGCCCTTTCTTATTTCTCGCGTACTCGTCGAGGACCGTGCGCCACTGCCGGTAGATGGCGTGCACGCCGTCCTGGTCGAAGAACGGCATGACATCGTTGCCCAGCAGTTTCACCTGCTCGCGCGTGCCCAGGTCCGGCAGTCCCTCGGCCTTCACCAGTCCGTGGGCGACGTCGATACGGAAGCCGTCGACGCCCATGTCCAGCCAGAACCGCAGGATCGAGCGGAACTCGTCGCCGACGGCCGGATGGTCCCAGTTGAAGTCGGGCTGCTCGGGCGCGAAGAGGTGCAGATACCACTCGCCGGGCGTACCGTCCGGCTCGGTCACCCGCGTCCAGGCGGGCCCGCCGAAGATGGACTCCCAGTCGTTGGGCGGGAGTTCACCGTTCGCGCCCTTGCCGGGGCGGAAGTGGTAACGGTCCCGCAGCGCGGAGCCCGGCCCCTCGGCGAGCGCCCGCTTGAACCACTCATGCTGGTCGGAGGAGTGGTTGGGCACCAGGTCGACGATGATCCTCAGGCCCAGCTCATGGGCGTCGCGGATCAGCGCGTCCGCGTCGAGCAGGTTGCCGAACATGGGGTCGACGGCCCGGTAGTCCGCGACGTCGTAGCCGGCGTCGGCCTGCGGCGAGGCGTAGAAGGGGCTGAGCCACACGGCGTCCACGCCGAGGTCTCGCAGATACGGCAGTCGGGAACGTACGCCCTCCAGGTCGCCCATGCCGTCGCCGTCGCTGTCGGCGAAGCTGCGCGGATAGACCTGGTAGATCACCGCGTCCCGCCACCAGTCGCGGTGTCTGGCGACGGTGGCGAGAGCCGACGTCGAAGCGGGGGCCGGGGCCGGGTCAGTGGAGTGCTGGCTCATGGCGTCCTTGATGCGTAACTGGGGTCGGTTCACTGAGGTCTGTCGATGCGTCTACGGATTCACGGGGCTTCGGATTCACCGTTCTACGGAATTGTGGCGCTTGCAGGTTTTCGGCGGTTTACGGAAGTCCCGGAGTTTTCCGGGTCACGGATGTGAGGCGGCCGCGGTGCCGGCGGGGTCGGATGGGCACCGCGGCCGCCACCCGCGCGGTGTGCGCGCGGGAGTCGTACGGGACGTGACGGTCAGCCTTTTGTGCCGCCCGCCGTGAGCCCGGTCACCAGGTTCTTCTGCACAAGGTAGAAGAACGCGGAGACCGGCACCGCGATCAGCACAGCCGTCGCGGCCATGTAATGCCGCTGCGCGTCATGCTCGCTGATGAAGCTCTGCAGCCCGACCGCGAACGTGTACTTCGTGTCGGACAGCATGAACGTCGAGGCGAACGCGACCTCGCCGAACGCGGTGATGAAGCTGTAGAACGCGGCGACCGCCAGGCCCGGTTTGGCCAGTGGCAGGATCAGCCGCGCGAACGTGCCGAAGGGGGTCAGCCCGTCGACGCGCCCGGCCTCGTCGATCTCGAACGGGATCGTGTCGAAGTAGCCCTTGAGCAGCCAGGCGCAGTACGGCACGGCCGTCGAGCAGTAGACGAGGACCAGGCCAAGGTAGCTGTCGATCAGCTGGAGTTCCGACAGAATCTGGTACATGGGCACGATCAGTACGGCGATCGGGAACATCTGGGTCACCAGCAGCACCCACATGAACTTCTTGTAGCCCGGGAAGCGCATCCGCGAGACCGCGTAACCGGTCGTCGAGGCGACCAGTACGCCGATGAGCGTCGCACCGAGCGAGACGATCAGCGTGCTCGTCAGCCAGTCGAAGAACTTTGTCTCCTGGAGCACGAAGACGTAGTTGTCGAAGGTCATCTTCCCGAAGATGCGCCCGGGGTGGAGGTAGTCGTCCTTGTCCGGGCCGAGGGACAGGAAGACCAGCCAGGCGATCGGGAACAGCGCGATCAGGCTCGCGACGATCAGGATGCCGTGGGAGGCGAGGGACGCGCCGAGGCCGCGATCACCGCGGCGGCGGACCTTGCGCGGCCGGACCGCGTCCGGGGCCTGATCCGCAGCGGAGGTGGTCGGAAGGGTCGAGGTGCTCATGGGGACTCCTGCCTCAGATCGCGAGCTGCGGATCGTTGCGGTTCAGCCAGCGGCGGTAGACGGAGGTGAAGACGATCAGGATGGAGAGGAGCAGGATGCCGTACGCCGCCGACTGCGCGTAGTCGCGCGGCTGCTGGCCGAAGCCCAGGTAGTACGCCCAGGTCACGAGGATGTCGACGTCGGGGGCAGTGTTGCCGAACAGCAGGAAGATGATGGCGAACTGGTTGAAGGTCCAGATGACGCCGAGGAGTACGACGGTGGAGCTGACTGACCTCAGGCCCGGCAGCGTGACGTACCGGAACCGCTGCCAGGCCGTCGCGCCGTCCATCTCAGCGGCCTCGTACAACGTCGAGTCGATGGACTGCAGCCCGCCGAGCAGCGAGACCATCATGAACGGCACCCCGCACCAGGTGTTGACCATGATCGCGGCGAACCGCTGCCAGAAGGTGTCCTCCAGCCACAGCGGGGTCGGCAGGTGGAGCGCGTCGAGGGCGGAGTTGATGACGCCGCTGTCGGCGAGCATGAAGCGCCAGCCGAAGACGGTGACGAAGGTGGGCACGGCCCATGGCAGGACCAGGATGAGCCGGTAGAAGGTGCGCCCGCGCAGCTTCTGGTTGAGGAGCAGCGCGAGGCCGAGGCCGATGGAGTAGTGCAGGACGACGCAGGCGGCCGTCCAGGAGACCGTCCAGATGAAGTGCGACCAGAAGCGGTCGTACGCGGTCTCGCCCCACAGGAGGTCGGCGTAGTTGTCGAGGCCGATGAACTTGTAGGTGGCCTCGATCTCGTTGACGCCGATCGTGCGGGCCGTGTTGAGGCTGTTGGCGTCGGTGAGCGACAGGTAGAGGCCGTACCCCAGGGGGTAGAGCACGAGGACGCCGAGCACGACGACCACGGGCGTGATCATGGCGTACGCGTACCAGTACTTCTGGTAGCTGTGCCTGAGGCGCCTCAGTGGCCCGGGGCGCGGCGCTCGCTCACCGCGGCGCTTGCCGGTCGCGCGGTCGATGGCGACTGTCATGGTCGGCAACCTTCGTGGAGATCTGCGGATCAGGGGTGAGCCGGGTGGCGGCAGGCCGGTGGCCGTCGGGTCCCTCCCCCGAGCTCAGGGGGACCCGACGGCCACGCGGAGTCACTTGCTGAAGTCCGGGACCAGCTTGGCGATCGCGGTCTGAGCGCTGCTCAGGCCCTCGTCGAGGGACTTCTTGCCGCCGGCGACCTCGTTGAGTTCGGTGTCGAGCGGGGTCCACAGGGAGCTGTACTCGGGCAGCGCCGGGCGCTTCTGGGCGGCGGGGAGCACGTCCTGGTAGCCGGCGATGCCCGGGTCGGCCTTGACCTCGGCGGTGTAGGCGTCGTCGCGGGTCGGCAGCGTGGAGTTCTTGAGGGCGATCGTCTCCTGGGACTTCGCCGAGGTCATGAACTTCAGGAACTTCAGCGAGGCCTCCTGGTGCGCCTGGTCCGAGCCGGCGTACACGGAGAGGTTGTGGCCGCCGGTCGGGGCGCCCGCCTTGCCGGTGGAGCCGGCCGGGACGGTGGCGATGCCGAGGTTGGCCTTGTCCTTGAAGGCCGAGCCCTTGTAGAAGTTCGTGATCTCCCAGGGGCCCTGGATGATCGAGGCGACCTTGCCGCTGACGAACGCCTCCTGGATATGGGCGTACGCGTCCGCGGTGGTGTCGGCCTTGTGCAGGCCCTTGCCGTCGAAGAGGCTCTCCCAGGTCTCGTACCCCTTGACCGCGGCGGGCGACTTCACGGTGATCTTCTTGGCGTCGGCGTCGACCGTGTCGGCGCCCTCGCCGTAGAGGAACGACTGCGCGTAGTAGGCCTGGGTGGAGCCCCAGTAGCCGTCGACGCCGGTCTTGTCCTTGATGGTGGCGGCGGCCTTCTTCAGGTCGTCCCAGGTGGCGGGCGGCTTGCTGATGCCGGCCTGCTTGAAGAGGCCCTTGTTGTAGACCAGCGCGAGCGTGTCGGTGACCAGGGGGACGCCGTACGTCTTGCCGTCGTACTTGGCCTGCTCGATCAGGCTGGACTGGAACTTGTCCTGGTCCGCGAGGGCCTCGGTGCCGTCCAGCGGCAGGAAGAAGCCCTTCTTGGCGAAGGCGGGGGTCCAGCCGACCTCGGAGCGCAGGACGTCCGGGGCGCCCTTGGCGCCGGCGGCGGTGTCGAACTTGTTCTGCGCCTGGTCGAAGGGCACGTTGACGTAGTTGACCTTGATGTCAGGGTTGGCCTTCTCGAATTCCTTGACCAGGGCCTTGTACGTGGGTGCCTCATTGGTGGCGTTGGAGGTGTCCCACCAGGTGATGGTGACCGGACCGCCGGCGTTGTCGCCGCTGTCGCTTCCGCCGCAGGCCGTCGCCGTGAGGGCGAGGGACGCCACCAGCGCGGTGGCCGCTATGCCACGCCGCATGAGTTCTCCTTGAGGGTGAAAGCCCGTGTGGTGTTGAGAGCGGCCCCGTCCGCCGCTCGCCGCCGACTCGCGGACCGCGTCGCTGCCGCCGCCGGGCGACGCTGAACGTAACAGCGCTGCAAGAGTCGCGAAAGAGCTTGCAGCAAAAAAGTGCAAGTGATCTACGAAGTTATCCGGGCGTGACCCCGGAGCGACCATCGTGAGACGCTGATTACGGACGTAGATACGGACGTAGGCCAGCCAGTACTGCTTATGCAAGACTCTGCAAGCCCTTGCCGCCACTCTCACCAGGGAGCGCGATGACCCAGCAGCCCGGACCGGGCCGGTCACCAGGTCGCCCACCACGCCGGACCGGTGTGCACGGCGATAACCGGCCGGTACAGTCCAGCCCTGTGACCACACGGCTTGCCGACATCGCAGTCCAGGCGGGGGTGAGCGAAGCGACCGTCAGCCGCGTCCTGAACGGGAAGCCGGGCGTCGCCGCCACCACCCGCCAGTCCGTACTCGCCGCACTGGACGTCCTCGGCTACGAACGCCCCGTACGCCTGCGGCAGCGCAGCGAGGGCCTGGTCGGCCTGATCACGCCGGAGCTGGAGAACCCGATATTCCCGGCACTGGCCCAGGTCATCGGCCAGGCCCTGACCCGGCAGGGCTACACCCCCGTCCTCGCGACCCAGACTCCGGGCGGCTCCACCGAGGACGAGCTGACGGAAATGCTCGTCGACCGTGGTGTCGCCGGCATCATCTTCGTCTCGGGGCTGCACGCCGACACCTCCGCGGACATGCAGCGCTACGAGCGGCTGCGCGGCCAGGGCGTCCCCTACGTCCTCGTGGACGGGTTCTCGCCGAAGGTCCAGGCCCCGTTCATCTCGCCGGACGACCGCGCGGCGATGACCCTCGCCGTCACCCATCTCGTCTCGCTGGGTCACACGAACATCGGGCTCGCTCTGGGCCCGAAGCGGTTCGTGCCCGTACAGCGGAAGATCGAGGGCTTCGTGCGGACGATGCAGGACCTGCTGGGCCTGAGTACGGACGACGTCGAGCGGCGGCTGGTGCAGCACTCCCTCTACACGCTGGAGGGCGGCCAGGCCGCCGCCACCGCTCTGATCGACCGCGGGTGCACGGCCGTCGTCTGCGCCAGCGACATGATGGCGCTCGGTGCGATCCGTGCGGCGCGGCAGCGTGGCCTGGAGGTTCCGCGGGACGTCTCGGTGGTCGGCTTCGACGACTCCCCGCTCATCGCGTTCACCGACCCGCCGCTCACCACGATCCGCAAGCCGGTGCCCGCCATGGGCCAGGCCGCCGTGCGGACGTTGCTGGAGGAGATCGGGGGAACACCGGCTCCCCACAGTGAGTTCGTGTTCATGCCGGAGCTGGTGGTACGGGGGTCGACCGCTTCGTCCCCTGGGGAAAGAAATCGTCCCTAGGCAGTAGAAAACGCCGCGTTCCTACGTCCCTCAGGCGTAGAACGTGCGGCCAGGACTCAACCGACGGATGATCGGTGGGGGACAGATTCTCTGGCAGACTCTTCACCCATGGGCGAGACGACGGTGACGACTCTGGAAGGCCAGCAGGCCGGTCCGACGCCCGTCGCGGACGAGGTGGACGGCCGCCGCCGCGCGGGCCAGGACTTCGTGCGCCGACTGCGCAGGCCCCGTCGCCCCCGCCTCTGGTTCGAGATCCTTCTGATCGCGGTGAGTTACTGGACGTATTCGCTCATCCGCAACGCCGTTCCCGAGCAGAAGGCCGAGGCGCTGCGCAACGCCGGCTGGATCTGGAAGGTGGAGCACCACCTAGGGATCGCCGTCGAGGAGAGCGTCAACCACGCCGTGAACTCGGTGGCTTGGCTCATCGTCGGCATGAACTACTACTACGCGACACTGCACTTCATCGTCACGCTCGGTGTCCTAGTATGGCTTTTCCGTAGCCATCCCGGCCGTTACGCGGCGACCCGCATGGTGCTGTTCGCGACCACGGGTGTGGCCCTCGTCGGCTACTACCTGTATCCGCTCGCGCCGCCGCGCCTGATGAACGGCAGCGACTTCATCGACACGGTCGTCGTCCACCAGACCTGGGGCTCCATGGCGTCCGGCGACCTGAAGAACATGTCGAACCAGTACGCCGCGATGCCCTCCATGCACATCGGCTGGTCCGTCTGGTCCGGCCTGACGATCTTCGCCCTCGCGTCAGTCCCCTGGGTCCGGGTCCTCGGCCTCCTCTACCCCACGGCCACGCTGATCGTCATCGTCGCCACGGCCAACCACTTCTGGCTGGACGCGGTGGGGGGTGTGCTGTGCCTGGGGTTCGGCTTCGCGGTGGCGTGGGTCTGGTACGGGGCACTGCCGTACGGGTTGCCGCGACTGGTACCGGCGCCGCCGGGCGGGCGGGAGAGGGTTTCGCCCCCGCCTCCCCTACC
>NZ_JAAKZX010000012.1 GCF_011045025.1 Streptomyces ureilyticus
TCCCAGTTGAGGAGGTTGACGCGGGTGGCCTTGTCGGTGGGGGTGGCGGGGGTCTCGGAGGTCTGGCGGTCGCGCAGGGCGTGGAAGTTCTCCACCGCGATCGGGGCGGCGCCGCCGGAGGCCTCACCGAAGGGGCCGGAGCCGCCCATGCCGGGGCCGCCCTCGTAGTCCAGGCTGCACTCGGTGGCCAACTCCTCCAGCTTGTGGGCCTGTTCGGCGTGGGCGGGCGGGATGACATAGCGCTCGTCGTACTTGGCCAGGGCCAGCAGCCGGTACATGTCGTAGATCTGCTCGCCGCTCATGCCGACCGACTTGGGGATGGTGTCGTTCGGTTCGCGGCCGAGGTTGATGTCGCGCATGTACGCGCGCATGGCGGCCAGGCGGTGCAGGACCGCGTCCACCGGGGCGGGGTCCCCGGCGGTGAAGAGCTGGGCGAGGTAGTCGACGGGGATGCGCAGGGAGTCGACGGCGGCGAAGAGGTTGTGGTGGTTCTCGGCGTCCTGGCCGGTGTCGCGTACGGCGTCGACCACCGGGGACAGCGGCGGGATGTACCAGACCATGGGCATCGTCCGGTACTCCGGATGCAGCGGCAGGGCCACCTTGTAGGTGTTGATCAGGGAGTGGATCGGGGAACGCTGGGCGGCCTCGATCCAGTCCCGGGGGATGCCCGCCTTCTCGGCTGCGGCGATGACGTCCGGGTCGCCCGGGTCGAGGAAGACCTTCCGCTGCGCCTCGTACAGGCCCGTCTCGTCCGGTGTGGAGGCGGCTTCCAGGACGCGGTCGGCGTCGTAGAGGACGAGGCCGATGTAACGCAGCCGGCCCACGCAGGTCTCGGAGCAGACGGTGGGCAGGCCGACCTCGACGCGGGGGAAGCAGAAGGTGCACTTCTCGGCCTTGCCGGTGCGGTGGTTGAAGTAGATCTTCTTGTACGGGCATCCGGTCACGCACATCCGCCAGCCGCGGCAGCGGTCCTGGTCGACCAGGACGATGCCGTCCTCCTCCCGCTTGTAGATCGCGCCGGACGGGCAGGAGGCGGCACAGGACGGGTTGAGGCAGTGCTCGCAGATCCGCGGCAGATAGAACATGAAGGTCTGCTCGAACTCGAACTTGATCTTCTCGGAGACCTCGTTCAGCAGCACGTCCCGCTCGCTGGTCGCGGCCGATCCGCCAAGGTCGTCGTCCCAGTTCGCCGACCAGGAGATCTTCATGTCCTTGCCGGAGATCAGGGACTTGGGGCGGGCGACGGGGGTGTGCTCCTGCAGCGGGGCGTTGGTCAGGGTCTCGTAGTCGTACGTCCAGGGCTCGTAGTAGTCGTCGAGGGACGGCAGGACGGGGTTGGAGAAGATCTGGATCAGCTTCTTGAACCGGCCGCCCGCCTTCAGTGCCAGCTTCCCGCGTTTGTTGAGTTCCCAGCCGCCCTTCCAGGTGTCCTGGTCCTCGTAGCGGCGCGGGTAGCCCTGGCCGGGGCGGGTCTCGACGTTGTTGAACCACACGTACTCGACGCCGGTGCGGTTGGTCCACGCCTGTTTGCAGGTGACCGAGCAGGTGTGGCAGCCGATGCACTTGTCGAGGTTCATCACCATCGCCATCTGAGCCATACAGCGTCCGATAGTGACTCCGTCACGGGGCATATCAGTACTCCACGTCCTGGTTCGCCCGGCGGCGGATGACGGTGACCTCGTCGCGCTGGTTGCCGGTCGGGCCCAAGTAATTGAAGGCGTACGACAGTTGGGCGTAGCCGCCGATCAGATGGCTGGGCTTGATCAGCAGGCGGGTCAGGGAGTTGTGGATGCCGCCGCGCCTGCCCGAGGTCTCGGTGCGGGGCACGTCGATGAGCCGATCCTGGGCGTGGTGCATGTAGACGGTGCCCTCGGGCATGCGGTGCGAGACGACCGCGCGGGCGGCGACCACGCCGTTGCGGTTGACCGCCTCCACCCAGTCGTTGTCCTTCACGCCGACCTTGGCCGCGTCCTGCGTACTCATCCAGATCGTCGGGCCGCCCCGGGACAGCGACAGCATGAACAGGTTGTCCTGGTATTCGGAGTGGATCGACCACTTGTTGTGCGGGGTCAAGTAGCGGACCGTCACGCCCAGTTCACCAACGTTCCCGAGACGCGGCTCGTCGAACAGCGCGTCCATGTTCAACGGGGGCCGATAGACCGGAAGTTGCTCACCCAGCGCGGTCATCCAGTCGTGGTCGAGGTAGAAGTGCTGGCGGCCGGTGAGGGTGTGCCAGGGCTTGAGGCGCTCGACGTTGACGGTGAACGGGGAGTAGCGGCGCCCGCCGGTCTCCGAGCCGGACCACTCCGGTGAGGTGATGACCGGCACCGGGGCGGCCTGGGTGTCGGCGAAGGTGATCTGCTTGCCCTCGTGCTCGGCCGCCAGGTCCGCCAGCTGCGTGCCGGTGCGCGCTTCCAGGGTGTGGAAACCCTGGGTCGCGAGGTGGCCGTTGGTGGTGCCGGACAGGGCGAGGATCGCCTCGCAGGCGTTCACGTCCCGGGCGATCGAGGGCCGCCCGTCGGCCACTCCCCCGCGCACGGTGCCGTTCTTGTGGCGCAGATACTCCAGTTCACGCTCGACCTTGAAGGTGATGCCCTTGGTGGTGGCGCCCAGCTTGTCCAGCAGCGGGCCGAGCGCGGCCATCTTGTCGGCCACCGCCCCGTAGTCGCGTTCGACGGCGATGAGCTTGGGCATGGTGCGGCCGGGCACCGGTTCGCACTCCCCCGCCTTCCAGTCCCGTACCTCTCCCCGCGGGTTGGCCATTTCGTCGGGGGTGTCGTGCAGCAGCGGCGCGGCGATCACGTCCGTACGGGTGCCGAGGTGGCCAGCGGCCTGGCGGCTGAACTCCTTGGCCAGGGTGTGGAAGGCGTCCCAGTCGGTGCGGGTCTGCCAGGGCGGGGGGATGGCCGGGTTGAAGGCGTGCACGAAGGGGTGCATGTCCGTGCTGGACAGGTCGTGCTTCTCGTACCAGGTGGCGGCGGGGAAGACGACGTCGGAGAAGACCGTGGTGCTGGTCATCCGGAAGTCCAGGGTGAGCAGCAGGTCGAGCTTGCCGGCCGGGGCCTCCTCCCGCCACTCCACGTCACGGGGGCGGGCGTCGGGCGGTGCCTCGGTGGCGCGCACCGAGTGGTCGGTGCCGAGCAGGTGCTTGAGGAAGTACTCGTTGCCCTTGGCCGAGGAGCCCAGCAGGTTGGCCCGCCAGATGGTCAGTACGCGCGGGAAGTTCTCCGGCGCGTCGGGGTTCTCGCCCGCGAACTTCAGCCGCCCGGCCTTGAGTTCGTCCACGATGTGCTCGGCGACCGGTCGGCCCGCGGTCTTCGCCTCGTCGGCCAGGTCGAGCGGGTTGCGGTCGAAGGTCGGGTACGACGGCATCCAACCCATGCGCGCGGACTGCGCGATGACGTCCGCCGTGGACTTGCCCGCGAAGGGGCCCCCTGCACCGGCCGCCGAGAGGGTGTCGGCGGAGAACGGGTCGTAGCGGAACTGGTCGCTGTGCAGGTACCAGTACGCGGTCTGGATCATCAGCCGGGCAGGCCGGTTCCAGTCCGCGGCGGTCGCGATGGCCGAGTAGCCGGTGATCGGGCGGACCTTCTCCTGGCCGACGTAGTGCGCCCAGCCGCCGCCGTTGACGCCCTGGCAGCCGGTCAGCGTCGTCAGCGTCAGAAACGCGCGGTAGATGGTGTCGGAGTGGAACCAGTGGTTGGTGCCCGCCCCCATGATGATCATCGAACGGCCGCCGGACTCCTCGGCGTTGGCCGCGAACTCCCGCGCGATCCGGGCCGCCCGGCCCGCGTCCACGCCGGTGATCGCGGCCTGCCAGGCCGGGGTGTGCGGCTCGGAGGCGTCCTCGTACGAGGACGGCCAACTGCCCGGCAGACCCGGCCGGTTCACCCCGTACTGGGCGAGCAACAGGTCGTACACCGTGGTCACCAGCCGCCCGGCCACCCGGCGTACGGGAACCCCGCGCCGCAACTTTCCCGCGCTGCCGTCCGGCGCGTCGAAGCGGGGCAGGTCGACGGCGACCGGCGCCTCACCGCCGCCTTCGGCGGACAGCAAGGGCCGGGTGTCACCGAGGTCCAGGTTCCACTTGCCGGCGCCGGCCTCGCCGTAGCGGTCGCCGAGGGTTCCGTTCGGCACCACCGGCTGTCCGGTGGCGGCGTCCAGCAGGACGGTGCGGAACTCGGCGTGCTCGGCCGCCGCCTGCTCACCGCCCAGGTCGGTGGCGGTCAGGAACTTGCCGGCTGTGTACGTTCCCATCTCGCCCTCCTCCAGGGCCACCAGGAACGGCAGGTCCGTGTACTTCTTCACGTAGTCGGTGAAGTACGGCGTGGCCCGGTCGACGAAGAACTCCTTGAGGATCACATGCCCCATGGCCATGGCGAGGGCCCCGTCGGTGCCCGGCTGGGCGGGCAGCCATTCGTCGGCGAACTTCACGTTGTCCGCGTAGTCGGGCGACACCGCGACGACCTTCTGGCCGCGGTAGCGGGCCTCGGCCATCCAGTGCGCGTCCGGCGTACGCGTCACCGGCAGATTGGAGCCCCACATGATCAGGTAGCCGGCGTCCCACCAGTCCCCCGACTCCGGCACGTCGGTCTGGTCGCCGAACACCTGCGGCGAGGCCACCGGCAGGTCGGCGTACCAGTCGTAGAAGGAGAGCATCGCGCCGCCGAGCAGCGAGTAGAAGCGGGCGCCGGCCGCGTGCGAGACCATCGACATCGCCGGGATCGGCGAGAACCCGGCCAGCCGGTCAGGGCCGTACTCCTTGATGGTGTGTACGTGCGCGGCGGCCACCATCTCCACCGCCTCGTCCCAACTCGCCCGCACCAGGCCGCCCTTGCCGCGCACCGCCTTGTAGCGGCGGGCGCGCTCCGGGTCGGAGACGATGTCCGCCCAGGCCGCCACCGGATCGCCGCCCAGCCGGGCCTTGGCCTCGCGGTACATATGCAGCAGCACGCCCCGCACGTACGGGTAGCGGACCCGGGTGGGTGAGTAGGTGTACCAGGAGAAGGCGGCGCCGCGCGGGCAGCCGCGCGGCTCGTACTCGGGGCGGTCCGGGCCGACCGACGGGTAGTCGGTCTGCTGCGCCTCCCAGGTGATGATGCCGTCCTTGACGTACACCTTCCACGAACAGGAGCCGGTGCAGTTCACGCCGTGCGTGGAGCGCACCACCTTGTCGTGCGACCAGCGGTCCCGGTAGAACTCGTCCGCCTGCCGGCCACCGCTTCTATGCAGGGTGCGCAGGTCCTCGGAGACCTCCGCCTTGGTGAAGAACCGGCGGCTGCGCACCAGCGCCTCCGCCAGATCGCTGTCCATGCCCGCCCGCGTCTGTTTCCGGCTGGTCTCCGCGCTCACCGTGCCACTCCGCCCCGGGCGCACCGGGCACCCGTTCGAATTGTGATCGGTTCCGGCCGCACCCGACTCTACGACCGCCGTCCCCAGGCGGGTCAACAGCCACACCATGAATAACTCGGGGCTCGGTAAAGATCGCATGCGTGCGAGGCCGGTTACCCCGATTCGACGTGGCCATGCCCGCGTCTGCAAAGCCGGGTACCCCCGCTCGGGGTGAGCGGGGGTACCCGGCTTGCGAAAGTACTGTTCTGCTGGCGCGAGCGGCTGGACCTTCAGGCGGCCGGCCGGAACAGGGTGCTGCCCGCCTTCGCGCGTGTGGCCTCGACCACTTCCCACTCCTCGGTGCTGAGGTTCGCGAGTGCGGCCGGGAAGACGCCGTCCTGCTCCTTGAGGATGTGGTCGCGCAGCATGGCCATCGCCTCCATCAGCCGCTCCGGCCAGGCCGGGTCCGCAGGCATGCCGTCGGCGGCCTCGGCCAGCACCGCCTCGATGCGGCGGTGCTCGGCCTCCAGGGCGGCGATCTGGTCGGGGAAGTCCCCGGCCAGGGCCGGGAACAGACCGTGCTCCTCAACTACGGTGTGCGGACCGAGCACCCGCGCGATCTCCCGGGCGACCTCCGCCATCCGGACCGTCCCGCCCTCCCGGCGGGCGGGCCGGAGGTGGCTGATGAGGCGCACCACCTCGTCGTGTTCCTGGGTCAGTTCGTCGATGGTTTCCAGGGACTGGCAGCCGCAGTACTCGCACACCGGTCTTCTCCTTGATCCTCGACCTGTCGTTGTCGTCCGCTCGCCGTCAGGCAGTGGTGCCCGCGGTGCGGTGCCCGCGCGGGCGCCCGGCCCGCTGCTTCCGCTTGCCGCCCTCGGCAGCGGCGCGCACCCCGGTGACGGTGTACGCCAACGCCGCGGCGGCCACGATGGCGAGCAGCGCCAGGCCGATCGCGTACGACTCATACGCCCCGTACAGCGAGCCCATCACCAGCGGCGGCAGGAAGCCGCCCAGTCCGCCCGCGGCGCCGACCACGCCGGTGACCGAGCCGACCTGGCTGGCCGGGGTCAGCAGGGCCACCAGGGCGAAGGTCGCTCCACTGCCCGCGCCGAGCGCGGCGGCCATGGCCAGGAAGGCGAGGGTGCCCACCGGGGCCAGCGCCGGACTGAACGACTGCACAACCGCCCCGGCCACGACCACCGCCAGCGAGCCGGCCAGCACCCGGGCCGGGCCCATGCGGTCCGACAGCCAGCCGCCCACCGGACGCATCGCCACCGCGAGGAGCACGAACCCGGCCATGCGGTTCGCGGCGTCGGCCTGGGTCAGGCCGTAGCCGGTCTTGAGGTAGGTGGGCAGGTAGACGGAGAAGGCCACGTAGCCGCCGAACGCCACCGCGTACAGCGCGGACGCCTGCCAGGTGATGGGCAGCTTGGCGGTGGCGGCCAGGCGGCGGGCCAGCGGCTCGGTCGGTACCGTACGGCCGGGGGCGTCACGCAGCAGCAGCGCGGCGGCCACCGCGTACACGGCCAGGACCGCGGCGGTGATCAGGAAGGGGGTGGACATGCTGCCCGCGTCGACCAGCTTCACCGTGGTCAGGGCGCTGACGGCGGTGCCGCCCATGCCGGCGCCGAAGACGCCGATGGCCAGCCCGCGCCGCTCGGGCGGGAACCAGGCGCTGACCAGCGGCACGCCGACGGCGAACGCGGTGCCGCCGATGCCGAGGAAGAACCCGCCGACCAGCAGGGCGGCCAGCGAGGAGTGCCCGGCCAGGCCGAGGTAGAGCACCGGCACGATGGTGGCCGCCGACACGATCGGGAACATCACCCGTCCGCCGAACCGGTCGGTCAGCGCGCCCACCGGGATACGGCCCAGCGAGCCGACCACGACCGGCACCGCCACCAGCAGCGACTGCTCGAACGACGACAGGTCGAGGCCGTCCTTGAACCGCGGGCCGAGCGGGCTGAGCAGCGCCCACGCCCAGAAGTTCACGGCGAAACCGACCGTGGCCAGGGCCAGCATCAGCCACGCCCGGCGCGACACCGGCGCGCCCGACGGTGAGCTGCCGCTCTTCGACTTCGACGGCTGGACCATGTTGTCCGTCCCTTTCCTCGTGATGGTGGTACGGCGCCACCGGGATCGCAGGCGTTCCACAGGCCCCTTGCCTGCGGGACGGCGTCCCGTCACCACTGTCCGCTCAGGGGCCGCCCGGAGGCATGGGCCATGAGTCCCTGCCGACGGGCAGACGGTCCCGTGGTGCGGGCCCGACGGTCCCTCCGTACGGCCCCAGGCACCGCGTTGCCCTCGCGGCTCACGCGAAACCACGGCTGCGATCGGCCGTACGCCCGCCCCAAGTGGCCCGGGGGCAGGGCCGACCGGCCCTACCCCCTCGCTGCGGCGGTGCGGACGATGGAGGGATGTTCCAGAACGACGCCATTCGCGCACTCGACCGGCAGGAGAGCCTGCGCCTGCTCGCCAAGGTCCCGGTCGGCCGCGTGGTCTACACCCGGCAGGCACTGCCCGCGGTCCTGCCCATCAACTTCTCCCTGGACACCGACGCCTCCGTGCTGCTGCGCACCTCACCGGACTCGCACCTCGTCCGCGCCATCGACGGCGTCGTAGTCGCCTTCGAGGCAGACGAGTTCGACGCGGCGACCCGGTCCGGCTGGAGCGTGGTCGTCACCGGCCGGGCGACCGTGGTGACCGATCCGGCCGAGCACGAACGGCTGTCGCAGGCCGGCCCCACATCCTGGATGCCCCTGCGGGATGCGGTGTTCGTACGGATCGAGTCCGAGATGGTCACCGGACGGGAACTCAGGGGGACGAGCGGCACGCAGTGAGGCGCAGTCCGCAGCTGGCCTCCGGCCCTCTGGTGCCTGCTGTACGGGATCTGCGGACGCACGGTGGCGCGAAGCAACTCTCAGGACGGGTTAACGGGACCAGCCAAAGACAGCCCGGGCATCCCAGTCGTGCTGCCCGGGACTCTTCGTGGGGCCGTGGCGGTGGCTGTACCGCCCGGTTTCCGGGCTCGACTGCTGGATGTCGAAAGGCAGTGGCGCAGGCGTGGCCACTGCTATCAGTCCTGGTGGTTCCCGGGACCGGTGCGCGGGATGCGCACGGCGAGAAGAGCGAGGTCGTCGTGGCCGTCGCTGGGGTTCTGGTCGGCCAGGGTGCGGCAGAACTCGTCGAGGGGCAGCCCGGCGTGGGCGGCGGCGGTGGCGGTGGCGGTGGCGGTGGCCGCGAGCATGCCCAGTCCGGCGTCCAGCGCGTGCTCGGGGTGTTCGACCAGGCCGTCGGTGAACAGCAGCACCGTGTCCCCGGGCGCCAGCGGATGAGTGTGGTCGGGGCGCGGCAGGCGGGTGTCGACGCCCAGCGGCACGCCGGGTTCGGCCTGCAGGTAGCGGGTGCGGCTGTCGGCGCCGATGACCAGTGGGGGCAGGTGGCCGGCCGTCGACCAGTGCAGGCGCCAGCCGTCGCCGTCGGGTTCGATGCGGGCCAGGCAGGCGGTGGTGACGGGGGCCTCGGTGATGGAGTGCAGGGTGTCGTCGAGCCGGTCCAGGACCAGACTCGGCGGGGAGAGCCGGTCGTACAGCAGCGCGCGGAGCATGTTGCGGACCTGAGCCATGGCGGCCGCCGCCGTCAGGTCGTGGCCCACCACGTCGCCGATGATCGCGGCGCACGCACCGTCCGGGAGCAGCAGAGCGTCGTACCAGTCGCCACCCAGGTGGTGGCCCGGAGCGGTGGCCGCCCGGTACACCGCGGCCGCTTTGAACGGGGCCAGGTCGGGCAGGGTGGGCAGCAGCAAGCGCTGGAACTGCTCAGCGGAGGTACGTACCTGCTGGTACAGGCGGGCGTTCTCGATGGCGATGCCGGCGGCCCCGGCCAGCGCGGTCACGACGGCCGCGTCCTGTTCGTCGAACGGTTGGCCGTCGCGCCGGTCGGTCAGGTACAGGTTGCCGTAGATACGCCCGTGCACGCCGATGGCCACCCCGAGCAGGGTCCGCATCGGGGGGTGCCCCGCGGGGAAGCCGACCGCGTCCGCATGGTGCGGTATGTCATCCACGCGCAGGGGTTCGTGCTTCTCGATGAGGTGCGCGAGCAGGCCGCGTCCGTGCGGGGGGTGGACTCCGGCCAGGTCCTCGTACTCGGTGTCGCTCAGGCCGCGCGGAATGAAGTCCTCAAGGCCCACCCGGTCCTCGTTGAACACGCCGAGGGCACCGTAGCGGGCGTTCACCAGCTGCATCGCGGCGCTCACAATCTGCCGCAGCACCACTGGCAGCTCCAGCTCTCGACTGACCGCCAGCACCGCGTCCAGCAGCGCCTGCACCCGTTCCTGCGCCCGGGTGAGTTGCCTGAACTGCTCGGCGATGCTGCCCAGATCCGCATCCCAGATCACCCCGGGCGCCTTGATCGGGTGCCCCTCGTCGCCGTTCACTGGCACCTCACCCCTTCCGGGATTACACCAGGTACCGCGACCGGATGCGGCCACACGCACACCCTAGAACACCCGACGCCCGCCCACCCCGCCGCGCGAACCGGCGGCCAGGTACGTCACAGCCTGTGGAAACCGATCGGGCCACCAGAAGGGTCGGACGTCCATGCACAGCAGGGATTTGCTCGCGCCTGTCCGCCGTGGATGCCGGGCCGCAGCGCTGTGAGAGACCGCAGCACTCAGCCCGTCTTACTCACTTGCCGACGGTGCTGCGGGACGAACAACGGAGTGCACGGGTCCTCGCGGTGTGCCGGCGCCGTCCGGGCCGTAGCCGAAACGGATCAGCAGCTGCGGATGGCACCGTTTGTCTCGCGGGAGGGCCGTCGCGGCCCGCAGGTCGGACCATTCCATGGCCTGGTGCAGGAGTGAGGTGCGCAGGCCGTGGGCGGTCGCCGTGAGGAGTACGTACTGGAGTGCCTGGCCGGCGCGCAGCCAGTCCTCCCGCTGGTCGCGGGGCGTCCACAACAGGCCCAGCTGGACGTGGCGTTCGAAGAAGAGGGCGGGTCGGCGGAGGGCGGGCAGGGGGCTGGTGAAGTCCCGCATCGGCATCCGTCCGGCTGCGTCCGGCGGGCCGAGGGCGGTGACGGGAATGCCGTAGGAGACGTCCGAGCCGGGGGCGGTGAGCCAGGTGAGGGTTTCGGTGGAGCGTTCCGGGTGTGCGCGGTTGCGGGCCTCGGCTGCGGCGGTCAGGCGCAGCAGCCGCCGGGTTCCGGCGATGTCCGGTAGGTGCAGGCGGGCGTCGGCGGACTGCGCGGCCCTCGCCATCTCCGCCACGATCGGCTCGGGCACCGGGCGGCCGGTGAAGGGCATCCGGCTGGTGTGGCGTCGTGCGATGGCCTCATAAAGGCCCGGGTCGGAGGGCTGGTCGTCCGCGCCGAGCGGACCGGTCAGTCGTACGGCGGCCAGCAGTCCGGGGGTGTGACGGTCCGGCAGCAGCCTCACCTCGGGTCGCCGGCCCAGGTGGACTGCGGCGAGGCGGAGGTTGAAGACCGCGGCGCCCACGGACAGGTACTGGGCGCGGTGCATGGGGTCGGTCAGCGGCAGGGTCCGCTCCGGCGCCGAATGGACCTCCAGCACCTGGCGGTCAGGGTCCAGGCGGAAGCGCCAGGGCTGGGTGTTGTGGATCGACGGGGCCGCCACGGCCGCCGCCAGGAGCGACTCCACGGTGGCTGCGTCCAGCGGGGCTTGGGTGTGCATGATGCCTCCTCTTTTCTTTGTCCCGTTTTCTTTGTCCCGGCCATGGGTCACGTGGCGGGCAGGGCTGTGGCCAGCAGGACGACGCCGAGTGAGCCGACGAGGGAGACGACCGCCAAGGCGCGGGCCAGGTCGGGGCGGCCCTTGGCGTGGGCGATGCCGTGGCCGGCCGCGGCCAGCATCACCAGCACGAAGAGGGCGAGTTTGGTTGCGAGGGTGCGGCCGTAGCCGGGTTCGGCGAGGGAGGCCCAGGTGACGCCCTTGTGCCAGGCCATGGCCCAGCCGGTGGCCAGCTGCACGGGCAGGAACACCGCCCCTGTCAGCATCCCGAACCGGCGGCCCGCCGCGGCGGTGAAGCAGTCCTTGGCCTCCGGGGCGAGCAGATGGCGGGACAGCGGCAGAATCACCAGGGAGAGGGCCAACTGCCCACCGACCCACAAGGCCGCACCGGCCACGTGCGCGAACCGCACCAGGGACCACCAGCCGACGGTGTCCATCAGTCGCTCACCTCCACCATGCCGTGCGCCCCGGCCTCGGCGTGACGCATGTCGTGGTCGACGAAGGCGTAGTGGCCGGCATCGGGGAACGTCGTCTCGACGAATCCGCCCTGGGCCGGGGCCAGGTCCAGCACCTGCGCGCCGCCCGGATCACCGGGCTTGAGCAGGTAGGCGCCCTCCTTGTAGACGGTGTCGAAGACGGTTCCCACGAGGTGGAAGGCGACGCCGTCGCCGGGACCTGCGGCGACCACCCAGAAGCGGGCCCGCTCACCGGCCTTCGCCTTCAGCGGTCGCTGGGCGTACTGGTTGGCGATGCCGTTGAACACCCAGGCGTCCGGGGTGCCTTGGCGCATCTTCGTCACATGGGCGGTGCTGCCCGGGGTGCCGAGGTACAGCTCGGAGGAGACCAGTACGTACTCGTGGTCCACCTTCGTCAGGCCGGGTGGGTCGATGACGATGGCGCCGTACATGCCGTTGCCCATGTGCTGGAGCATCGGTGCGGTGCTGCAGTGGTACAGCCAGGCTCCGGCCTTCTCGGCGCGGAAGCGGTAGACCAGGCGTTCGCCGGGCTGGATGGTGCGCATGGGCTTGTCGGGGGCGAGTGCGCCGGCGTGGAAGTCGATTCCGTGACCCATGCCGTGGTCGTCGTTGACGAGGGTGACCTCGAAAACGTCGCCGACCTTGCCGTGCAGGGTGGGGCCGGGTGCGGTGCCGCCGAAGGTCCACATTTGCTGCTTCACGCTGGGGGCGACCTCCAACGTTCTGCGGGCGGCGTGCAGTTCGACCTTGTGGACCGTCCCGCCCGGCGCGGGGGCCAGGCCGGCGTCGCGTGGCTGCCAGTTGGTGGAGTAGTCGGCGGCGAGGTCCAAACCGGAGTCGTCATTGCCGGCCGCCGATGCGTGTCCCTCGTGTTCGCCGCTGTCCGTTGCCGTATCGCCTGCCGTATCGCCGCCCTTGACGACGATGTCCATGGTCATTCCGGCCGCCTTGTGGCCCGGCAGCGTGCACCACGCCTCGCGGTTCTCGGTGACCGGTCCGAGGTCGAGTGCGCCGGTGTCGCCCTTGGCGAGCATCGGCGTGGCGGGACCGTCCTCGACCTTGAGGTCGTGGCGCTGGGCGTCGGTGTTGGTGACCTTCAGCCGCAGCGCGGTGCCTGCGGCGACCTCGATGCGGGCCGGGCGTATACGCATGTCGGCCAGGGTGACGGCGACGGTTCGGGCGGGCCCGGTCCCGGAGCCCGCACCCGACGCCCCGGCGGCGCTCGCCCGGCCGCCCGTATCCCCGCCGCTGTTGGCCACGAGCACGGCCAGCACGGTCAGTACGGCGCCCGCGGCGGTGCCCCACAGGACGGGGCGCCGTGTCACGCCGACCGCACCTGCCTCCGGCGACAGCCCTCGGCCGCTGCGGACGAGCACGGGCACCGCGAGCGCCAGGAACGCGGCCCCGGCCAGCGCGGCCAGCAGCACGCCGGTCGTCGCGGCCGGGCCGGGCAGCGGGAGTGCCGCCAGCGCGACACCGGTGTTGAGCACCACCAGCCGCGCCGGCCAGCCCCGTTCGAGCAGCGCCTGTACCACCGCCCGGTCCTTGGGGCCGCTGCTGAGGACGACCGGCAGCAGATACGTGAGCGCGCCGATGAGGATCTGGGCGACGAAGCCGACGAGCAGCACAGGGAGCAGAGCGTCGATCCCGTTCTGTGCCGCCGCGAGCGGCCGGGTGACCAGCCAGGCGAGGTCCGCCGTCACCGCGATCAGCAGCCAGCAGGTGGCGGCGGCGAGCATCCAGGCCGCCGCCGCGGAGACGGGACGGTTGCCGCGTACGGTGCGGACGAGGAGGTTGACGGCGAGGGCCGCTCCCTCCACATACAGGCCGAGGCCCGCCGCGGCCGGCCAGCGCCAGCCGAGGGCCAGCGCGGCGACTGCGACGACCAGTCCGCTGCCGGTGAACCACAGCACCCACCGGGACACCTTCGTGGTGCGGTCCTTCATCCGTACGCCCAGCACGGTCGGCCACAGCATGAACAGCGTGCCCAGGACGGGCAGCCCGATCCAGCCGAGGAGGGTGACGTGGATGTGCGCCAGGCGCAGCCCCGCGTACCGCTCGGGCCCGCCGGTACCGCCGGTGGCCAGCAGCCAGCCGAGGACGGCACCGGCGATCAGGGCCACGGTGGCCGCCCGGTAGTAGGAGACGACCGGCCGCAGCCGCCCGCCCAGGGCGCCCCGCCCGAGGCGGACCAGCATCACCAGGTGCGCGGTGGCCACAGCCACCAGCAGCGCGGCGGAGACGGCGGTCAGCACGGGCGGTGCGGTCCACACGCCGATGAGCAGCCCGGCCACGGCGAGGTTGGCGATCACGAGCCGGGCGGTGCTCCAGCGCTCGTCAGGGATCTTCGCGTGCAACAGGGCGACGGCGAAGTGCTCGCTCCAGATCAGGATGGCGGTGGTGACGGCACCGAGCAGGAACATGTGCACCGCCAGCCAGCGGGCCATAGGCAGCGTCTCCTGTGCCGCGACCGCCAGCAGGGCCAGGCCCAGCCACCCCACCACCAGTACGTGGGCGCGCAGATGCCGGGCCCTCACGCCCTGCGCCTTGGGCCTGCTCTGGTATGTGCGGGGCCCGCTCGCGTTGCCGGTCCCGGGAGGCCCACTGGCGATGGTGGTCATGCCATTCCTCAATGCTGGGTGGGAAACCGCGCCCGGCCGCAAGGGACGGCCGGGCGCACGACCGAACCGGGCGCCACGCGCCCGCTGTACGCGCTACACCTGCGGCAGCCAGGGACGGGGGAATTGGCCGCCCGGCAGGCACGGAATGCGGTCGTACAGTCAGTTGGGCATCTGCGGTTCGATCAGTGCCCAGCATGCAACGTCGGCCTCACCCGGCTCCCCGGCCGACCGGACCCGACCACCAGGGCCATTGGGCCCTATTACGACCGCTCAGAGGGGGCCGGAAGGTCGCCCGGCAGGGACCGCCGGACCCAGGTGCGACGCGGTGCGCGACACATAGCGTTCCGGGCCATGGAGAACGATCAGAACGCACGACGCCAGGAGTCGCGCGCCGGTGAAGGCTGGCCGCTGGCCGCCCGGCGGCTGCTCACCCGCCGTGAGGTGTCGGCCGACGGACGCGCCGTGTTCGGCGAGAACGACGGCAAGTGGGAGGGCTTCTACCGGGACCGCTGGGCGCACGACAAGGTGGTGCGCTCCACGCACGGGGTGAACTGCACCGGCTCGTGCTCGTGGATGGTGTACGTCAAGGACGGCATCATCACCTGGGAGCACCAGGCCACCGACTACCCCTCCATCGGCACCGACTGCCCCGAGTACGAGCCGCGCGGCTGCCCGCGCGGTGCGTCGTTCTCCTGGTACACGTACTCGCCCAGCCGGGTCCGCTACCCGTATGTGCGGGGCGCGTTGCTGAAGCCGTGGCGCGAGGCCCGCAAGCGCCTCGGTGACCCGGTGGCGGCCTGGGCCGAGATCACCGGCGACCCGGCGAAGGCCCGCGCCTACAAGCGCGCCCGCGGCAAGGGCGGCCTGGTCCGCGCCGACTGGGACGAGGTCAGCGAGCTGATCGCCGCCGCCCAGGTGCACACCATCAAGACGTACGGTCCTGACCGCGTCGCCGGCTTCTCCCCGATCCCGGCGATGTCGATGGCGTCCTTCGCGGCCGGCGCCCGCTTCATGTCGCTGATCGGCGGCACCCTGCTCTCCTTCTACGACTGGTACGCCGACCTGCCGATCGCCTCCCCGCAGGTCTTCGGCGACCAGACCGACGTCCCCGAGGCGGCGGACTGGTGGAACGCGGGCTACCTGATCATGTGGGGCTCCAACATCCCCGTCACCCGCACGCCCGACGCGCACTTCCTGACCGAGACCCGCTACAACGGCACCAAGGTCGTCGCGGTCAGCCCCGACTACGCGGACAACGTCAAGCACGCCGACGAATGGCTGGCCCCGCACCCCGGCACGGACGGCGCGCTGGCGATGGCCATGGGGCACGTGATCCTGCGCGAGTTCCTCGTCGACCGCGAGGTGCCGTACTTCCAGGACTACCTGCGCAAGTTCACCGACGCGCCGTTTCTGGTGACCCTGCGCGAGCACGACCACGGACTCGTCCCCGACGGGTTCCTGACCGCCGCCGAACTCGGCCATGAAGACGAGCATGCCGAGTTCAAGACGGTCCTCCTGGACGGGGCCACCGGCGAACCGGTGGTCCCCGGCGGCTCGCTCGGCTTCCGGTGGGGGGAAGCCGGGCGAGGCCGCTGGAATCTCGAACTGGGCGATGTCGTCCCGGAGTTGAGCTTGCTGGAGCGGGCCGAGGACACCGTCGAGATCGCGTTGCCCCGGTTCGACGAGGGCGGCACCGAGGGCGGTTCGGTCATGGTCCGGGGCGTTCCGGTCCGCCGGATCGGCGGACGGCTGGTGACCACGGTCTTCGACCTGATGCTCGCCCAGTACGGGGTGAAGCGGGCGGGTCTGCCGGGCAGCTGGCCCTCCTCGTACGAGGACGCGTCGGAGCCGTACACCCCTGCCTGGCAGGAGACGATCACCTCGGTACCGGCGGAGCAGGCGGCCCGGATCGCCCGGGAGTTCGCCCGCAACGCCGAGCGCACGAACGGCCGTTCCATGATCGCGCTGGGTGCGGGCACCAACCACTGGTTCCACTCGGACACCATCTACCGGGCGTTCCTGGCGCTGACGACGATGACGGGCTGCCAGGGCGTGAACGGCGGCGGCTGGGCGCACTACGTCGGCCAGGAGAAGGTCCGCCCGGTCACCGGGCAGCAGCACCTGTCGTTCGCCTTCGACTGGCAGCGGCCCACCCGGCACATGGCGGGCACCTCGTACTGGTACCTGAACTCCGACCAGTGGCGTTACGAGGCCTTCGGGCCCGACGAGTTGGCGTCCCCGCTCGGTGACGGCCGGTTCAAGGGCAAGGGATTCGCCGACTGCCTGGCGCAGGCCGTGCGGCTGGGCTGGTCTCCTGGTCACCCCGGCTTCAACCGCAACCCGCTCGACCTGACGGACGAGGCGGCCGCCGCGGGCCGCCCGGTCGCCGAGCACATCGTGGACGAGCTGAAGTCCGGGCGGCTGCGGTTCGCCGTCGAGGACCCCGACGACCCGGCCAACTTCCCCCGCGTACTGACCGTGTGGCGGGCCAACCTGCTCGGCTCCTCCGGCAAGGGCAACGAGTACTTCCTGCGCCACCTGCTGGGCACCGACGCCGCGGTCCGCTCCGAGGAGACCCCGCCCGAGGCGCGCCCGAAGGACGTGGTGTGGCGGGAGGAGGCACCCGAGGGCAAGCTCGACCTGCTGGTCACCATGGACTTCCGGATGACCTCCACCAGCCTGCTCTCCGACGTCGTCCTGCCGGCCGCCACCTGGTACGAGAAGGACGACCTGTCCAGCACGGACATGCACCCCTTCGTACACGCCTTCACCCCGGCCATCGCCCCGCCCTGGCAGGCCCGCACCGACTACGACACCTTCCTGACCATCGCCGACCAGTTCAGCGAGCTGGCCGCCGAGCACCTCGGCAAGCGCACGGACGTCCTCGCGGTGCCGCTGCTGCACGACACCCCGGACGAACTCGCCCAGCCCGGCGGCGTCGTACGGGACTGGAAGACCGGCCAGTGCGAGCCGATCCCCGGCCGCACCATGCCGAAGCTGGTCGTCATCGAACGGGACTACGCCGCGACCGCGCAGAAGATGCGCGCCGTCGGCCCGCTCCTTGACACCCTGGGCACCACCACCAAGGGCGTCACCGTCCACCCGAACCAGGAGATCGACGACCTGCGGCGCCGCAACGGCACCGTCCGGGACGGCATCGCCGCCGGACGGCCCTCCCTCGCCACCGCGAGCCACATGTGCGAGGCGATCCTCGCCCTGTCCGGCACCACCAACGGGCGCCTGGCCACCGAGGGCTTCCGGGAGCTGGAGCGGCAAACCGGCAGCGAGGGCCTGGTGGAACTGGCCTCCGAACGGGAGGCGGAGCGGATCACGTTCGCCGACACCCGCACTCAGCCGCGCTCGGTGATGACGTCGTACGAGTGGTCGGGCTCGGAAACCGGTGGCCGCCGCTACTCGCCGTTCGTCATCAACACCGAGCACAAGAAGCCCTGGCACACCCTCACCGGCCGCCAGCACTTCTTCGTCCAGCACGACTGGATCAGCGAGATGGGTGAGCAACTCCCCGTCTACCGGCCCCCGTTGAACACGCCCCGGCACTACGGGAACGAGCAACTCGGCGGCGACCGCGCCGAAGTCACCGTCCGGTACCTGACCCCGCACTCCAAGTGGTCCATCCACTCGAACTACCAGGACAACAAGTACATGCTCGACCTGTCCCGCGGCGGCCCGGTGATCTGGATGTCCACCGCCGACGCCGAGAAGATCGGCGTCAAGGACAACGAGTGGATCGAGGCGTACAACCGCAACGGCGTCGTCGCCGCCCGGGCCGTGGTCACCCACCGCATGCCCGAGGGAACCGTGTACATGTACCACGCCCAGGACCGCAACGTGAACGTCCCGAAGACCGAGGTCAGCGGCAAACGCGGCGGCATCCACAACTCCCTGACCCGCCTCCTGCTCAAGCCCACCCATCTCGCGGGTGGCTACGCCCAGTTCACCTACGCCTTCAACTACTACGGCCCGACCGGCAACCAGCGCGACGAGGTCACCGTGATTCGCCGTCGCTCGCAGGATGTGGAGTACTGACATGCGCGTGATGGCACAGATCGCGATGGTCATGAATCTCGACAAGTGCATCGGCTGCCACACCTGCTCGGTCACCTGCAAGCAGACGTGGACCAACCGCACCGGCGTCGAGTACGCCTGGTTCAACAACGTCGAGACCAAGCCCGGCGTCGGCTACCCCCGCCGCTACGAGGACCAGGAACACTGGAAGGGCGGCTGGATGCTCGACAAGCGCGGACGTCTCGTCCTGCGCTCCGGCGGCCGGATCAAGCGGCTCCTGTCCCTCTTCTCCAACCCCGACCTGCCGTCCATCGAGGACTACTACGAGCCGGTCACCTACGACTACGACAACCTCGTCAACGCCCCGGCCGGCAAGGACATCCCGGTCGCCCGCCCGCGCTCCGTCCTCACCGGCAAGCCCACCGCCATCACCTGGGGCGCCAACTGGGAGGACGGCCTGGGCGGCGCCCCCGAGAACGCCGGCGGCGACCCGAACCTGACCGGCGAGTGGGCGGAGAAGGTCAAGTTCGAGTTCGAGCAGACCTTCCTCTTCCACCTCCCCCGCCTGTGCGAGCACTGCCTCAACCCGGCCTGCGTGTCGGCCTGTCCGTCGGGGGCGATGTACAAGCGGGTCGAGGACGGCATCGTCCTGGTCGATCAGGACCGCTGCCGGGGCTGGCGGATGTGCGTGACGGCATGCCCGTACAAGAAGGTGTACGTCAACCACGCCACCGGCAAGGCGGAGAAGTGCACCTTCTGCTTCCCGCGCATCGAGGCCGGCCAGCCCACCGTCTGCTCCGAGACCTGCGTCGGCCGCCTGCGCTACCTCGGCCTGCTCCTGTACGACGCCGACCGCGTCGGCGAGGCCGCCGCCACCCCCGACGAGCAGGACCTCCTCGACGCCCAGCGCGGTGTCTTCCTCGACCCTCACGACCCCCAAGTCATCGCGGCAGCAAGGGAGTCGGGCATCCCCGAGGACTGGCTGGAGGCCGCCCGCCGCTCCCCCGTGTACGACCTGGTCATGCGCTACAAGGTCGCGCTGCCGCTGCACCCGGAGTACCGCACGCTGCCGATGGTCTGGTATGTGCCCCCGCTCTCCCCCGTCCTGGACGCCGTGGACGCGGCGGGCGGAAACCAGGACGACCCCGACCATGTCTTCGCCGCCGTCACCCGGCTGCGGATCCCGCTGGAGTACCTGGCGGAACTGTTCACGGCAGGAGACGCGGACGTGGTCGCCGGGGTGCTGATGAAGCTCACCGCCCTGCGCTCGTACATGCGCGAACGCACCCTGGGTGAGGACGGCGACGAGGCCGCACTCAAGGCTGTGGGTCTCACCGCACGTGAGGCGGAGGACCTGCACCGCCTGCTCGCCATCGCCAAGTACCAGGACCGGTACGTCGTTCCCGCCGCGCACAAGGAGGACGCCGCCGCGCTGACCGCGATGGAGAACCGCTGCCCGGTGGAGTCGTCCGACACCGCCGAACCCCGCAAGGTCATGCTCGGCATCCCCACCCTGCGCCGCCGTACGTCCGAAGCACCCGCCGGAGGCCGGTCATGAGCCCTCTGCCCTCCATAGTCCGCACCCGCGTCCGCGCGGCCATACGCCGCCCCGCCCGCCTCACCCCCGAGGAGGCCGAGGCACGCACCCTGCTGCTGCGCCTGTGCTCACTGCTCCTGCAGTACCCGGACACCGAACTGACCGCCGCACGCCCGGTGTTGACCACGACCATCGAGGCACTGTCGCCCTCGCCCGCCGCCGAGCACCTGGCCGCCTTCACCACCTGGTTCACCGACCAGGAACCGGAGGAACTGGAACGCCACTACGTCGAGATGTTCGACCTGCGCCGCAAAAGCAGCCTCTACCTCACCTACTATCTGCACGGCGACACCCGCCGCCGCGGCATGGCCCTGCTCACCCTCAACCAGCGCTACAAGGCCGCGGGCTGGGACACCGACGGCGGCGAACTGCCCGACCACCTGCCGGTCGTCCTGGAGTTCGCCGCGCTGGCGGGCCCGGGCGGCGGCGAGGCACCGCTGCGCCAGCACCGGCGCGGTCTTGAGCTGATCCACCGCGCCCTGACCGACGCCGACTCCGCGTACCGGCATGTCCTGGCCGCGCTGCTCACCCTGCTGCCGCCGCCCACCGAGGCGGACCGCGCGGCGGTGGCCCAGCTCGTCGCCGAGGGCCCGCCGAACGAGGAAGTCGGCCTCGACCCCTACGGGACGTACGGGGACGGGGAGTTCGCCCCGCCGGGCACCTTCGTGCCGCCGATGCCGGCTCCGCCGACCCGAGTGCCGCCGCCTGCCCCGACCAGCCGTACGGAAGGACCCCGATGAACACCTCGCTCTCCGCCCCGGCGAGCGGCGCCGATCTGCTCCTGTGGGTCGCCGTGCCCTACATCTGCCTCGCCGTGTTCGCCGTCGGCCACGTATGGCGCTACCGCCAGGACCAGTTCGGCTGGACCTCCCGCACCAGCCAGCTCCTCGAACACCGCTGGCTGCGCTGGGGCAGCCCGCTGTTCCACCTCGGCGCGTTCATGGTGATCGCCGGGCATGTCGTGGGGCTCGCCATCCCCGACGCGTGGACCGAGGCCGCCGGCATCAGCGAGCACGCCTACCACACAACCGCCGTGTGGACAGGCTCAGTTGCTGGCATCGCCATGGTCGCCGGGCTCGGTATGCTCTGCGCCCGCCGGCTGCTGACCCGCCAGATCCGCCTCGGCACCGACCGCAGCGACAAGCTCCTCTTCCCGCTGCTGTCCGCCACCGTCCTGCTCGGCATCACCGCCACCGCCGCGCACAACGTCTTCGGCGCCGGATACGACTACCGCTCCACCGTCTCCGTATGGTTCCGCGGCCTGTTCGTCCTCCAGCCGCACCCCGAGGCGATCGCCGGAGCCCCGCTGCTCTTTCAGCTGCACGCTCTCACCGCCTTCCTGCTCTTCGCGGCCTGGCCGTTCACCCGGCTCGTGCATGTGTGGAGCGCCCCGATCGGCTACCTGGCCCGCCCGTACCTGGTCTACCGACGACGGGCCACACCGGCGGCAGTCCCGACGACCGCGGGCCGGACCCGGCCGGCCTCCGGCTCCCGGCGAGCCGCATGAGTCACGGCCCCGCGCTCGCACCGGACGCCACGACCACCCGGCGCCCTGAGACAGTGGGAGCGAGCCGCCGAACGGGATGGATGATGACCCTCACCGGGACCGTCGGCTGGCTCGCCTCCTTCCAGCTCACCGTGGACGCCTGGCGGCTCCTCAAGGACCCGGCCTACCAACCGCCCTGCAACATCAGCCCCGTCGTGAGCTGCGGCAGCGTGATGTCCAGCCCGCAGGGCAGCCTGTTCGGCTTCCCCAACATGCTGCTCGGCCTCGGCGCCTTCGCCGCCGTGACCGCGCTGGGCATCGCCGTGCTCGCCGGAGCGCGCCTGCACCGGCGGCTGTGGCTCACGCTGGACGGCGGGGCGCTGGTGGGCGTGGCGTTCGTGCACTGGCTGATCGGGGAGTCGCTGTACGAGCTCAACAAGCTCTGCCCGTACTGCGCCGCCATCTGGATCGTGACCATCGCCCTGTTCTGGTACGTCACCCTGCACTGCCTCGAACGGGGCATCGTCCCCGTGCCCCGCGGTGTGTTGTACATCCTCCGGGACACGCACTGGATGCTGCTCGGCGCCTGGTACGGGGTGATCGCGATGCTCGTCCTCACCCGCTTCTGGCCGTACTGGAGCGGCCTGCTGTAGGCGCATCGCAGGGCCGGCGCGGACGTGCCCCACTGGGCCCTTCAATCGGGACGTTCGGCCCCCGCGCCCGGCCATCACCCCGGATTAGGTTCGCCTAAGTGACACCGATGCAGGCAGAAAGCGAGGCACGAACATGGCATCGACAGAACCTTCGGCCCTGCGGCACAACTTCCCCGTCCCCGGCGACGGACTGGACGCCACCCGCATGCCCGGCCACTGGCTACTGGCCCGCCTGGGCAAGCGGGTGCTGCGCCCCGGCGGTGTGGAGCTGACCCGGTGGATGCTGGACGCCCTGGGCGTGGACCCGGAGGACCGGGTGGTGGAGCTGGCCGCCGGCCTCGGCGCCACCGCCCGGCTGACCCTCGCCCGCCACCCGGCCGCCTACACCGCCGTCGACCGCGACCCGGCCGCCGTGGCCGCACTCAGCGCCCTCGCCGCGCCCGGCCTGACCACGGTGCGTGCCGTACGGTCCGACGCCGCGGACACCAGGCTGCCGGACGGCGACGCCAGCGTCGTATACGGGGAGGCGATGCTGACGATGCAGCCCGAGCCCGCCAAGCGGCGCATCGTACGGGAGGCCCGCCGTCTCCTCGACGGTTCCACGGGCCGGTACGCCATCCACGAACTGTGCCTGCTCCCCGACGACTTGGACCCGGCCCTCGCCGAGCGGATCACCGCGGACCTGCGCGAGGCCATCCACGTCGGCGCTCGCCCCCTGACGCCCACCGGCTGGACCGATCTCCTCGCCGACGAGGGCTTCACCGTCACCGCCCACAAGACGGCACCGATGGCGCTGCTCGAACCGGGCCGACTCGTCGCCGACGAAGGTCTGGTCCCCGCGCTGCGCATCGCCGGCCGGGCGCTGCGGGACCCGGCCGCCCTGCGCCGTGTGCTGCACATGCGCCGCGTCTTCCACCGCCACCACGCCCACCTGAGCGCGATCAGCCTGCTCGCCGTCCCCACCCCGTCCCAGCCCTGAGCCGTCCCGGCCCGGAGGAGGTACGCCCCCATGTCCGCCACCGTGATCACCGACCTGGCCACCGAACTGACCGTGCCCGAGGACGGCACCCTCAGCCGCGTCCTGTACCGCGACGACCGTCTGCGCGTGGTCGGCTTCGCCTTCGCCGCCGGCCAGGAACTGACCGAGCACACCTCGGCGCTGCCCGTGGTCATCCAGGTCGTGCAGGGCCGTCTCGACCTGGTTCTGGGCGAGGAGAAGATCGAGGCGACACCCAGGAGTTGGATCCGTCTGCCCGCGCGGCTGCCGCACTCGGTGTACGCCACCGAGCCGAGCGTGATGCTGCTGACCATGCTGCCCGCGCCGGAACCGTCCGGATCCGAGGCGCCTTCCGCAGCGTGACCAGCCGTCGGGCCTTTGGCGGCGCCGCGCCGGCAGAGGCCCCGCGGATCACCGCACCCACGCCGCTGCCACCGTAGGCGGCAGCATCGAGCACAGATCGGTGATGCGGACATGGTCCGCGTGGTGCGCGGTGATCTCTCCGACGGAGATGTCCGATGAGCCGAAGGACTCTTCGCGCACGTGCTGCGCACGCGGGGGTGCTGTCCAGTCCCAAGACCGCCGTCGCCTTGGAGGTACGCAGGAACCGGCTGGGCTCGGGCCGACGCCGAACAGCTGAGCGCGCCGCCCCGACCAGTGCGCGGCCAACATCATCAGGTTCTTGAACACCGGCCGTTTCCGCATGGCATCCGCGCCCGGTCCGGCCGCCGGTCCCTCTACCGGCCGTGCCCCGGATTGCTCGCGCGGCTCCTTCGAACCCCGGCTACGGTCCGCTCCTGCCGGATGCGAAAGACAGGGCCGACCGGCCCTACTCCCGCGCCGGCGGCCACGCTGAGGATGGTCTGATGCTCGGAAACGACGCCTTTCGTGTTCTCGGCCGACGGGAGTGCCTGTGCCTGCTGGCCAAGGTGCCGGTCGGCCGCGTGGTCTACACCCGGCAGGCACTGCCCGCGGTCCTTCCGGTCAACTTCTCCCTGGACGAGGACACCTCCGTCCTGCTGTACACCTCGGCCGACTCCGATCTCGTACGCGCCATCGACGGCGTCGTGGTCGCCTTCGAGGCGGACGAGTTCACTGCGGCAACCCGGTCCGGGATCCTCGGTCACACCGTGTCGAGAACGTCACTCACCGGGCGGCGGGGAGTGGCCGGGCCCCGCGGGCCGTAGCCGAGACGCAGCACCATCTGCACCTGGCCGGTGCCCGTTCCCGGGTCGCGGGCCAGCAGGCGCAGCGCGCGGTCCTCCAGCGCGTGGGAGGTCAGGGAGGTGGCCAGGTCGGCGAGGGTGGCCTCGAGCAGGACGCGTTGCAGTGCCTGCCCGGCACGCAGCCAGTCGGCAGGGCCGTCACCGCGGGTGCTCAGCAGAGCCAGGTGCGGGGTGTGCTCGAAGGCGGTGGTGCCGCGGTCAGCCACCGGCCGGCGCCCGGCGAAGTCCCGCACGGGCGCCCTACCGTCCCGTTTGCGCGGCCCGAACGCGTACTCAGGGACCCCGTCGACGGCGAGGTCCGCCTCCGGTCCGAGCCGAGTCCAGCGCACCAGGTCCCCGCCGGCGTCCGGGTCCAGGACATCCCGGCTCTCCGCGTCGCGGATCAGGTCGAACACGGTCTCGGCGTGCCAAGGGCCGGGGAAGAGCAGCACGGCCCCCTCCCGCTCGGCAGCGTCCTGCAAGGTGACCCGGACGTCCTCGGGGACGTCCTTCTCGGCGAAGGGATGGCGGCTGGTGTGCCGCTGCCGGATGGCCGGGTACAGCCGCGCCAAGGCGTCGTCCCGCCCGCGCCCGGCCTCCTCGGGCAGATGGACGGCGGCGAGCAACAGCAGGTCGTGCGGCTCGGGCAGCAGCCGGATCTCCGGGGCGAGGTCCGCGTGCGCGGCGGCGACCCGCAGGTTGAACAGTGCCGCCCCGCAGCCGATGTGCAGTGCCCGGTTGTCGGGATCGGACCGGGGCATGGCCCGCGCCAGATCGGCATACAGCAGCAGGAGACGTTCACCGGTCAGGAAGCGGAAGCGCCACGGCTGCGCATTGTGCATGGACGGGGCCGCCGTGGCCTCGGCCACCATCCTCGTCACCGTCTTCTCATCGAATTGTCGCAATGCCATGCCGTCCTCCTCACGAGCGCCCGCCGGGACGTGGTCCCCACCACCAGGTACCCCGCTGGCGGGCGCTGAGCGGCTCGGTCGCGCGACGAGCCCGTATCTCGCGGGGCGCGGGGGCGTCGTCAGCGGTTCGGCGTCAGCCGTGTTTGGCGACGGTGAGGAGCACCGCCGCGTCTTCGATGGCCTGCAGGCTGTGGCGGGCCTCGGGGATAGTGATCAGGTCACCGGTCCGGCCCTCCCAGGAGGTGTCGCCGCTGGTGAGCCGCACGCGTCCGCGCAGCACCAGCAGGGTCGCCTCACCGGGGCTCTCGTGCTCCGCGAGGGCGGTGTCGGTGGTCAACGCCAGGACGGTCTGGCGCAGGACGCGTTCGTGGCCGCCGTAGACGGTGGCGGCGCTGCGTCCGGTGGAGGCGGCCGTGGCGCGTTCCAGGTGCTCGCGGGCCAGCGCGTCGAGTGAGAGCTTCTGCATGGCTTCCAGTCTCCTTGTCTTCGCGGACGTGACGGATGACCGCCGGCGCGCCGTGCGGCTGGCCGCAAGCGGATTTTGCTGCGGTGCCGCCGGCGGCCGCGTGGTTCCGGCACCTCACATCTCGAAGACGATGCGTGCCTTGATCTGGCCGCTGAGGACCGCGGCGATGGAGTCGTTGACGGTGTCCAGCGGGCGGGTCTCGTAGATGACCTTGGTGCGTCCGGCGGCGTGCAGCTGGAACACCTCGTCCAGGTCCTGGCGGGTGCCGACGATGGAGCCGATGACCGAGGTGCCGTTCAGGACGGTGTCGAAGATCGGCACGCTGATGGTGCCGCCGGCGGGCAGGGCGACCATGACCAGCTTGCCGCCGCGCCGCAGTCCGCCGTAGACGGAGGCGAACGCCTGCTCGTTGACGGCCAGCGCGATCGCCGCGTGCGCGCCGCCGTGCTCCTTGAGGACCTCGGCGGGGTCCTCCTTGCGGGCGTCGATGAGGATGTCCGCGCCGAGTTCCCGGGCGAGGTCGAGCTTGTCGTCGGTGACGTCGATCGCGGCGACGGTGGCTCCGGCGATCTTCGCGTACTGCACGGCGAGGTGGCCCAGACCGCCGATGCCGGAGATCGCCACCAGCTGGGTCGGGCGCACTCCGGCGACCTTCAACGCCTTGTAGGTGGTGACGCCGGCGCAGGTCAGCGGGGCGGCGTCGCGCGGGTCGATGCCGTCGGGGACCACCGCGGCGAAGTCCGCGGGGGCGAGCATCTTCTCCGCGTAGCCGCCGTCCACGCTGTAGCCGGTGTTCTGCTGCTGCGCGCACAGCGTCTCCCAGCCGGACAGGCAGTGCTCGCAGCGCCCGCAGGCCCAACCCAGCCAGGGCACGGCCACCCGCTGCCCGATCTCCAGGTGGGTCACCCCGGCGCCGAGCGCCTCGACGATGCCGACGCCCTCGTGGCCGGGGACGAACGGCGGGGTGGGCTTGATGGGCCAGTCGCCGTGCGCGGCGTGGATGTCGGTGTGGCACAGTCCGGACGCCTCCAGGCGGATGCCGACCTGGCCGGGGCCGGGCTCCGGGTCCGGGCGCTCCTCGATCACCAGCGGCTCGCCGAAGGACCGGACGACTGCTGCCTTCATGGAATGCTCCTCAAGCTCTGTCGGTGGGGTGCGATTCCAGCGTCGGCTCCGTCCCGGCGTGGCGGCAGGTCCCGGACGTCCTCGGGGATGGGGCCGATCGGCCCCGAGCCGCTCGGAAACAGCCCCCTTGAGCCGGGCAGAGCGCGCTGCCGTGGGATGCATCCTGCTGATCCGCCGCCATGGAGCACGGCCGTGCGTGCCGGGAAGCGCGGGCCGGCGCCCGGCGTGGCCGACCACCACGCGCCGCCTCTCGTGGCGGTCGGTACGACGTCGGAGGCGTAACCCGGACCGACGACGCGGGTGACCGGGATCTGGAGATCACGCTCGCGCCATGGTTTGAGCGTGCCGACGAGTTCCTTGTCCGGCAGCGGTTGGCTCCGGGTAGGCGATCCGATCAGCGTGCCTCAGGGAAAGACGGGGTTCTGGGGTCAGTAGGGCCGACCGGCCCTGGCCCTTCGGCCCTCGATCGCGCAAGATCTGCGATAGACACAGACCAGTTGCGTCTGATGGGCCATGTCCGGTGCAGGATTCAGACGGCGCAGAACAAGGAGTTTCCGATGGCGGACGGCGAGCAGCCCGGCCCCGACAACCCGATCCGGGTCTTCCTGCTGGACGACCACGAGGTGGTCCGGCGTGGGGTGCACGACCTGCTGGACGACGAGCCGGACATCTCCGTGGTCGGCGAGGCCGCCAATGTCGCGCAGGCGCTGGTGCGCGTGCCCGCGCTGCGCCCGCAGGTGGCGGTGCTCGACGTGCGCCTGCCCGACGGCGACGGCGTGACCGTGTGCCGCGAACTGCGCTCCCAGATGCCGGAGCTGGCCTGCCTGATGCTGACCTCGTTCGACGACGAGGAAGCCCTGCTCGACTCGATCATGGCCGGTGCCTCCGGGTACGTGCTGAAGCAGATTCAGGGCTCGGACCTGGTGTCGGCCGTCCGCACGGTGGCCCGGGGCCAGTCCCTGCTCGACCCCAGTGCCACTGCCAAGCTGATGGCCCGGCTGCGCCAGGGCCAGGAGCCGGAGCCCGAACCTGACGCCCTGCCGGGCCTGACGGACCGGGAGCGGGAGATCCTGGCCCTGATCGGCGAGGGCCTGACGAACCGCCAGATCGGCCAGCGTCTCTACCTCGCCGAGAAGACGGTGAAGAACCACATCTCCCGGCTGCTGGCCAAGCTCGGGGTCGAGCGGCGCATCCAGGCCGCGGTCATCGCCACCCAGGCCCAGGACCGGCAAAGGCAAGAAGGGCGCTGAAGCAGCCCGGGTGAGCCGTGGGGCCGAACGTCTCCCCGGCTCGCCCCCGTTGGGCCCAAGCCCGATCCCGTCCCCGGCCAGCAGGCTGGCAGCGACACAGAAGCGGATCGATCGGGAGGACGACGGACATGAGCGTGCGCGTGGGCATCAACGGCTTCGGCCGCATCGGACGCAACTACCTGCGGCTCGTGCTGGAGCGCGCGGAGACAGCGGCCGGTACCCCGGTCGAGGTGGTGGCCGTCAACGCCTCACCTCCCCGGCGGCATTGGCCCATCTGCTGGAGTACGACTCGACGTACGGCAGGCTGCACCGCACCGTCGAGCACGACGACACCTCGATCACCGTCGACGGCCACCGCATCGCCGTGACCGCCGAACGTGACCCCGCCGCCCTGGACTGGGCCGGCCTCGGCGTGGACGTCGTCATCGAGTCCACCGGACAGGCAGCGCAGTGGGCAGCCGCTGAGGAACAGCACGAACCGGGTCCCGGGACCGTCCACTCCCGTGGACAGGTCCCAGGAGTGGATCCGGCCCGTCAGCGGCGCGACCGTGGTGTTCACAGCGATCCGTGGAAGGTGCGGCTGATCACGTCGAGCTGCTGCTCGCGGGTCAGGCAGACGAAGTTGACCGCGTACCCGGAGACCCGGATCGTCAACTCCGGGTACTTCTGCGGGTGTTCCATGGCGTCCTCGAGCGTCGCCCGGTCCAGGACGTTCACGTTCATGTGGAAGCCGCCGGAGGCCATGTACGCGTCGAGGATGCCGGCCAGGTGCGCGGCGCGCTCGGCCGGGTTATGCCCCAGGCCCTCGGGGGTGATCGTCGTGGTGAGCGAGATGCCGTCGCGGGCCTCCTCGTACGGCAGCTTGGCCACCGACAGCGCCGAGGCGGCCACGCCGTGCCGGTCACGGCCGTTCATCGGGTTGGCGCCCGGGGCGAACGGGGCACCCGCGCGCCGACCGTCGGGGGTGTTGCCGGTGTGCTTGCCGTACACCACGTTCGAGGTGATGGTCAGCACCGACTGGGTGTGCTCGGCGCCTCGGTAGGTGGGATGCTTGCGCACCTTCGCCATGAACGACTGGACCAGGCCGACGGCGAGCGCGTCGGCGCGGTCGTCGTTGTTGCCGTACGCCGGGTACTCGCCCTCGACCTGGTAGTCGACGGCCAGCCCGGTGGCATCCCGGATGACCTTCACCCGCGCGTGCTTGGCGGCCGAGAGGCTGTCGGCCGCCACCGACAGGCCCGCGATGCCGCACGCCATGAAGCGGTGCACGGGGTGGTCGTGCAGGGCCATCTCGATGCGCTCGTAGGCGTACTTGTCGTGCATGAAATGGATGACGTTGAGCGTGTTGACGTAGGTGGCGGCCAGCCAGTCGAGCATGTGGTCGTAGGCCCTCGACAGCTGCTCGTAGTCGAGGTACTCACCGGTCAGCACGGGCGCCTCGGGGGCGATCTGCTCGCCGGTCATCTCGTCCCGGCCGCCGTTGATCGCGTATAGCAGTGCCTTGGCGAGATTGACGCGGGCGCCGAAGAACTGCATCTGCCGGCCCACCGCCATGGCGGAGACGCAGCAGGCGATCGCGGTGTCGTCGCCGGTGTGCGGCCGCATGAGGTCGTCGGACTCGTACTGGATGGCGCTGGTGTCGATGGACACCTGGGCGCAGAACTCCTTGAATCCGGAGGGAAGTTGAGGCGACCACAGCACGGTCAGGTTGGGCTCGGGGGCGGGGCCGAGGTTGTAGAGGGTCTGCAGGAAGCGGAACGAGGTGCGGGTGACCAGCGGGCGGCCGTCGGTTCCGATGCCGCCGATGGACTCCGTCACCCAGGTCGGGTCGCCGGAGAACAGCGCGTCGTACTCCGGGGTGCGCAGGAACCGGACGATCCGCAGCTTGATGACGAAGTCGTCGATCAGCTCCTGGGCGCGGCTCTCGTCGAGGGTGCCCTCGTCCAGGTCGCGCTGGAGGTAGACGTCCAGGAAGGTCGAGGTGCGCCCCAGGGACATCGCGGCGCCGTTCTGCTCCTTCACCGCCGCCAGGAAGCCGAGGTAGAGCCACTGCACGGCCTCATGCGCGGTGGCGGCGGGGCGGGAGACGTCGCAGCCGTACGAGGCAGCCATCTGGGCCAGCTCGCCCAACGCCCTTATCTGCTCGGCCAGTTCTTCACGGTCGCGGATGACGTCTGGGCTGGAGGGCCGCGCGTCCAGCCGGGCCTTCTCGGCCCGCTTCGCCTCGACCAGCCGGGCCGTGCCGTACAGCGCGACCCGCCGGTAGTCGCCGATGATCCGGCCGCGGCCGTAGGCGTCCGGCAGGCCGGTGATGATCCCGGCCTTGCGGGCGGCGCGCATCTCGGGGGTGTACGCGTCGAAGACGCCGTCGTTGTGGGTCTTGCGGTAGGTACTGAAGACGCGCTTGACGAAGGGGTCGGCCTGGTAGCCGTACGCCTTCAGCCCGTTCTCGACCATGCGCAGCCCGCCGTTGGGCATGATCGCCCGCCGCAGCGGGGCATCCGTCTGCAGGCCGACGATCAGTTCGCGGTCGCGGTCGATGAAGCCCGGCCGGTGCGAGGTGATCGTCGACGGAAGGCCCGTGTCGACGTCCAGGATCCCCTTGCGCCGCTCCTCGGGGAACAGCCGGGCGACCTTGTCCCAGACGGCGAGCGTACGCGCGGTCGGACCGGCCAGGAACGCGGAATCGCCTTCGTACGGTGTGTAGTTGGCCTGGATGAAGTCACGCACGTCGATGTGGTCCCGCCAGCGCGTACCGGCGAAGCCCCGCCATGCCTCGGTCGCCACCCCGACTCCAGCCGTCACCGTTACCGTCATCGCCGGTCTCCCTCGCTCTGCGCGTGAACTTCTGCGCTTTCGATGCTCGTCGCTCGCGATGCCTGCGGGGAGGGCCTGTCGGCGTACCTGGAGCGCGCCGTACGTCCCTGCTGTGCCGGGCCGTTGGGCCCGTCATGCCGAGCCGGCCGCCGGTGGCACAAGACGACCGGGGCGCCTTCGCCGACGAGCGGAGGCGCCCCGGTCCGACGGGCACGCGGCCCTCAGAGCAGCCAGCGGTTGCGGCTGACGAACGGCAGCCGCGCCCAGGCTCTGCCCAGACCCCAGGTGGCGCCGGCGCCCGCGACCGCCAGGGCGATCAGGACGACGGCGTAGACGAGGTGGTAGTCGACGAAGGGGTTGGTCGACATGCTCATCGAACCGTCGGACAGGTGCTTGGCCGGCGGCCACTCCGCGATCCACATGAACGCCATCATGGCGGTGCCGGCGACCGCGGCGAGCCGCAGGCCGATGCCCGCGATCAGGGCGAGGCCGATGCCGAGCAGGCCGAGCATGAACAGCCAGTTGGCCCAGGTGGCCCCGGCCCAGTCGTGGAAGGTGGACTCCATCGGGCCGACGGCGACGCCACCGAGGAAGCCCATGGTGGGCGAGCCGCCGTCGATCCATCCTTTGCCGGAGGGGGTCGCGTAGCCGAAGCCGAAGGTCTTGTCCAGGAACGCCCACAGGAAGACGAACCCGGTCAGGACGCGGAGCCCGGCGAACACGTACGCACGGGTCGCCTTCGCGGCGGCGGTCGCCTCGTCTATGGAGGCGGGAGCCGTCCCGGTCCTGCGCAGGGACGGGAAGCGGAATCCCAGATGCCGGTGGGGGTGGTCGTGCACTGCCATGATGCTCATCCCTTTCGAGGGGTGTGACGCGCAGGATGTGGTCCGGCTCTCGTTGCGCCTTCAATGTCCCGCGTCGTCGACGCCCGTTCGAGGGGCTGCAAGGCCCCGGACGGCGGGCCGAACGGCCCTCTGTCCGGGCCCCGTTGGCATCCGTCAGCCGTCCCAGGCCCAGTCGGCGACCTCCGGCAGGTCGGTGCCGTGGACGCGGATCCACTCGTCGTGGCGTAGCCGCGCGTCCTCCATCGCTGCCGTACGCCCCGGCGCGCACCGCCAGTCCCGGGACACGGTCGATGACATCCATGACCAGGCGGTAGCGTTCCAGGTCGTTGCGGACCAGCAGCTGCGCGGCGGCCAGCATTTCCTGCGTGGGGACATCACCGGCGGCCGCGAGCACCACGTCCGGCTCCCGCTCGCCGTTCTGCGTGCCGGCCCACTCCCAGATCCCGGCGCCGCGCGCACCGCGCACCCGCGCCTCGTCCATCGTCAGCCAGTCGAAGCAGAGCTGCTTGCCGGCCACGATGACGTTGACGTAGTCGCGGCTGCGCAGTGCGTGGTCCGCGACGGACAGCAGGGTGTTGGCGTCCGGCGGCAGGTACACCCGTACGGCCTCGGGACCCTTGTTGAGGATGTGGTCGACGAAGCCGGGGTCCTGGTGCGAGAAGCCGTTGTGGTCCTGGCGCCACACGTGCGAGGTCAGCAGGTAGTTGAGGGAGGCGATGGGGGCGCGCCAGGGCAGTCGGCGGGTGACGCGCAGCCACTTGATGTGCTGGTTGACCATCGAGTCGACGAGGTGCACGAACGCCTCGTAGCAGGAGAACAGCCCGTGCCGGCCGGTCAGCAGGTAGCCCTCCAGCCAGCCCTGGCAGGTGTGGTGCATGCGGGTCCGTATCTCCTCGCCCTCCCCCACCCGCCGGATACCCGACAGGGCCGACCGGGCCATCCGCCTCGACGGCGGTGCTCGTCAGCAGGCCGTCGGCACCAGCACCACGGGGCAGTGGGCGTGCTGCAACAGGACGTGCGCCACCGGGCCGATCGGCGGACCGAGCCGGCCCGAGCGCTGACGCGTGCCGATGACCACGAGGCCGGCCTCGCGCGTCCCCGCCAGCAGGGCATGGGCCGGACCGGTGCGGACCGTGCGGCTGTCGACCTCGACCTCGGGATACTCCTCGCGCAGCCCGGCGATGCTGAACCGCGGCACGGCCTCTTCCGCCCGGTGGTTGCGGGCCTGGCGCTCCTGGCCGGGGCTCGTCGCGGCGACCAGCGAGGGCAGTTCGGGTGTGGTGTGCCGGTGCGTCGCGGAGTGGACGACGTGCAGCCGGGCCCCGCGCCGGGCCGCCTCCTGGAAGGCAAAGGTGGCCGCGGCCGCGTCGGCGTCGCTCTCCAGGCCGAGCAGCACCTCGCGCCCCTCGTCGCCGGGGTGCTCCCCGCGGGCGACCAGCAGCGGACCGTGCACCTGGGCGGCCAGGCGCCAGCTCACCGAGCCGGCCAGCAGGCCGGTGACACTGCCGAGCCCTCGCGTGCCCACGACGGTGAGGTCCGCGACCGCGCTCTCCTCGGCCAGCGCCGCCACGGCGCCGCCCTCCACGGCCCTGGTCTCCACCGGCAGACCGGGATGACGCTCGTGTACCCGTGCGACGGCCGATGCCAGAACCGGCCCCGCCTCGTCGCGGTCGGCCACGGCGTAGACGATGCGCAACGCGATGCCGCGGCGCACCGCTTCCTCGGCGGCCCAGTCCAAGGCCCGTACGGCGACCAGCGAACCGTCCACTCCTACGACCACATGACGGTCAGTCATTTGCCCCATCCCCTTCTGTTGCGTGCGTGGGCCGTTTCACCTCCCTGGGAGTTCCGAAGGCGGTGGTGAGCTCGCCGCCGGTCGGCTGAGCGTCGGTCCCGCGAACGATGCTCACCGCCGGCGGAGACTGCCGGCAGAGGCCGACGGAACCCTTCGGAACGCCGTACGTCCCGTCCCGCCGGGGCCGTACGGCCCCGGGCCCGGGCCCCGGCCGGACACGAAGAGGAGGGGGCACGGAGGAAGGAGATGTTCAGGCCGTGAGGTCCACCCCGTACAGGGAGTGTCCGCCGACGAGCTCACGCCCGGTGACCAGCTCGGGCTCGATGCGGACGAAGACTTCCTGCGGCGCGGGCACCCAGGAGACCGTGCCGGTCCGGGCCAGGCGTTCGTGCTCGGCAGGGTCGGTCACCACCGTGGCCGTGCCCGTGACGACGACGCTCCACCCGGAGTGCCGGTCCGCGTCGACGTCGTCGGTCTCGAAGGCGACCACGGCGCCGTCGATCGCGCGGATCAGTTCCGAGGTCGCGGAGGTGCGCAGCAGGACCGCGCCGTCGTGGTCCAGGCTGAAGTTGACGGGCAGCACGGCGGGCAGGGCCTGGCGCGTGTAGACGATGCGGCCGACGGGCACCTTGGCCATCAGCCGCAGACAGTCGTGCCGATCGAGTTCGCGGAAGCCGTCGTTGGGGTGCATGGGCCGGCCCGCCTTTCGTCTGATACTGCGGTGCTGCGTCCTTCCAGCCTGAGCCGGACGTGGCCTGAGGGGTGAGGGCCGATGGGTCCCGGCCGCGCCGGAGAACGGCCCGTGCCACGTTGTGGTCGATGGGCCGCGAGGCCCGCCCGTCCGGGTGTCCGGGTCTTCTGGTGATGCTCGGGCCGGTCGGCCGCCCCACCCCGCCGGATCCGCAAAACCCGTCGGTAGGGCCGACCGGCCCTATCCGCACCACACCACTGCCCTGTTTCCTCAGGCCATGTCCGAGAACGCCCCCAGGCCCACGCCTCACCACACGGAACGCACCGTCGGTGAAACCACCGTCGTGGAACTGCGCGGCGAGATCGACATCTTCACTGCGCCGTCTCTCGCGGCCCGGTTGGAGGCCCTGACCGCCGCTCCGCACCCCGATCTGGTGCTGGACCTGCGCTCGACGGACTTCATCGACTGCACCGGGCTGGGTGTCCTGTGCCGGGCACGGAACCGAACTGCGGCCGGGCAGGGCCGCCTTCGGCTGGTCACCGACAGCGTGGGCTTCCAGCGGATCCTTCGCGCCGTGGGCCTGGCCGGTGTCTTCGAGCTCCACCCCGACCTGGGCACGGCCCTGGCCCGTATGCCGCAGTCGGTCGCCGCGGGTTGATGGCCGGCCGGATGGGCTAGCGGCTCGCCAGCACTTCGTCGAGCGCCAGACGCGGTGCGCGCCGCGGGCTCGCTGCGCCTTCGGGGCCGTATCCGAGGCGGATGAGCATCTGCGCATGTCCGGTCCGCCCGGGCGTCGGGCTCAGGGAACTGCGCAGGTCCGGCCACTCCAGCGCCTGGTTCAGCAGGGAGGCGCGCAGGCCATGTGCCGTGGCGAGCAGCCACACGTGCTGGAGCGCCTGTCCGGCCCGCAGCCAGTCGGCGCGGCGGTCGTGCTCGGTGATCAGCACGGCGATGACGGGTGTCGCCTCGAACGGCCGGGCGACCCGCCACTCGGTGTGCCGCTGCGCGGTGAAGTCCCGCAGGGGAAGGTGTTCGCGGGCGTCCTGGAGGCCGAGTACCGCCTGCGGCAGGCCCACATCGGGAGTCGGCTGCAGGTCGCGGTGCACCCAGCGGCTGCTCTCCGTGGCGCGGTCGGTGTCGAGGCGGTTGCGTCGCTCGGCTTCGGTGGTCAGGCGGAGCAGCCGCGCCGTCTCGATGAGGTCGGGGAACCAGAGCCGTGCGCCCTCTGCGCGGGCGGCTTCAGCGAGTTCGTTGCGCAGATACGGCGGCAGGGGCCGTCCCGAGAACGGGAGGCGGCTGCTGTGCCTGCGCCAGATCGCCTCATACAAGTCGGTCCGGTGCTCTGTGGGGCGCCGGGCGATGGCCCCGGCCAGGCGGACGGCGGCGAGGAGGGCGGGGTCCTCCGGGGAGGGCAGCAGGCGCCTGACCGGCGACCATCCGCAGTGTGCGATGGCGACCCGGAGGTTCAAGAGGCACGCCCCCACCGAGAGATGCAGGGCGCGCCCCGCCGGGTCCGTGTGCCGCAGGCCGCGTTCGATGGCGGCGCGCACCTGGAACGTGGCCGACTGGGGGTCCAGGCGGAAGGACCAGGGCTGGGTGTTGTGGATGGAGGGCGCGGCGGCTGCGGCCGAAACGCAGGTCTCCGGGATCGCGGCGGCCAGGGATGTGCTGTGCATGACGTCCTCCTCACGCGTCGGCGCGCAGGACAAGGTGTGCTGTCCTCCGAGCGTGGGTGCCCGGCCCCGGATCGGCGAGGGGCCGATGGTCCCGTCGCCGGGACCGTACGGGCCACACCTCGGCAGGTGGGTGCCGTCCGGGAACGCCTCGCGGCTCCCCACCGCCGGTCCCCCAAAGGCATGGGCCGAACGGCCCAGCAGCGGATGCGAGTTGGCCCCGTCCGACCCTGCCCTGCTACCTCATCGGCCCATGTCAGGACTCGCTCCCGCCTGTCACCTTCGTGAGCGTCGTGACGAGGAAGAGGGGCAGGCGATGGACGGCAGCAGGCGTACGAAGAAGACAAGGCTTTGGCGATGGCGTAGCAACCCGCTGCGGCGGCGCGACGACGTCATCGATGCCTGGATCGTGCTGGCCGTGGGGGCGGTCATCGCGGTGGGCGGCACGATCGTCGGCCTGGTGACGGACAACGCGGCCGGTGAGGTGTTCGCCCGGCAGCGCGCCGAGCGGCATTCCGTGCGCGCCGCGCTCCTCGCCGACATCCCGCGCAGCGTCGCGGGTGTCGGGACCACCGGCGACAAGGTTGCCGCGCGAGTCCGCTGGACGGACCGCGACGGCTCCGTCCACACCGATAAGACCTTGGCGGACACCGGACTGAAGGCCGGGTCCAGGATCGTCGTTTGGACGGACAGCCGGGGCGAGATCACCGCCAAGCCGCCGAGTCCCGCGAAAGCGGCCGTCGAAGCCGGCGTGCTGGCCACCGGGGCCGCGCTCGCCTTCGCCGGCCTCGCCTACGGCGCCGGCGCCCTCGCACGGTGGAGGCTCGACCAGCGGCGCATCGAGCAGTGGGGCAGCGAGTGGGACCTGGTCGGCCCGCAATGGGACCACAAGACCGGATGATCCACGCTCAGCCATGGGAAGCGCGGTAGAACCGTACGACCACACGGACGGCTCCGCCTCCGCAGGCGCGTCTGCCGTAGCCGCGGCAATGAGCTCAATGAGGCAGTCAGTGTTCGTCGGTGCGCGCCGCGCTGTGTTCCCAGACTGGGGACGCGAGACCTGCTCGGGGATCTTGGGCGTTCCTGGAAGGTGAACTTGGTGGCCAGTGTCAGGGCCCGGCGGGCCTCCTCGGTGGTGGTGGAGGGCTGATTGCGCTGCCGAGCGTGGCCGTGGACCGCTCCGACGAGGCTCTCCACCCACCCGGTGAACCGCGCCCGCACCGGCCAGTACGGGATCTCTGCCTTCAACTGCACAGAACCCCACGGGATGGGGGCCATGGCAGCAGGCTAGTAGTTGCGACCGTGCCTACTTGCGCACGTGGAAGCGCAGCATGGTGACCCCGCCCGACTGGATGTTGCTGAACGGTTCCAGGTCGATCCGGTCGAGGCCCGGCGGCGCGAAGCGGACGCCGTCGCCGAGCAGCACCGGCAGCACGTACACCAGGATCTCGTCGACGAGGCCGCGCTGCAGGCACTGGCCGGCCACGTCGGCGCCGAGGATCTCAAGGTTCTTGTCGCCGGCGGCGTGGCGTGCCGTGGCCACGGCTTCCTCGATGTCGCAGGTGAGGAAGGTGACGTTGGGGTCCGGCTCGTCGGGCGGGCGGTGGGTGAGGACGAACTGCGCCCCGCCGTCGTAGCCGGTGTTCTCGTCGGACATGCGCTTGCCGACCTCGTACGTACCCCGGCCGATGAGCATGGCGCCCGTGGCCGCCATGACCTCCGGGAACGTCGCCGACGTCATGTGCTCGAAGATCCAGTCCATCGTGTGGCCAGGACCGGCGATGAACCCATCGAGGGACATCACCCTGTTCACGACCACTTTGCCGGTGCTCGCATCCGTCATGCGTCGTCTCCAAGCAGGTGGAGGGCGGAATCGCATCATAGGTCGGTGAGCAACATCTTCTCCGGCGATAGCCACGACCTGGACCTGTCCAATGGCGCCACCGCGGTGTTCATCGACGTGCTGATGCCGGCCGTTTCCGATCTCACCTCCGAGGACTGGGACTTCCGCTTCGCGGCGCTGCTGACCCTGCTGGACCAGAACGTCATGGGGCGCGGTGCCGTGGGGTTCGACCTGGCGGAGTTCGACTGGGGTGCGACGGAGCGGGAACGCGTCCGCGCGAAGGACTTCGTGCTGCGTGCCACAGCACGCACTCGCGGCGAGCGGACATCGCTGGAGCGAGCTGGGCTACCACCCGCCCCGCGTGCATGACTACCTGCACCGCTTCACGACCATGGTGGAGTCCTGCACCCCGCCCGCCGACAGCAGCGCCGCACGCGGCTTCCCCGGCCCGGACGAGGCCGCGATGGCCTCGTGCGTGCGCCACCGCGTCCTCAGCGCGCTCCCGCTGTGGGACGGCTGCTTCCTCTGCAATCGGCCGCACTACTAGCCCGGCTCGGTTCCACATAAGGCGGGCGCTGCCCGCCGACTTCCCGCCGTGGGACCGGGTGTATGCGTTCTTCCGCCGCTGGCGCGAGAACGCCCTGGTGAAGGAGTTCCACGGCCGGCTGCGCGGCCAGGTCCGCGAGCGGGAGAGGCGGAATGAGCGCTCAATGGGATTCCTGCGACCCCGGCCGACCTGCCGTCATGCCTCGGTCGGCGGATCAGCGCCCTCCCGGGTCCGCCGTCTCAGCCGACGGTCAGGTCCGGGCGCACCAGGGTTCCCGACCTCCCGTGAACGATCTCGTACGCCGCGTCGAGGGCGCCGATGGCAGCCAGTGCTCCGGTGCGTTCGACGAATCGTGCGGCTGCCTCCGCCTTGGGTCCCATGGAGCCGTCGGGATAGCCTCCGCGGCGCAGGTCGTCGGGGGTTGCGTCGAGGACGGGCTGCGGGTCGTGGGTGCCGTAGCCGGCGTAGACGTTCGGTACGTCGGTGAGGATGAGCAGGAAGTCGGCCTTGAGTTCCTCGGCTAGCAGGGCGGCGGTGAGGTCCTTGTCGACGACCGCCTCGACGCCGGTCAGTGCGCCGGTGTCGTGGTCGGCGGTGACGGGGACGCCTCCGCCGCCGGCGCAGATGACCAGCGCGCCGCAGGTGAGCAGGTCGTGGATGGTCTCGGTTTCCACGATCCCCTCGGGCGCGGGTGAGGCGACGACCTGGTGCCACCCGGTGGCGTCCTTGGCGATGTGCCAGCCGCGCCTTCGCGCGAGGGACTGGGCGACGTCCCGGGGGTACACGGGGCCGACGCGCTTCGTGGGTCGCGCGAGGGCCGGATCGTCGGCCCGTACCAGGGTGTGGGTGACCAGTGCGGCGATCTTGCGGCCGGGCAGCGTGTCGTGCAGGGCGCGGACCAGCAGCGAGCCGATCAGGCCCTCGGTCTGGGCGCCGAGCAGGTCCAGCGGACAGGGGGTGGTCAGGACCGGGTCGGCCGCGCTCTCCATGGCGAGCAGGCCGATCTGCGGCTCGTTGCCATGGGTGAGGACGACCTCGTGTTCGAGGGCGAGGCCGGCGACGGCGGTGGCCGCCCGGTCGATGTTCGCCTGCTGTACGGCCGCGTCGGGGCGATCACCCCGGCGCAGCAGGGCGTTGCCGCCGAGGGCGATGACGATGCGCACGGTTCAGTCCTCCAGGGTGGCGACCAGCACGGCGTTGATGGTGTACAGCCCGTACTCCGCCTGTTCCCAGTCGATCGCGACGGGTGAGTCGAGACCTCGGAAGTGCCCTCGCGGCAAGGCCGGTATGTGTTCAGGAGCTGACGGCCGGCCGGGCGCGGGGACGAGCAGGGGCCGACTGGGCCTTCGCATGGCGTCCTGCAAGTCGGTGGCCGTCAGCGTCCTGGCCGTTGACCTGGTACAGCGGCTCCAGGCTCGCCCGGCTCAGTGAACTCTCGCCTTCTCTCGTCTTCATCGAACATCGAGGACCGTTCCGGCACAGGGTGCCGAAGGACCTGGACTGGGTGCCGGGTGGGCCCGGTCATAGGGCCGGGTGGCCCATCGCCCGGCACCGGGCACGGGAGCACGCTGGAGGTGGCAGGTTCGTACGCCCTGACTGGAGGCACGTCATGAACCCTCCCGCCACCGCCGGCATGCTCCAGGCGCTGCCCGCCGAGCACCGCCACCGGCTGATGCGCTTCGCCCGTGAGGTGTCCTTCCCCCAGGGCGCCCGGCTCTTCGAAGAAGGCGGCCACGCCGACCGGTTCTGGATCATCCGCACCGGGAGCGTCGACCTCGACATGCACGTTCCCGGCCGCCGGGCGGCCGTCATCGAGACCCTCCACCACAACGAACTCATCGGCTGGTCCTGGCTGTTCGCCCCGCACACCTGGCACCTGGGGGCCACGGCGACCAGCCCGGTGCGCGCCTACGAGTTCGACGCCACCGCGATCCGCTCGATGTGCAAGGACGACCCCGCGCTCGGCGCGAGCGTCGCCCAGTGGGTGGGCGACGTCCTCGCCCACCGCCTGCGCTCGGCCCGCACCCGGCTGCTGGACCTGTACGCCCCCTACGGCAGCGGCAGCCTCCTGCGATGACCGAGCCGACGAGTCGAAGCGACAGCAGCAACGGCGCTGAGAGAGGCATCATGCACGGCACTCCGCACATCGTCAGCGACGTGATGACCCACACCGTCGCCGCCATCGGCCGTGGCGCCTCCTTCAAGGAGATCGTGCGGATGATGCACGACTGGAAGGTCAGCGCGCTGCCCGTCCTGGAGGGCGAGGGCCGGGTCGTCGGGGTGGTCTCCGAGGCCGACCTGCTGCCCAAGGAGGAGTTCCGCGACAGCGCCCCCGACCGGCACACCCAGGTGAAGCGCCTGTCCGACCTGGCGAAGGCCGGCGCGGTGACCGCCGGGGAGCTGATGACCTCACCGGCCCTCACCGTCCACGCGGACGCGACGCTCGCCCAGGCCGCGCGGACCATGGCACACGCGAAGGTCAAACGACTCCCCGTCGTCGACGACGTGGGCATGCTGCAGGGCATCGTCAGCCGCGCCGACCTGCTCAAGGTGTTCCTGCGCGACGACGAGGACATCGCGGAGGAGGTACGCCGGGAGGTGGTGGCCTACCTCTTCCCCGCGCCGGCGTCGGCCGCACGCGTGGCGGTGCGGGACGGGGTCGTGACGCTCAGCGGCCACATCCGGGACACGTCCCTGGTCCCCGTGGCAGCTCGGCTGATCCGGGCCGTCGAGGGGGTCGTGGACGTGGGGTTCGACATCACCGAGCACGGCCGATCCGCGGAGCCGACCCCTGTCCCGCCGAGTCTCAGCGAGAACGCCTCACCCTCCTGACCCAGCCAGGCCCGAGCCAAAGAGGCGTGTGTGTCCTGCCCCACGAGTGGGTGCCCGTCGAGACCTGCGCGGACGGCGGTGACGCTGCCGGGGAGCGTGTCGTGAAGGACTCCGTCGGCAACGTGCTGCAGGACGGCGACTCCGTGGTCGTCGTCAAGGCGCTCAATGTCAAGGGCAGCTCCTCGGGGATCAAGGCCGGCACCAAGGTGCGCACCATCCGGCTGGTCGACGGGGTCGACGGGCACGACATCGACTGCAAGATCGACGGTTTCGGGCGATGCAGCTCAAGTCGAGCGTGGTCAAGAAAGCCTGATTTCGCCGACGCCGTCCATCGGCCCCTCCACCGGCTCTTCCATGGCAGGAACAGCGGTGCAGCAGCTTGATGCCGAATTGCAAAATTTCGCAATTAGTTAGATGCTGTGTTGGTCATGCTCGCAGGTAGCCGCGGACACAGCGTTTCGCGTCCGCCCGCGGGGCGGGGCTCGTAGGGGAAGCCGAGGGGTCGTGTCCGTTCCGCTGTACCAGGCCAAGGCCGAGTTCTTCCGGATGCTGGGACATCCCGTACGGATAAGGGTGCTGGAGCTGCTGCAGGACGGACCGATGCCGGGACGGGAGTTGCGGGCAGCGATCGAGGTGGAGCCCTCCAGCCTGTCGCAGCAACTGGCGGTGCTGCGCCGCGCGGGGATCGCCTCCGCTCGCGAGGGCTCGACCGTCGTCTACGCGCTGGCCGGCGAGGACGTGGCCGACCTGATGAAGGCCCGATGATCTCGCAGATCAGCCGGGTCTGGGCCCGGATCGCAGGACTGCTCCCTGCCCGCGCCGACCTGACGGAGATGCGCCGCGCCCCGCGGCGGGACCTGCTGGCCGGGCTGACGGTGGCCGTCGTGGCGCTGCCGCTCGCCCTCGGGTTCGGCGTCTCCTCGGGACTGGGAGCGGAGGCGGGCCTGGCGACCGCGGTGGTCGCGGGTGCGCTCGCCGCGCTCTTCGGAGGATCGAATCTGCAGGTGTCGGGGCCGACCGGCGCCATGACAGTGGTCCTCGTCCCCATCGTGGGCGAGTACGGGCCGACCGGCGTCCTCACGGTCGGTCTGATGGCCGGCGTCATGCTCCTCTCCCTCGCCGCTCTCAAGGCAGGGCGCTATATGCAGTACGTCCCGGCGCCCGTCGTCGAGGGCTTCACGCTGGGCATCGCCTGCGTGATCGGCCTGCAGCAGGTCCCGAACGCGCTCGGCGTGCCCAAGCCCGAGGGCGACCGGGTGCTGGTGGTGACCTGGCGGGCGATCGAGGAGTTCGCCAAGTCCCCGAACTGGACCGCCGTCTGCTTCGCGGTCGCCGTCGCCGTGGTCATGCTGGTCGGGGCGCGGTGGCGGCCGACCGTTCCGTTCTCGATCCTGGCCGTGATCGCCGCGACGGTGGTCGCGCAGGCCGCCGGCCTGGGCGCCGCCAAGCCGATCGGAGCCCTGCCCTCCGGCCTCCCCGCACCCTCCCTCGCCTTCCTCGACCTCGGCTCGTTGAGCAGCCTGCTCGCCCCTGCGGTGGCGGTCGCCGCCCTGGCCGCCCTGGAGTCCCTGCTGTCCGCCTCGGTCGCCGACGGCATGACGGTCGGCCAGAAACACGACCCCGACCGGGAGCTGTTCGGCCAGGGGCTCGCGAACATCGCCGCCCCGCTGTTCGGCGGGGTACCGGCGACCGGCGCCATCGCCCGCACCGCCGTCAACGTCCGCACCGGCGCGAGCTCCCGGCTCGCGGCTCTCACCCACGCCGCGATCCTCGCCGTGATCGTCTTCGCGGCGGCACCCCTGGTCTCGAAGATCCCGCTCGCCGCGCTCGCCGGCGTCCTGCTGGCCACAGCGATCCGCATGATCGAGGTCGGCTCGCTGAAGGCGATGGCGAAGGCGACCCGCTCCGACGCGCTGATCCTTGTCCTGACCGCCGTGGCGACGCTGGCCCTGGACCTCGTGTACGCCGTGATCATCGGCCTCGCCGTGGCGGGCGCCCTCGCCCTGCGCGCCGTGGCCAAGCAGGCCCGCTTCGACCAGGTGCCGCTCGACCGGGGCGACCACAGCGCCGAGGAACACGCCCTGCTGGCCGAGCACATCGTCGCGTACCGCATCGACGGGCCGCTGTTCTTCGCCGCCGCCCACCGCTTCCTGCTGGAACTGACCGAGGTCGCCGACGTCCGCGTCGTGATCCTGCGCATGTCGCGGGTGTCGACGATGGACGCCACCGGCGCCCTGGTCGTCAAGGACGCCGTGGAGAAACTGCACCGGCGCGGCATCCTCGTCCTGGCCTCCGGCGTGCGCCCGGGCCAGCGCCAGGTCCTCGACTCAGTCGGCGCGCTGGACCTGCTGCGCCACCAGGGCCGGGAGTACGCCACCACCCCCGAGGCGATCCGGGCCGCCCGCGATCACCTGGAGTCGGCCGGAGTCCTGCCCACCCTTCCCGCACAGAAGCAGCCCCGAACCTCCAGCGAGGAAGCCCTCCGATGAGCACTCCCCCGCCCCCTCCATATGGTCGCCGCTGGATTCGACGGCCCGGTTCCCCCTACTCGGGTTCGGCGCCGCCGGTGCCGCAGGCGAGGATGGGCCGCATGTGTGTGACGAGCGAAGCGAGATGGGGGTCCCCCCGCCCGAAGGGTGGGGGAGGGTGGATGCGATGCGCCAAGTCCCGGCCGATGGGGCCGTGTTGCTGCGGCGGGGAGGCGACGGCACGGTGAGTACGCCGCTGTACCAACTGAAGGCCGAGTTCTTCAAGACGCTCGGCCACCCGGCGCGCATCCGGGTGCTGGAGCTGCTGAGCGAGCGCGAGCACGCGGTCGCCGAGATGCTGCCCGAGGTGGGCATCGAGCCCGCGCACCTGTCCCAGCAACTCGCGGTGCTGCGCAGGGCGAATCTGGTCGTGACCCGCAAGGAGGGCTCGACCGTCTACTACGCGCTGACCAGCCCGCACGTCGCGGAACTCCTCCGGGTCGCCCGCACGATCCTCTCCGGCGTGCTGGCCGGCCAGGCAGAGCTGCTCGCCGACCTGCAGGCCGCGCGGGGGGAGGCGAAGCCGCCGTCGTAGTGACGGCCCTCGATCGGCGGCCGTCTCCTGCGGATGGACAGCGCTCTGCGGAAGCGGGAGGCGGCCGCCTTCACCAGAAGTCTCCACAAGTCATGCGTGCGTCAGCTCGTCGGCGACGTGCGCCGCCCACGTCTCGATCGCGGTGAAGTCACGGAAGTCCCCGCCCTTTCCGTTGCGGAGGAGCATCCGTGCGACCCATCCCTTCGCACCCTCCTCCAGGCAGCCCCCGAAGGTGACGTGGTCCCTGACGTCCAGTTCGGCCATGGCCTTCTTCACGCCGGGTACGGGCGGGATGTCCTTCTCCGAGGCCGAGGCATCGAGCGGGCCGCTGCTGAACAGCCACAGTGGGCGTTCGGCCAGGGCGCGGCGGTGCCGGCGGAGGAACCGGTGGGCGTGCTTCTGCCAGCGTCCGGCGTACAGTCCGCCGCCGACGACCACCGCCCCGTACGACGCCACACTCGCGACGGACTGGGCCGGAAGGGCCTCGACCGTCAGCCCGTACTTGCGCAGCACGTCGGCGATGGCTTCGGCGATCTGCGCCGTCGATCCGTTCGTGGTTCCGTAGGTGACCAACACGGTGCCGGTCATGGCGGTCCACCTCCTCTCATACTCGGCGCCGCCAGTCGTCGGCCACGCCGTGCAACGCCTGCTCCCGGGTGCGCACACGCGCGTCGTCCAGCCGGTACGTGAGCCTGTCGGCCACGTCGACCACACCGTTGATCCGAGCGGTCATCGACCGGGCTATCTCCGTCTCGCTCTTGCGTTCCATGTGCCCGGTGAGCGTGACGACGCCCTGCACCACGGACACGTCGATGCTGCGGGGCGCCAGCCACAGGGTGCGCACCAGTACGTCCTCGATCACCTCATCACGGATCTCTTTGTCAGGCCGAAGGAAGACCTGGAGCAGGTCGCGGCGGGTGACAATGCCGACCAGCCGGTCCGCCTCGTCGAGCACCGGCAGCCGTTCCACCTGGTGCCGGGCCATGGTGCGGGCTGTCGCGACGATGGTGTCGTCGGCGTGCGCAGTGACGGGCGGCGCGGTCATGAGCCGGCCGGCAGTACGGGCATGCACCGTCGCCGCCTGCCGCCGGGCACCGCGCGTCAGCCCCAAGAACGCGAAGCGACGGCGCGGTTCGTACGGTCCTGGGGTGGCCGCCTGGCGTGCCACCAGGTCCGTTTCGGAGATGACGCCGATGACCTTGTCGTCCTCGTCGACCACCGGCAGTCCGCTGATCCGGTGGGCCGCGAGCAGCCGCGCGACCTCCTTGAACGGGGTGCCGTACTCGACGCGGACGACCTCGGTGGTCATCACGGAGCCGACCTTGTTGTGTTTCATGTCCGTTCCTTCCTCAGCGGAGCCGGCGCAGATAGGGGTCTTGGGGCCTGCACGGGACCAGGCGGATCCGCGCGTCCAGCACGGCGACGCCGCCCGGTGTCGTACTCGGCGAGGCCGATCACGCGGCCCTGCGTCTTGGCCAGCAGCGCCCGGTAGCCGGGGCGGGCCGACGCACAGGCGCGGTCGGCGGCCAGACGGGCCGACCGGTGGCACGCGGCGAAGAACCTCAGGCGCAGGTTCTCCGGGGACATCTCCTCGTACAGCCCTTCCAGCTGGTCGTGGTCGCCCGGCGCCACGGGACGGATGCACACCGGTGGTGCCATCCGCGAGCAGGGCGTGGACGGGGGGTCGGCCGGTCACCTGGTGCGTCATGGCGGGACTCCTCCAAGCCTCGTGTCATGTCGAGCATCCGGCGGATTCGGGGTTGTCCCATGGGCTGTCCGGGACCGATACGAGGGCCGGTCGGCCCAAGATGTCGCCAGTCGTCCCGGCCAGAACCCGGGCGGCATGCCTGAGCCGAGAACGACGGACGAACAGGCGAAGGCGGGGGCGGGGGCGGGGGCACTGCGGCGCTGGAAGCTGCCGCCGATGAATCTGGAGTCGATCACCCGCTGGGAGGCGTACTCCCTGGCCAAGGACGAGATGCTGGTGCACACCGACATCACCGAGGCGCCCTGGCATGTCGTGGAGGGCGACGACAAGCGCCGGGCCTGGCTGAACATGATCGCCCACCTGCTCGGCTCCGTGCCCTACCACGACGTGCCGCCGGTGCTGGAGCTGCCGGAGCGGCCTGCGTCGACCGGCTACGAGCGCCCACCGGGATGTGTTGGCGGTCGCCGCCCGGCGCGTCGACCGGCAGTGCAGTGCCGGCAGATGCTTTCCCGCGGGTCGTTCGGCACCTCGCGGTCGGCCAGGTCGCGGAGGATCCTTGGGTCCTCCGGCCCTAGGAGTCCTTCCGCCGCCGGGAACTCCTGCTGGCGCTCGGCTGCCTGGCCGGGGTTCTCGCCCTGGACATCCTGTACGGCGTGCTGGTCGCCGTCGGCCTGTCCGTGGCCGAACTGCTCACTCGGGTGGCCCGCCCGCACGACGCTGTCCAGGGCCTGGTGCCCGGTGTGGCCGGCATGCACGACGTCGACGACTACCCCGAGGCCCGCACCATCCCCGGCCTGCTCGTCTACCGCTACGACTCCCCGCTGTTCTTCGCCAACGCCGAGGACTTCCGGCGCCGCGCCCTGGCCGCCGTCGACGAACAGACAGAACCGGTCCGCTGGTTCGTCCTCAACACCGAGGCCAATGTGGAGGTCGACATCACCGCCCTGGACGCGGTCGACGAGCTCCGACGCGAACTCGCCCACCCACGGCATCGTCTTCGCCCTCGCCCGCGTCAAGCAGGACCTGCTGGACGACCTGACGGCATACGGCCTGGCAGACACGGTCGGCAGCGAGCAGATCTTCCCCACTCTGCCGACGGCCGTGACCGCATACGGGAAGTGGCGCCGCAGTCAGTAGGCCGCCCCGCGGATCCATCCTCCACAGCGCGACACCCGCGGGGCGCGGCTTGGCGAGGTCGCCGCTGTCAGCCCTCGTTCCGGACGGTTGCAGGGGACAGGGCCGAAAGGAGTTCGGCCCGGTGCCATGCGGCCCTGCGACGTAGCAGGTTGTGGGACCGATGTGCCTGAATCGATGGGGCCGTTCGGCCCCTCTTCGCCCAGCGCCGTGAAACAGCGCCGAAACGCGGTCGGGTGCCTGCTACACAGAAGATGCCGCCCGATGCGATGCGGCGCCCTTCCCACCCTCATCCCCTGCCCGGGAGTCTTCATGCTGTCCGCAGAATCCGCTGCCGTCATCCGTGCCACGCTGCCCGCCGTGGCCGGCGCACTCGACGAGATCACGACGCGCTTCTACGGCGCGATGTTCCGCGACCGGCCGGAACTGCTCGACGGGATGTTCAACCGCGGCAACCAGGCCAGCGGAGCCCAGCGGCGCGCGCTGGCCGGCTCGATCGCCGCCTTCGCGACGACGCTGCTCGATGATCCGGACAGCCGGCCGGACGCGCTGCTGGAGCGGATCGCGCACAAACACGCCGCCGTCGGCGTCACCGACGACCAGTACACGATCGTGCACAAGTACCTGTTCGTCGCGATAGCCGAAGTACTCGGCGACGCCGTCACCCCTCAGGTGGCGGCCGCCTGGGACGAGGTGTACTGGCTGATGGCCGGTGCCCTGATCGGCCGTGAGGCCCGCCTGTACCAGGACGCGGGCGTGGAGCCCGGCCAGGTGTGGCGGCAGTGGACGGTCGTCGAGCGCCGCACCGAAACACCGGACGTGGTGTCCTTCGTCCTCCGCCCCGCCGACGGCGAACCGGCACCCAAGGCACGGGCGGGCCAGTACGTGAGCGTGCGGGTCCTGATGGCCGACGGGGTGCACCAGCTGCGCCAGTACAGCCTGTCCTCCGACCCGGGCGGGGAGCTGCGGCGGATCACCGTCAAACGGGTCACCGGCACGGCCGACGCGCCGGACGGTGAGGTCTCCAACCTCCTGCACCACCAGATCCACGAGGGCGACGAACTGACCCTGTCCGCCCCCTTCGGAGACGTCTTCCTCGACGACCCGGCCGACGCCACCACTCCGGTCGTGCTGGTCTCCGCGGGCATCGGCGGCACCCCCATGACCAGCATCCTGGCCCACCTCGCCGCCCTCGGCTCCACCCGCCCGGTGCTGCTCCTGCACGCCGACCGCTCCCCCGCCGACCACGCCCTGCGCACCGAGACGGGCGCGTTGGTCGGGCAACTGCCGGGCGCCCGCGCGGTCTTCTGGTACGAGCAGCCCGGCCCGGAGGAACCCGACGCTCACGAGGGCCTGATGGACCTCTACGGAGTCGACGTCCCCGAGAACGCCACGGTGTTCCTGTGCGGCCCGCTGCCGTTCATGCGCGACGTCCGCGCCCAGCTGCTGCGCGCCGGGGTTCCGGCACAGCGCATCCGCTACGAAGTGTTCGGCCCGGACCTGTGGCTGCCCGGCACCGCGGCCTGAACGGTGCCGAACGTCCCTACGTCCTGAGGAGGGGCCCGTAATGACTGCCCGCCGTCACCGGCGAGGTGCGGATCGTGCGAGCCAGAGCTCAGCACGCGGAACGCCCCTGGTCGGCCACAGCCGACCTGCACGTCGGCAAGCGGCAGGTCGTCGTCCTCGCCGAAGAGGCCACGGGCACCGAACTCGTCGACCAACTCCAGGACGGCTGCGCCGCCAGACCGACGGGACCGTACACGCGTGGGACCACGGCCACTGGACAGCGGCCCCGCCGTGGCGCGGCGGCCAGCAGTCCGCGTGAATCCACAGTGGGCGCGGCCCGGTCAGGGACGGGCCACCGACCCGGGCCGTCGCCCCGCTCCCGTACCAGGCCCGGATCCGGGGCCATGAACATCTTCTTCACCACAGCGACCTTCAGGACATGGACATGGGAATGGCGCCGCGGGTCCGGTTCCGGCTTCCTTGCCGTCCTGCTTCCGCGCCGTCCATCGCTTCACGGCGCCATGTACAGCGACAAGGTGAGCAAGAGGGGGCAGTGGCCTTGGCTCAGCAGGCTCGCGATTTGCTGGGCCATTGGTACAGTCTATGGCGATCAGCCAAGACCGCAGAGAGGCCAACGGACCATGGCCGTCGACGAACTCGACACCCGCATCCTGCGACTGCTCCTGGAGCAGCCCCGCACCAGCGTCCGCGAGTACGCCCGCATCCTCGGCATCGCCCGCGGCACGGTCCAGGCGCGCCTGGACCGGATGGAGCGCGACGGCGTGATCACCGGCACGGGGCCCTCGCTCTCCCCCGCAGCGCTGGGCCACCCCGTGCTCGCCTTCGTGCACATCGAGGTCACCCAGGGCCATCTCGACGAGGTGGGCGATGCCCTGGCCGCCGTACCGGAGATCGTCGAGGCGTTCTCGATCACCGGCGGCGGTGACCTGCTGACGCGGGTCGTCGCGCGCGACAACGCCCATCTGGAGGATGTGATCCAGGCGCTGATCAGCATGCCGGGCGTCGTCCGCACGCGTACGGAGGTGGCGCTGCGCGAGCGCGTGCCGCACCGGCTGCTGCCGCTCGTGGAGGCGGTCGGACGCGCGGCCAAGAACTGACCGGTGACGCCAAAAGACCGGACGCCAAAAGACCGACCGGCGGCCGAGAGCAGTTCAACGGCCGATAACCCGCCCTTGGCATCCTGGAAGCCATGAGCTCTCTCGGCGGAACCGCGGTCATCTTCGATCTCGACGGCACACTCGTGGACAGCGAGCCCAACTACTACGAGGCCGGACGTCAGACGCTCGCCGAGCACGGCGTCACGGATTTCACCTGGACGGACTTCGAGCAGTACGTCGGCATCAGCACCGCGGAGACGGTTGCTCACTGGAAGGAGCGATACGCCATCGAGGCCCCACGGGACGTGCTGCTCGCGGAGAAGAACCGGCGCTATCTGACGCTGGCCCGCACCGCCACTCACGTCTACCCGGAGATGCGGAAGTTCGTGGAGCTGCTGGCCGCCGAGGACGTACGCATGGCCGTGGCCTCGGGTTCCTCGCGGGAGGCCATCGAGGCGATCCTGTCGGGCACGGGCTTGGACGCCTCGCTGCGCACCGTCGTCTCGGCCGAGGAGGTTGCCCGGGGCAAGCCCGCTCCGGACGTCTTCCTGGAGGCGGCACACCGACTGGGAGCGGCCCCGGCGGACTGCGTGGTCCTCGAGGACGCCGCTCCGGGCGCGGCGGCGGCGCACGCGGCCGGGATGCGCTGCATCGCGATCCCGTACCTGGCCGCGCAGGCCGACGATCCGGCGTTCGTCACGGCCGGGTTGCTGTTGCGCGAGGGCCAGAGTGAGTTCACGGCGCGGGCAGCGTACGACTGGCTCGTACGCTCGGCTCCGTCCTCCTGACCCGCCGACAACCGGCCCCTTGATTCACGGCTGAGTTCACGGCTGGAAGAGGATCTTCACCGCTTCCTCCTGCTTGCGCTGGAAGATCTCGTACGCGTGCGGGGCCTCCTCCAGCGGGAGCCGGTGGGTGGCGAAGCCGTCGACTCCGAGGGGGTCCTCGTCGGTGAGCAGCGGCAGGATGTCGTCGACCCAGCGCCGTACGTTCGCCTGGCCCATCCTCAGCTGGATCTGCTTGTCGAACATCGTCATCAGCGGCAGCGGCGAGGCCATGCCGCCGTAGACCCCGCTCAGCGAGATCGTGCCGCCGCGCCGCACCAGCTCGATCGCGGTGAGGAGCGCGGCCAGCCGGTCGGTGCCGGCCCGTTCGGCGAGCCGGGCGGCCCACGCGCGGGGCAGCATCGCGGACATCTGCTGGGCGGTCCGCCCGACGGGACTGCCGTGGGCCTCCGTTCCCACGGCGTCGATCACGGCGTCGGGGCCCCGGCCGTCGGTCCGGTCGCGGATCTCCTCGATGAGTTCCTTGCGTCCCTCGTACCGCCGCAGGTCGTACGTCTCCACGCCCCGCTCGCGCGCCCGCCGCAGCCGCTCCGACACCAGGTCGACGCCCATGACGATCTCGGCCCGCTGGAGCCGGGCGATCCGGCAGCACATGTCGCCGATCGGTCCGAGGCCGAGGACGGCGACGGAGCCGCCGGGCGGGATGTCGGCGTACTGCACGGCCTGCCAGGCCGTAGGCAGGACGTCCGAGAGGTAGACGTAACGGTCGTCCGGCGGCCCGTCCGGTACCTTGATCGGCCCGAACTGGGCCTGCGGGACCCGTAGATACTCGGCCTGGGCGCCCGGCACACCGCCGTACAGCCTGGTGTAGCCGAACAGGGCCGCGCCCATGCCCGAGTCGTGCACCTGGGTGGTTTCGCACTGCGTGGGCAGCCCGGCGCCGCACATCCAGCAGTGCCCGCAGGCGATCTGGAACGGCACGACGACCCGGTCGCCGGGCTTCAGCCCGGTCACCTCGGAGCCCACCTCCTCGACCACGCCGATGGGTTCGTGCCCGAGGATGTCCCCCGGTGTCATGAACGGGGTGAGCACCTCGTAGAGATGCAGATCGGAGCCGCAGAGCCCGCTGGAGGTAATGCGTACGATCGCGTCCGTCGGTTCCTCGATCTCCGGGACGGGTACGGTCTCCACCCGTACCTCGCGCTTGCCCTGCCAGGTCACGGCCCTCATCGTGCGCTCCCTTCACCGCTGCTCGTCGGCTGCCCCAGCCGTCGGCTGCTCGCCCGGCTGCTCGTCGTCGCCGGAGGCGCTCGGCGAGTACCCGCCTTCGCGACGCTCACCCGTTGACGGGCCACCTGTCGGGGGACTCACCTGCCGAGGGGCCGGATCAGCCGACCTTCTGGCCGACCAGCGGGGCGGTCTCCTCGCCGGCGCCCTCGCGCATGCCCTGGAGGACTTCCTCGACCGCCTCGATGGCGGTGTACCGCGGCCGCCAGCCCAGCTCGTGGCGGGCCCGGGTGCAGTCCATGAGGGGCAGCCGCAGCACCGCGTCGAACAGTTGCGGCGAGGCGGGCACCAGGTGCAGGCCCCAGGCCGCGGCGAGGGCGGACCGCGCCGCCTTGCGGGGCATCCGCACCAGCCGGGAATGGAACAGCTCGCCCAACACCTCGGCGTCCAGCGGCGGTTCGGCCGCCAGGTTGAAGGCGCCACGGACATCGCTCGTCACGGCGAGCCGGTACGCCTCGGCCGCGTCCTCGGTGTGCAGGGCCTGTACGCGCAGCCCGCGGACGTCGGGCAGTACGGGCAGCAGCTCGGGCCGGGCCAGCGGACCGGGCTTGAAGCGTCCGGCGAAAAGACGGCGCTGCTGGCTCCCCGACTCCTCCTTGAAGAGGAACGCGGGCCGCATACGGACCACGCGTGTCTCCGGCCGCTCGTACTCGAAGGTGTCCAACACCCGCTCCACATAGGCCTTTTCACGGCAGTACGCCGCTTCCGGCCAGCCGTGCGTCGGCCAGGACTCGTCCACGGCACGCTCCCTCGGGCCCGGCGAGTAGGCGCCGACCGAGGAGGCGTACACCAGCGCCGGCACCTTGGCCGCGGCCGCCGCGTGGAACACCTTCACGCTGCCGAGCACATTGGTGCGCCAGGTGACCGCCGGGTCCCGGGCGGGCTGCAGCTTCCAGGCCAGATGGACGACGACGTCGGCGCCCTCAAAGTGCTTGGTCAGCTCGGACTCGGCCGTCAGATCCACCGCGGCCCACCTGGCCGACGACACCGGCGGCTCGTCGGGCAGCCTGCGCGCGATGCCGAGCACGGAGTCCACCTGCGGATCCTCGCTCAGATGACGCATCACGCTGGTGCCCACGTTCCCGGTGGCCCCGGTGACGACGACCCGCAGTCCGGTTGCACTGCTCATGATCGGCTCCTCTCCTGGCTCCGTCACGTGACGCGTTCCCCCTGCGCGGGAGGCAAACGTGGTGGCAGCGTGGGGCCGCAGCCCATGGATCGGTATCACGTGGCCGTGCACCATATGAGGAACGCGGAGATCACGACCAGCAGGAGGATTTATGTCGAAGCCACCGCTCCCCGAGGCCGCCGTCGCCATGCTGAAGAAGCCCAACCCGGCTGTCATCGCCACGGTGCGCTCCGACGGGCAGCCGGTGTCCACGGCCACCTGGTACCTCTGGGAGGACGACGGGCGGGTGCTGGTCAACATGGACGAGGGCCGCAAGCGGCTCGACCACATGCGCAACGATCCCCGCGTCACGCTGACGGTGCTCGACGAGGGCAACTGGTACACGCACATCACGCTCATCGGCCGGGTGGTGGAGATCCGCGACGACGAGGGCCTGGCCGACATCGACCGGTTGTCGCGGCACTACGGCGGTCGCCCGTACCCGCAACGGGACCGCGCCCGCGTCAGCGCCTGGCTGGAGATCGACCGCTGGCACGGCTGGGGCGACCTCCGGGACAGCGACCAGGCGGCCGGTTGAGCATCGCCCCTCGACGGCGCCCGCTCATCGCCCCGGAGCGCCGGCGCGCAGGCCGTCCATGACGAGGTCCATGAGTCGCCCGGCGCGGTCCTGCCAGTCCCCCTGGGGATCGATGTGCCAGAGGCCGGTGATGGCGAGGATGAAGTCGTCGTTGGTCACCCCGGGGCGGATGGTGCCGGCCTCCTCGTTCGCCTTCAGCAGGAGCGCGACGGCCTCGCTCACCGGGCCGTGCCCCGGTCGCGCAGGCCCCCCGGGCGCACTGGTCGCTTTGCTCATGGCGTCGGCCAGCCCCGCCTTGGCCATGGCGTACTCGGCCAGGCGGTCCATCCACTCGCGCAGCGCCTGGTCCGGTGCGCGGGTCTGCAGCAATTGGGCCGCGGCGTCGGCGACCTGCTGCATTTCGTGGCGATACACCTCCAGGACGAGAGCTTCGCGGCTGGGGAAGTTCCGGTAGAACGTGCCCTGCCCGACCCCCGCCTTCTTCGCGATCGAGCTCAGCGGAGCATCTGCTGAACGGGTCAGCTCCACCAGGGCCACTTCAAGGATGCGCTCGCGATTCCGTTGCGCGTCCGAGCGCATTGGCGCGTCATTTCTGTCCTGCACCCGTCCCCCTTCCAGGAATCACGTCAGGGCCTCCCTTGCTAAGCGGACAGCTGTCCGTTAGGTTTCTGACTACCGGACAGCTGTCCGCTTAAGTCCACTCTAACCGCGGACACCCCTGCGCGAACGGCCGGAACTGTTCGCCGACCCGCATCGTCCCGTCCGGCTTCGACGCGCACACCCACGCGAAGGAAGGCCGCCCATGACCCCAGTTCCCCCGACGTACAGCGCCATCACCCTCAACATCAATGGCGAGAAGTACACCCTGCCCGTCGACCACCGCACCACCCTGCTCGACGCACTGCGCGAGCATCTCGACCTGACAGGTACCAAGAAAGGCTGCGACCAAGGTCAGTGCGGTGCCTGCACGTTACTGATCGACGGACGCCGTGCCGTCTCCTGTCTCCAGCTCGCGGTGGCCGCCGAGGGGCGCGAGATCACCACCATCGAAGGCGTCGCCGAGGGCGAGCAACTGCACCCCGTACAGCAGGCGTTCCTCGATCTCGACGGCTATCAGTGCGGCTACTGCACTCCGGGCCAGATCTGTTCGGCCCTCGGCATGATCGAGGAACACGCGGCGGGATGGCCGAGCGCCGTCACCGACGACGTACGACCTGAAGCGGGGCCCCCACCGCTCAGCGCGGACGAGATCCGGGAGCGGATGAGCGGCAACCTGTGCCGCTGCGGCGCATACGTGTCCATCGTGCAGGCAGTCGCACAGGCGGCAGGGGCGCAGACGGCCGAGGCCGAGGAGGCAGCCGCATGAGGGAGTTCGGCTATCAGCGCGTCCTCGATGTCTCCGGCGCGGTCGCGCTGCTCGACGCCGATCCGGATGCGCGCTTCCTCGGCGGCGGCACCAACCTCGTCGACTTGATGAAGACCGGCGTGGAACGGCCGGCGCGGCTCGTCGACGTACGCGAACTGCCCCTCGACCGGATCGAGTCGACGAGAGACGGCGGTCTGCGCATCGGCGCCACCGTCACCAACAGCGACCTCGCCGCGCACCCCGAAGTCCGGCGCCACTACCCGGCGTTGACGCAGGCCGTGCTGGCCGGCGCCTCCGGGCAACTGCGCAACATGGCCACCGTCGGCGGCAATCTGCTCCAGCGCACCCGCTGCGGCTACTTCACCGACGTGACCAAGCCGTGCAACAAGCGCGTCCCCGGCAGCGGATGCCCCGCCATCGAGGGCGAGCACCACAACCACGCCATCCTCGGCGCCTCCGACCACTGCGTGGCCACCCACCCTTCGGACATGGCGGTGGCGCTCACCGCCTTCGACACCGTCGTTGCGTACGAAACCGCCGACGGGCCGGGCGAGTTGCCGCTCGCCGACTTCTATCTGCCCGTGGGCGACACCCCGCATCTGGAGACCGCGCTGCCGCCGGGAGCGCTGATCACCGGCGTCACGCTGCCGCCCGCGCCCACAGCCGCCAACTCCCGCTACCGCAAGGTGCGCGAGCGTGCCTCGTACGCCTTCGCGATCGGCTCGATCGCCGCCGCGCTCGACGTCGAGGACGGGCTCGTACGCGACGTGCGCCTGGCTTTCGGGGCGGTCGCGTCCCGGCCGTGGCGAGCCCGGGCGGCCGAGCGGGCGCTGACCGGGGGTCCGGCGACGGCCGATGCCTTCGCCGCCGCCGCGGACGCCGAACTGGCGGCCGCCAGGCCGCTGCCCCACAACGCCTACAAGGTGACGCTGATGCGCAACCTGGTCGTGGCCGTGCTGACCGAACTCGCCGAGGAGGCCTCCCGATGACCACGACGACTCAGGCCACTGCGGTGACGGGTGCCGTCGGGACCGCGCACACCCGCGTGGAGGGCCGGGACAAGGTCACCGGAGCCGCCCGCTACGCCGGAGAGATTCCCTTCGCCGAACTGGCCCACGGATGGCTGGTGTTGTCCACCATCGCGCGCGGACGCATCCGATCCGTGGAGGCCGACCCCGTCCTCGCGATGCCCGGCGTCCTCGCCGTCCTGCACCACCAGAACGCGCCGCGCGTCACCACCGATTACATGAGCATCACGGGAACGCCGGACCCGACCCTCGCGATCCTCCAGCACGACCGCGTGCCGTACGCGGGCTGGCCGGTGGCGCTGGTCGTGGCCGAGACGTCCGAGCAGGCCAGGGAGGCCGCCGAGGCGCTCGTGATCGAGTACGACGAGGAGCCGCACGACGTCGCCTTCTTCGCCGGGCGTCCGGATGTGTACACGCCGGCGGACTCCGTCGTGCCGACGGACGAGGTGAAGGGCGACATGGAGGCCGAACTGGCCGCGTCCGCCGTCGTCGTGGACGTGGAGTACACCACACCGGAGGAGTACCACAGCCCGCTGGAGCCGCACGCGGCGACGGCTCACTGGGACGGCGGTCGGCTCGACGTCGTCGATTCCAACCAGAGCACCATGTGGGTGGCCGGTGAGCTCGCGCAGCTGTTCTCCCTCGATCCGGCCTCGGTGCGGGTGCGGTCCGAGCACGTCGGCGGCGGCTTCGGGTCCAAGGGCGTCCGGCCGCACCAGGTGGCCGCCGTGATGGCCGCGACCGTCCTTCAGCGCCCGGTCAGGATGGTGCTGACACGTCGTCAGATGTTCTCGCTCGTCGGCTACCGCAGCCCGACGGCACAGCGGATCAGGCTCGGCGCCGACTCCGACGGGCGGCTGCGCGCACTCGACCACCATGCGCAGGCCCTCACGTCGACCGTGCACGAATTCCTGGAGCCGAGCGCTTATGTGGGGCGCGTGCTGTACGACGCCGACGCGCACCGCACCACCCATCGGCTCGTACGGCTCGACGTGCCGACCCCGACCTTCATGCGCGCGCCCGGCGCGGCGTCGGGTTCGTTCGCGTTGGAGTCGGCGCTCGACGAACTCGCCGAGAAGTGCGGCGTGGACCCGATCGCGCTGCGCGCCCGCAACGAACCCGAGGTGGGTCCCCTGTCCGGGCTGCCGTTCAGCAGCCGCAACCTGCTCGCCTGCTTCGAGGACGGCGCCCGCAGGTTCGGCTGGGCGGACCGGGATCCCCGTCCCGGCCTGCGCCGCGAGGGGCGCTGGCTGCTCGGGACCGGCACGGCGGCGGCCACGCACGCCGCGGGGGTCGGCCCGTCCACGGCGGCCGTGACAGCACAGGCGGACGGCACCTTCGACGTACGGATCAACGCGACGGACATCGGAACCGGAGCACGGACCGCGCTGGTCCTCGTCGCCGCGGAGGCACTGAGGGCGGAGCCGGGACGCGTCCGCGTGCACATCGGGGACAGTGACCTCGGCCCGGCGATGTTCGCCGGCGGCTCGATGGGCACCCGCTCCTGGGCATGGGCGGTGATGCTCGCGGCACGCGAGCTGCGGGAACGACTGGCCCTGGGCGGCGCCATTCCGCCGGAGGGCATCACCTCGCGGTCGGACACCTCCGAGGCGGTCGGCGCCCTCGCGCAGCAGGAACGACACGCTTTCGGAGCACACTTCGCCGAGGTCGCCGTCGACGTCACCAGCGGTGAGGTGCGCGTGCGGCGGATGCTCGGCGTCTTCGCCGCCGGCCGGATCGTCAACCCGCTGACCGCGCGCGGCCAGTTCATCGGCGGGATGATCTGGGGACTGTCCATGGCACTGCACGAGGAGGCGTTCCGGGACTCCGCCTCGGGCACCCACGTCGGCGCCGACTTCGCGGGCTACCACTTCGCCGCGAACGCCGACGTACCGCTCATCGAGGCGCACTGGGTCGACGACCCGGACCCGGACGACCCCGTCGGGATCAAGGGCATCGGCGAGGTCGGGATCGTGGGCGCCGCGGCGGCGATCGCCAACGCGGTCTGGCACGCGACCGGCGTACGCCACCGGCACCTCCCCATCCGGCCCGACCGGGTCCTGTCGGCGAACAGTGCGGGAGGCTCAAGTGCTTGACCTCGCCGACGAGTTGAACCGGTGGGTCGAAGAGGGCCGCGCCTTCGCCGTCGCCACCGTCGTGGCCGTCGGCGGCAGCGCACCGCGCAGTCCGGGCGCCGCCCTCGCCGTCGACAGCGAGGGCACGGCCATCGGTTCGGTCTCCGGCGGCTGTGTGGAGGGGGCGGTGTACGACCTGTGCGTCCAGGCGCTCCAGGACGGCGAGGTGGTGCGCGAGCGGTTCGGCTACAGCGACGAGGACGCCTTCGCGGTGGGACTGACCTGCGGCGGAGTCATCGAGGTCCTGGTCACTCCGGTGGGTGCGGACGCGCCGGGCAGGAAGGTGTTCGCGTCGGCACTCTCGGCCGCCGCAGGGGGCGAGGCAGCGGCCCTCGCCCGCGTGGTCCGGGGACCGGTCGAACTGCTGGGCAGGGCGCTGCTCGTCCGCCCGAGCGAAGCGAGATGGGGGTCCCCCCGGACGGAGTCCGGGGAAGGATCGTACGAAGGCGAACTCGGCGGGCGTCCCGAGCTGGACCGCACGGTGGTGGCTGAGGCGGGCGCCTTGCTGGACGCGGGCCGCACCGGAACCCTGGAGATCGGAGAGCAGGGCTCTCACTGCGGAGCACCGCTCACGATTCTGGTCGAGTCGTCGGTACCGCCGCCCCGCATGATCGTCTTCGGTGCGATCGACTTCGCCTCGGCGCTGGTCCGCACCGGCAAGTTCCTCGGTTACCACGTGACTGTGTGCGACGCCCGTCCCGTCTTCGCCACGCGGGCCCGTTTCCCCGAGGCCGACGACATCGTGGTCGACTGGCCGCACCGCTACCTCCGACGCACCGAGACGGACGCCCGCACAGTTCTGTGCGTGCTGACTCACGACGCCAAGTTCGACGTACCGCTGCTGGAAGCGGCCCTGCGGCTACCGGTCGCGTACGTCGGTGCGATGGGTTCGCGTCGCACCCACGAGGACCGCAACCGGCGGCTGCGTGAAGTCGGCGTCACCGAGCGGGAGTTGGTGCGGCTAAGGTCCCCGATCGGGCTGGATCTCGGCGCCCGTACGCCCGAGGAGACGGCCCTGGCCATCGCCGCCGAGATCGTCGCGGTACGACACGGCGGCTCGGGCGTTCCACTGACCGGCTCTGCGACACCGATTCACCGTGACGTGCGGTCCGCGTCGGTCACGCTCGAAGAGCAGGGTGTCCCGTCAGCGGGTCACTTCGCCAGGGCCGACCGGGCCGCCGCGAGGGCCTGCTCGGCGTAACCGCGGCCGAACTGCTCGGTGGAGCAGGTGTCCGGGGTGGTGCCTCCTTCGAGTTCGCCTCTGTCGGTGATGACGGTGGCCGTCGACGCGCGGAGCCGACATCACATCTCGTACCAGTTCCTCGCGCAGCTCGTCATCACGCGCCCGGGGCGCGCGGCGCGCGGGAGTTCACTCCGCATCGCGCCGGATGGACGAAGGGTCCGAGGCCCGCGGGGTAGCTCGCCGCGACAGGCGGACTACTGCCGCCGGACTCCGGCTTCCTGCCGACTCAGTGGGACAACGGCAGGACCGCGGACACCGTCTTTCCTCGGGGTCCGATGCTGACCCTCACATCTGCGGACAGCGCCTGCACCAGGTGCCAGCCGAACCCACCCGGTTTGACCGCGTCAGTCCGCCGCGGCTGCGGGGCGATGGTGCTGGCGTCTTCCACCGACACTGTCACTGTTCCCGGTCCGGCCGCCAGATGGAACCGGGTCACCCCGCCGGCGTGCCGGACCGCGTTGGTGACCAGTTCCGACACCACGAGCAGCACCGCATCCGTCTCGGCTCCGGCACGTGCGGCTACCGCGGACAAGAATCCGCGCGTCACATTCCTCGCCCGTCCCGCGCTCTGCGAACTTGTCCCTTGCAGGGGTTGGTGGTCTTCCTCTACTTCCTCGGATGAACGCACGATCACAAGCCTCCGGTGGTGGACGCTGACCTTTTTCTCGCTTGCCCAGAGAAACTTGAGTCATCCCCCGACACGCGAGCGCACGTCAGCGCCCGTATCCGTCTGGCTCAACACCCGTACGGAGGATAGTTGGGGGGCGCGGGCACGTGGTGGCTGGTGACCATGGTGGCGGACGGCTCGGGGAGCGCCCCTTCAGGGGCGCGGGGCTGTGACATCAGCGGCTCCGCCGCGATGGGGGTCCCCCCGCTCGACCCACCACGCGGCGGAGCCGCAAATTGATACAGCCGGGCAGGGGCGGGATTGGGGACTGCTACCTACGACCGCCGCCGCGGCTTCCCGCGCCTGCCGCTCTTCGCCCCGCCCCCGCTTCGACGGCTTCCGCCGGTCGATGCGGGCTTCCGGCCGGCGTCCGCCGCTTCGCGGCGCTTGGTCTTCGGCTGCGCCGGAGGCGCCGTGCGCCCGCGCGTGCTGTTGGCCGTCCGGCCACGGACAATCCCGATGAAGTCCTCGACCAGATCGGTGGTCGCGTCCTCGGGCCACGCCAGCGCGACGCTCGACTGAGGCGCGTCGACCACGGGCCGGTACGTGAGGTCCCTGCGATGGTGCAGCCGGGCCAACGACTGGGGGACGACGAGCAGCCCCACCCCCGCCGCCACGAGCTCGATGGCATCCGCCGTCATGGCGGGACGCTCGATGGCGGCACGCCCCGGCAGCCGCTCCCAGGAGAGCACGTCATCGAGCGGATGGAACACGACGTCGTCGGCGAGATCCGCGACGCTCACCTCGTCCGCCGCCGTCACCAGGTGATCCTTCGGGCTCACCACCACCGTCGACTCGGTGTAGAGAGGGATCGCACTGAAGACCGTACGGTCGACCGGAAGCCGTACCACCCCCACGTCGGCTCCCCCGCTCCGCAACACATCGGACGCCTCAGCGGCCGGCACATCGACGAGGGTCAGCGGAACGTCGGGCAGCCGCTCGCTCCAGATCCGCGCCCACTTGGCGGGCGTCACCCCCGGAACGTAAGCGAGGCGAAACGAGGGAGATACTTCCGAGCCTGTCACCCCGCCAGGCTACCGGGCGGTGGCCGGAGGCCTCGTACGCGGTCGGCAGCGGAGCCCGACGGTCCGGTACGCGTCGTGTACGAGGGCTGGCGCCGCCCCTGACCCACCAGCCGAGCACGAGGGGCACTCCGGTCGCATCGGACAGCAGGTGCAGCTTGGAAGCCGGTCTGCCCCGGTCCACGGGGCTCGGGCCTGTAAGTTCGTCCCCCATTCGCACGTACGTGCGCGGTGTCCGGCACCAGACGAGTCAGATCCAGCAGGCCCTGGCCGTGCCTGCCAGGCACAGCCGGACACCAGGGCGTAGACGATCGCGGCCAGCAACTGCCGTCCGCGGTACCTGCTCCTGCGCGAGGAGGTACTCCCATCCCTCCGGGCAAACCTCACGCAGGTCGCGCTCGGACATGAGCGTTGTGTCGATGACGTGCTAGCTGTAGCTCCGTGACTCCTCGGCGGTCTCAGGAGCTCCGGCCGCTCCCTCGACAGCTTTTTCGGAAGGCGGATAGGCGTCGCGCAGACGTTGCATGGTCGCCGTCACGACGGCACGGACGTCCGTCTCGCGCAACGGGGCGGAGAACAGCGCCGAACTGAACGAGAAGCCCTCGATCAGGGCGAACAGCAGGAGCGCCTCGCGGTGCAGCGCTTCCTCGTCGATCACGCGGTCGGCCAGCGCATCGCGCAGCAACGAGCGGATCACCTCCGCGCCCGCAAGGGACGTCGCGGCGATGTCGGCCGCAAGCTCCGGGTCCGTGCGCGCCATGACACGGTATTCGACCAAAGCGATGTTCTCCCGGCGCTCCTGCTCGCTGGTCGGCGCGGCGAATGCGATCACATCCGCGATCCGTGCCACCGGGTCGTCGGACATCGTCGTGTCGCGACGCACGACGCGCTGCATGAGGACGCCCAACGTGAAGCGCATGACCTCGCGGACGGTGTCGCCGAAGTAATGCCGGATGCTCCCGATGGCCAGGCCGGTGCGTGCGGAGATCCGGGCGAGGGTCACCGAGCGGATCCCATGCGCGGCGATCTCGTCGATCACGGCGTCGGCGACCTGCTCTCGGCGGACATCCGGGTTGACTCTCTTAGGCATGACACCATCCTAGGCATTTTTTGGCACGCGCGTGCTACTTTATCTAGCATGAGCATGCTAGACAGACTTCGTGGCCGCGCTCCGTCCCGTTACGACCCCGGACAGGGCGAGACATGAACGACTGGCACGATCCCTGGACCGGTGCGGCGCGGAAGGATCCTCACGGCTTCGACGGGCTCGAAGGCCTCGACGGCGATGCGGAAACGTGGTCGACGCCTGCTCCGGAGCCGGGCTCGCCGTTGCCACCGTTCCGCCCCTCCCTCTCGCTGCAGCGCACACGATTCGCGATCGGCCTTCGCGATGCGTCGACGGCGACGGTCGATGTCGATCACATGTCCGGCAGAGCCTCGCTCTACCGGGACGACCGGCACGTGCAGACCTCCGACATGCCGGTCCGGTTCCCGCTCGGATCGGACAGCATCGAGGTCGCCGCGAGCAGGTACGGCATGCAGCGGATTCACCTGATCAACGCGGACGCCGACCGGCGACGTCTCGATCCCGCGCCAGGGACGCCCGAGCACTGGCGCGCCCAACTCTCCCGCCGGCACCCCGGGGTCGGGCGCGCCCTCGCTGCCTGCGCCGTCATCGTGCTGACGATGAATCTGATCCTCTTCGCCCCGCAGCTGCTCGAGCTGGTTACCCACCTGCCGCTCTGGGCTGATCGCTTCACCCCGTTCGTCTCGCCCATCGACCTGCCGGCATGGGCGAACACGGAACAATCCGTCAATCGCCGCCGCGCCCTCGTACACGATCGCGGCTTGGCATAGGAGAAACGCATGCGATCACATCCTCGGCTCCCCAATCGCTCCCGACACCTCGAGACCGTGCTCGCCGCGGCCTTACTCCTCCTGCTCGCCGGATGCGCGCCCGCTTTCCCTCCACCGGACTCCGGCGCGGATGCGGACCTCGGCGCCTACCTCGAGCAAGAGCTCGACTGGGTCAAGTGCGAGGACACCGCGACGAGCGCGGCGGACGCCGAGCTGTTCGCGAACCCGGCGCTCCAGTGCGCCTCGGTCGAGGTCCCGCTCGACTACGACGATCCGGAGGGCGAGAGGGCGCACATCGCGCTCACCCGCCTCCCCGCCGCGGGCGAGCCTGAGGGCTCACTGCTGCTCAACCCGGGCGGACCCGGAGGATCCGGCACCAGCTTCGTCGCGTCCACCCTGCCCCTGTGGCAGGCAAGCCCCGTCGCCGAACGCTTCGACATCGTCGGCTTCGATCCTCGCGGGGTCGGGTCGTCGACCCCGGCCCTCGACTGCTACACCGACGAGGAGTACGACGCAGGCGACGTGCCGCGGTTCGGCGCGGTGTACGACATCACGAACGCCAAAGAGGCGGTCGAGCTCGCAGAGCGCTGCGCAGACGGCTCTGGCGGCATCGCGAACCTTGTGAACGCCGGGTCTACGAGCGTCGTGCGCGACATGGACATCACGCGAAAGGTGCTCGGTGACGACCAGTTGACCTATCTCGGCTACAGCTACGGCTCCGAACTCGGCGCCATGTACGCCGCGACCTACCCCGAAAAGGTCCGCGCGATCGTGCTCGACGGGGCCGTCTCGCCCGACCTGACGGCGAGCGAGTCCCGCCTGTCCTCATTCGCCGGCCTGCAGGCACGGTTCCACGACCTCGCCGCACACTGCACAGAATCACCCGACTGCGTTCTCGGCCCCGACCCCGCGGCTGCGAACGACCGCCTGCACGAGATCGTCCAGCCGCTCGTCGAGACACCAGCACCGACCACCGACGGCCGGGACCTGAGCATCTGGGACGCCTACCTCGGCATCAGCGGCGGACTGTACTCCGAAAAGAAATGGCCCGACGTCATCTCCGCCCTGACCGCGCTCGAGGCAGGGAACGCCGACGAGATGCTCGCCCTGCGCGACACCTTCTACGCCCGCACGGCGGACGGCGCCTACGGCCAGGACTTCGACACGAACATCGCTGTGCGCTGCATGGACTCACCCCGTCCGACGCCGGAGGAACAGACTGCGCTCGCACGCGAGATCGGGGAGGTCGCGCCCATGTTTGACCTCGACGTGTTCACGGCGGGGAATTACCACAGCGAATGCGAGGCGTGGCCCGCGCCGCCAACACGCGGCGAGCCCTGGCTCGCCGAGGTCGAAGGCCTCCCCGAGACGCTCGTCGTGTCGGTCACCGGCGATCCTGTGACGCCACATGAGGGCGGCATCGCGATGTCGCGAGCTCTCGACGGAAGCCTGCTCACAGTCGACGGCAAACAGCACGGCGCCTACCTCCTCGGCGGCAGCAAGTGCGTCGACGACGTGGTCGGTGAATATCTCCTCGACCTCGAATCCCCGCCCACCGACGCCCGTTGCAGCCTGTGACACGCTCGACTCCGGCGTAGCCGCCCCGGCCGGTGCTGGTGACTCGCGGGCCTGGCCCGACCGGCCGCATGCCGGCTCGCAACCATGCCGCGGAATGGCGGGTATGGATGATCGGCGGACCAAGAGGGTGTCGTACGCGTACGGCTGGAAATGATCCCGGAACAGTGAGCAGAAAGCTTTCCAGGTAGATCGCCCATCGGTTCGGACAGGAGATCAAGTTAGCCTCGGCGCATGCCTTTTCGACGCAGCCATGACAGCCTCGCCGCCCTGCCACGCGATCCGCGCGCCGACGCGTACCCGATGCCGCTCGTCCCTCACGGGTGGTACGCCGTTCTCCGCAGCGCCGAGTTACGCCCAGGCCGGGTCGTCAGCCTGCACTACTTCGGGCGTGCCCTCATCGCCTTCCGCGGAGCGGATGGTCGGCCGGCCGTGCGGGATGCGCACTGCCCGCATTACGGGGCGCACCTGGGCGTGGGCGGGAAGGTCGTGGACGGCACCGTGGAGTGCCCGTTCCACGGGTGGCGGTTCGGTGCGGACGGCCGGTGCGTGGAGGCGCCGTTCGCGGTCCGTACGCCGAAGGTGGCCATCGGCGGCTTCCCGGTCCGTGAGCACAGCGGGCTTGTCTTCGTCTACGCCGGGCCGGGCGAGCCGGCGTGGGAGGTGCCGGAGATCCCGGAGGCGGCGGCCGGGGACTTCGCCAAGCCGATCGACGACACCTGCCGGGCGCGTATCCATGTCCAGGAGATGCGCGAGAACATCGTGGACGAGTCCCATTTCCACTTCATCCACGGCCAGAGCGAACCACCCGTGCAGGACCTGCGGACGGACGGTCCCTTCGCCGAGGTCCGCGGCCGGATCGGGCGGCGCGTGTTCGGCCGGGACATCAACAACAGCTTCGATGCGTTCATGTACGGACCCGGCATCATGGTGGTCCGCTCCCACGGCCCCGCCCTCTCGGTCACCGCGGTCGCCCTGACGACCCCCGTCGACGACCGCATGAGCGAGATGCGGATGCTGTACTACCTCCGCAAGCCGTCCCGGCTGCCGTTCCTCGTTCCGCTGCTCAAGCTCGTCTTCCGGTCGGAAGCCCTGGGTGAGGTGCGTGAGGAGGTCCGGATCTGGGATCACAAGATCCATCAGTCGCGACCGGTCCTGCTGCCCCATGAGAAGGGCATCCGGGCGCTGCGGCGCTGGTACGCCCAGTTCTATCCGCCCGAGGTCCCGGCCGAGGCCCCGTCCGAGTAGCTGCGACGCGTCTTGACGTGTCAATGACAACGGTGCCTTGATGGTGCCGGTAGCGCTCCCACCTCACTCAGAGAAGGGACCATCATGCGCAGCACCCGCCTCTTACCCTTACGGATCGTTCCAGTTCTCGGCTTCGTCGCCGCCCTGCTCCTCCCCCTGCTCGGCCTCGGCGCCCCGGCTCATGCCGCGCCCACCGGCTTCCGCGTCGAGAACGGCCGGCTGCTGGAGGCGTCGGGGAACGACTTCGTGATGCGGGGCGTCAACCACGCCCACACCTGGTATCCGGACCGGATCAGCTCCCTCGCGCATATCAAGGCGAAGGGCGCCAACACCGTACGGGTCGTCCTCTCCAGCGGTGACCGGTGGACCCGTAACGACGCCGCCGATGTGGCCAACGTCGTCAGCCAGTGCAAGCAGAACCGGCTCATCTGCGTCTTGGAGGTCCACGACACGACGGGTTACGGCGAACAGAGCGGAGCCGTCTCGCTCTCGCGGGCCGCGGACTACTGGATCAGCGTGCAGAGTGCGCTGAGCGGCCAAGAGGACTACGTCGTCGTCAACATCGGCAACGAGCCGCACGGGAACCTCAATTTCCTGAGCTGGACGGCGGACACGAAGGCGGCGATCCAGAAGCTCCGGGGCGCCGGGTTCGACCACACGATCATGGTCGACGCGCCCAATTGGGGCCAGGACTGGGCGTTCACCATGCGCGACAACGCCGCCTCGGTGTTCGCCGCGGACCCGGACGCCAACACGATCTTCGCCATCCACATGTACGGCGTCTTCGACACCGCCGCGGAGGTCAGCGACTACCTGAACCGCTTCGTCGCCGCGAAACTCCCCGTCGTGGTGGGCGAGTTCGGCCACGACCACTCGGACGGCAACCCCGACGAGGACGCCATTCTGGGCACCGCCCAGCAGCTCGGGCTCGGCTACCTCGGCTGGTCCTGGAGCGGCAACGGCGGCGGGGTGGAGTACCTGGACATGGTCACGAACTTCGACCCGAACCAGCTCACCAGTTGGGGTCAGCGGATCTTCAACGGCGCGAACGGCATCGCCGCCACCTCCGAGGAGGCCGACATCTACGCCGGTGGCGGCGGCGTGGCCTGAGCACGCGGCTTTGACGCAAACCGGTCACCACCAGTTGCCCGGGAGGACGGCCTCGGTCCGTCCTCCCGGGCAGCCTCTCGTCCGGCACCCGGACATCCCTTCAGTACACGTCGCACGAAGGACAACTGATACGTGCACGACTGTTGTCCAGACCGGTGGGACACGGCTTTCATAGTATGAAAGCGCCATCGAAAGCGCTTTCGCGCACCACGGATTCCGGCCAGCCCATGCGGGCGTCCAGCCGATGAGGGGTGTCCATCGATGAGACCAACACGCCGTCTACAAGGGAGAATCGCCGCAGGCACGCTCACTCTGGTGCTCGCCGCCAGCGGCTGTGCCGGTGGTTCCGGTTCCGGAGATTCATCCGATGACTCCATCGTGATCGGGGTCTCCTTGCCCCTCACCGGTGACTTCTCCGAACCCGGCAAGGGCGTCGAACGCGGCTACAAAGCCTGGGCGAAGATCGTCAACGACAAGGGCGGACTCCTCGGCCGTAAAGTCGAGTTGAAGATCCTCGACGACCAGTCGAATGCCGACCGCGTCGTCTCCGACTACGAGCAGCTGATCGGCCGGGACGAAGTCGACCTGGTCTTCGGCCCCTTCTCCACCCGGCTCGTCGTCCCCTCCGCCCGCGTGGCCGAGGAGTACGGCATGCTCTTCGTCGAACCGGCGGGAGCCGCGCCCGAGGTCTTCGACCAGGGCTTCAAGAACCTCTTCTATGCCGCGCCGGCCGTCGCCAACGACCACTACAACCACCTGGCCGACCACATCCTCGCCCTGCCGGCGGGCGAGCGTCCCAAGTCGGTCGCGTACGCCGCCATGGACGACCCCTTCGCCCAGGGAACCGCGTACGGACTCAAGGAGAAGCTGGAGAAGGGCGGCATCAAGACCGTCGTCGACGAGGTCTACCCGCCCAACACCACCGATTTCGGCAGCATCGCCGCCAAGATCGCCGACTCGAAGGCGGACATGGTGGTGGGCGGTTCGCAGTACCAGGACGGCGTCAATCTGATCGTCGCCCTCCAACAGCTCGACTACCAGCCGAAGATGGCAGCCTTCTCCACCGCGCCCACCGAACCGGAGTTCGCGAAGGCCATCGGCAACAAGACCGAGGGCATCCTCGCGCCCACCGGCTACACACAGAAGGCCGACTATCCGAGCAACAAGGAGTTCGTCGAGAGGTACACGAAGCAGTTCGGCAAGGCCCCGGAGGAGGACGAGGCCAACGCGTACACCACCGGCCAGGTGGTCGCGGCGGCCGTCGAGGCCGCCGACTGCGCCTCCCAGGACCCCGAATGCCAGAGCAAGTTGATCGACTGGCTGCGCGGCAACGAGGTGGAGACCGTCGTCGGACCGCTGAAGTGGGACGACAAGGGCCGCCCGCAGAGCGCGCACATGATCCAGCAATGGATCGACGGGGAGATCCAGATCGTGCTCCCGGAGGCGCAGAAGGAAGCGGATCTGGTCCACCCCAAGCCGGCGTGGTGAAGTCGGCGTGCCCTCCACGAGCCTCATCTTCCAGAGCATCGTCCTGGGCGTGCTGCTGGGAGGGCTCTACGCCCTCCTCGCGGCAGGCCTGACCCTCTATTTCGGCGTCATGCGCGTCGTGATGATCGCCCACTCCGCCTTCCTGATCCTCGCCGCCTATCTCGCCTGGTACGCCCACCGGGAGACCGGCATCGACCCGCTGCTCACCCTGGTCGCCACCGTGCCGCTGTTCTTCGTCGCGGGCGTCGCCATGCAGCGGCTGCTCCTCACCCGGCTCCGTCCCGCGACCCTCACCATGATGTCGGTGCTGCTCACCTTCTCGGTCGCCCTGACCATCGAAGGGCTCCTCGGGTACGCCTTCAGCGGCACCCAGCGCCGGATCCGACTCGGCTACAGCTCGGCCGGCTTCGAGTTCCTGGGGGCGAGGATCGCGGCGGTCAAGCTGATCGCCTTCGGTATGGCCGCGCTCGCCCTGCTGGGGCTGTATGTGCTGATGAAGCACAGCCGGTTCGGCCAGGCGCTGCGCGCCACCATCCAGCAGCGGGAAGCCGCCCAGCTGCTCGGCATCGACACCGACCGGATCGCCGGCTACGGCTTCGGCCTCGGCCTGGCCACGGCGGCCGTCGGCGGTACGGCGCTCGCCCTCGACACCACCATCTACCCGTCCCTGCACTGGCATTGGATCGGCCCGCTGATGGCGATCATCGTCGTCGGCGGACTCGGCAGCGTGCCGGGAGCCGCCATCGCCGCCATGACGCTGGGCATGTTGCAGAGCCTGCTCCAACTGGAACTCTCCACCACCTGGGCGCAGACCGTCTTCTACGTCGCGCTCTTCGCCACCCTGGCCTTCCGGCCCCAGGGCTTCTTCGGGGGGCGGCTTGCGCAAAGGTTCTGAACTCCCGCTCCGGGCAGGCAGGTTGCGTACGAGCACCCTGCTGCACGTCGGCGCCCTGCTGGCCGGCGTCGCGGTCGCCCTGTCGTTCCCGTCCATGGCCCCGAGCCCGTACGAGATCACCGTGGGCATCGCCATCCTCAACTACGCGGTGTTGTCCACCTCCTGGAACTTCGTCGGCGGCTTCACCGGCTATATCTCGCTCGGGCACGGTGCCTTCGCCGGACTCGGCGCCTACGGGACGGGTCTGCTGGTCACCAAGGCCGAACTCCCGCCGTTCGCCGCGCTGTTCGTGGCCGCCGCCCTAGTGGCCGCGCTCGCCGTGCCGGTCGGCTATGCCGCCCTGCGCGTGCGCGGCGCCTCCTTCGTCATCGTCTCCATCGCTCTCGTCCTCATCCTGCTGCTGGTCTTCCAGAGCTGGGCCTCCTTCACCGGCGGCTCCCGGGGGCTGGTCGTACCGCGGCCGTTCCCTGGCATGCTGCGCTCCGAGCACCACCGGACCTTCTACTTCCTGTTCGCCGCGCTGCTCGGGGTGGCCCTGCTGACCTGGTGGATCATCGACCGTTCGCGGTTCGGCATGGGCCTGAAGGCGATCCGCGAGGACGAGGACAAGGCGCAGTCGCTGGGCACGCCCATCTTCGCCTACAAGCTCGTGGTCTTCGTGGTCTCCGCCACCTTCACCTCGCTGGCCGGCGGGCTCTACGCACTCTGGTTCGGCGACCTCGACCCGGTCTTCCAGTTCTCCATCCTCAGCGGGGCGTACATGGTGCTGATGGCACTGCTGGGAGGCGTACGCCATCTGTACGGGCCGCTGCTCGGCGCCTTGATCGTCGGGTACGCCCTGGAGTACTCCAAGGTCGAGTACGGCGACACCCCTCTGCATCTGGTCGTGGCGGGGCTGCTGTTGGGCGTGGTCGTGATGTTCATGCCGGACGGGGTCATCCCGGCCGCCACCGCGCTGCTTGCCCGCTTCCGCACGTCCGGCGAGACCTCCATCCGCGAGGTGACCGCGGCTGAACTGAAGGAGCGACACGGACAGGGCAACGGAACGGACGAATCGGAGGTGAGGAACAGTGAGCGAAGCGGAAGCGGCGGCTGAGACTGCGGCTCGGCCGAGTCTGGCAACCGTTGGTCTCAGCAAGGCCTTCGGCGGTGTCACCGCGCTCGACTCCGCCACCGTGACCTTCCACCACGGCAAGGTCAACGCCCTGATCGGTCCCAACGGCTCAGGAAAGACCACGTTCTTCAACTGCGTCACTGGGATGATCCGCCCGGACGCGGGCCGCACAACCTACCGCGGGCGCGACATCACCCGAAAGCCTCCGCACCGGATCGCCCGGGCCGGCATCGGGCGTTCCTTTCAACTGTGCCGTGTCTTCCCGCGGATGACCGTGCTCGACAACCTCCTCGCCGCCGTACAGCCGTCCTCCCTCGCGGGGCAGCTCGCCCGCGCAGGCCGACGGGAGGAGACCGAGCGGGCCCGTGGCTGGCTGTCGCGGATGGGCATCGAGCACTTGGAGCGGGCCGAGGCACGCCAACTCTCGTGGGGGCAGCAGAAGTTGCTGGAACTCGCGGGTGTGCTGATGAGCGAGCCCGAACTGATCCTGCTGGACGAACCGGCCGGCGGGGTCAACCCGGCGCTCATCAACCGCATCTGCGACCTGGTGCGCGAACTCAACGCCGAGGGACGCACTTTCCTGATCGTCGAACACAACATGGACCTGGTCATGAGCCTGAGCGACCACGTCGTGGTGTTCGACCGCGGCCGGCCGATAGCCGAGGGCCCGCCCTCCGTGATCCAGTCCGACGAACGAGTCCTCGGGGCATACCTTGGCGTCTGACACGCACACCAACACTGACTCTGACTCTGCATCTCCTGCCTCTCCGTTCCTTCTCGAACTCGACGACATACGGGCCGGATACGGCCGGGCGGCCCTCGTGCTGCGCGGGCTGACCGTCCAGGTCCCCGCAGGGGCGATCGTCTGCCTCGTCGGGCCGAACGGCGCGGGCAAGTCCACGGTCCTGAAGGTCGCGAGCGGGCTCCTCGCCCCTCGGTCGGGACGGGTACTGGTCGACGGTGCGGATCTGACCGGCCATGGACCTCAGCGGATGCTGGCCGCCGGAGTCGCCCATGTCCTCCAAGGGCACAGCGTGTTCCGGGAGATGACGGTCGCCGAGAACGTTCTGCTCGGCGGCTACACCCTCCGGGACAAGCAACTCATAGCCGAGCGGGTGGAGTTCGTACGCGACCTCTTCCCGGTCGTCGGGGAGCGGTGGACGAGCCTGGCCGGGCTGCTGTCCGGAGGCCAGCAGAAGCAGGTGGAGTTCGCGCGTTCGCTGATGGTCAAGCCACGGGTGGTGCTGCTCGACGAGCCGTCGATGGGGCTCGATCCCAAGGCGACCGGTGTCGTCTTCGAGCAGATCGTGCGGATGCGGGATGCGGGCACCGCCGTCCTGCTCGTCGAGCAGAACGCGCGGCGCGCCCTGGAGGCTGCCGACACCGGCTGCGTACTCGACCTCGGCCGGGTCCATGTCTCGGGCCCGGCACGGGAGTTGCTCGCCGATCCGCAACTGGGCGAGCTGTATCTCGGGGGCCGGCCCGCGCGCCGATGACACGCCTCGCACACCCGGCTCGCGCACACGGCTCGTAGGCATGGCTCGTAGACACGCCTCGCAAAGGAGCGAGTGGAATGTTCACGCGACGCAGACGGCACACGGCGGTGGCTCTCGCCGCCTTTCTGACGGCCCTGACCGCGCTGGCCTCGGCTCCTGCCGAAGCCGGGGCGGACCGCGGTGCCGTACACCCTTCTCTCAGGCCGTACTTGGCGGCGTACTACGACTTCGAGCACCCGTTGCGCAGCAATCCGGCGAGGGAGCGGGACCAGGGCTTCTCGCGTACCGACATCGATCTCGTCAACGGCGGCGCGGCGATGCGCACGCGGGACGGGGCACACCGGGGCAGCCGGACCTCGCTCCAGGTGCGGCAGGTGAATCCGGAGGCGGCGGGCAACGACGACTGGAAGGCGGGCGTGTACGGGGCCTCGGGTGTGCCGAGCCTGCGGGCCTTCAACGCGGCCAAGGGGATGACCGTCATGGGCTGGTTCAAGGCGACCGGTCCGAATCCGGGCCGGAACAGCAACACGGCCGCCCCGGACGACTACTACGGCGCCGTCGGCCTGGCGGGCGTACTGTCCGGGGACTCCGACGGCCACGCGGTCCGCGCCCTGCTGGAGATCATCGAGGTGAACGGCGAGCTGCGGCTGGTCGCCCTCGGCCGGCGCATCGACGGGGCGAGCTCCCAGACCTTCGCCGCGTCCGAGGACTGGCGGACCCTGCTGCCGGACGGCAAGTGGGTCTTCCTCGCCGCGACCTTCGACTTCGACACCGGAGCCATGGCGCTCTACCGCAACGGGCAGCGGCTGGACGGTTTCTACACCGTCCCCGGCGACCCCTGGGATCTCTCGCGACCCGGACCGCACCGGGCCTCACCGACCGACCCCCGGGGCATGAAGATCGGCGGGAGCTTTCCGCAGAACACCGGCGAACGCAATCCCTGCGACTGCCGCATGGACAGCTTGATGTTCCTCAACCGGGCCGTGGACGGCGACCGGATACGGGCTCAGTTCCGCCTGTCGAACTCCGGCCGGCACTGAGCGCACCAAAGGAGTGATAGCGATGCCCCCATCCCCCGGCGTCAGACCGAGACCTCTCGTACTGGCCCCTCTCCTCGTCCTCTCCCTACTGCTGTCGGCCCTCGTCCTCCTGCCCGGCACGGCGCACGCCGCGGCCGAGCCCATCACCGACCCCATCCCCGAGCGGCCCACCACCTCCGGCATCGGGCTGACCGTCGAGGAGTACGCCTCCTTCCCGAAGACCGAACCGCCGCCCGGCCCGGTCACCGATCCACGGCTGGTACGGCACGCCCGGATCAACTACTTGAGCGAACTCCCCGACGGTTCGGGCCGGAAGGCCGTCCCCGACCTCAACGGCAAGCTGTATCTCGTCGAGGACGGCGGCAGCCCGCAGGTCTATCTCGACATCGCGGCCACCTTCGGCCCCGCGTTCTTCGCCAGCCGTGGCCTCGGCCAGGGCTTCGGGTTCGTGACCTTCGACCCCGGCTTCAAGCGCAACGGCCGCTTCTACACCGTCCACACCGAACTGGCCTCCGCCACCACCGCGGTGCCCGACTTCCGGCAGCAGGCGGCGACCAACTACCACGGCATCATCACCGAGTGGACCGCCGACGACCCCTCCGCCGACACCTTCCAGGGCACCCGCCGCGAGGTCCTGCGCATCGGCTTCGCGGGCACGATCCACGGCATCCAGCAGATCGACTTCAATCCCAACGCCCGGCCGCACAGCGCCGATTACGGACTCCTCCATGTCGCCGTCGGCGACGGCGGCCAAGGCGTCAGGAACACCGAGCCGCAGGACCTCTCCCTCCCCCACGGCAAGATCCTGCGCATCGACCCACGCGGCACGAACAGCGCCAACGGTGAGTACGGCATCCCGGCCCGGAATCCGTTCACCCGCACCCCCGGCGCACTGGGCGAAATCTACGCGTACGGCATGCGCGACCCGCACCGCTTCAGCTGGGACTCCGGGGGCAGCCACCGCATGTACCTCGGTCACATCGGACAGCACGCCGTCGAGTCCGTCTACGAGGTGCGCGCGGGCGACAACTTGGGCTGGAGCGAACGCGAAGGCCCCTTCGTCTTCGACAAGACGGCCGCCGACCCCTGCGACCAGATGCTCCCGCTCCCCGAGGACGACGAGAAATACGGCTACACCTATCCCGTCGCCGCCTACGACCACGACCCGCCCGCCGACTGGAACTGCACCTCCGACGTGGGCCGCGCCATCGTGGGCGGCTTCGTCTACCGCGGCCACGACGTGCGGGAGCTGCGCGGCAAGTACGTCTTCGGGGACCTCGTCGACGGGCGTCTCCTCTTCGCCGACTCAAAGGACATGCGGCGCGGGAAGGAACTGGCCCAGCTCTATGACCTGATGCTGTACGACGCGAGCGGCAAGCGCGTCACCATGCAGGAGTTGGTCGGGGACACCCGGGTGGACCTGCGTTTCGGGCAGGACGCGGACGGCGAGCTGTATCTGCTCTCCAAGGCCAACGGCAAGATCTGGAAGGTCACCGGGACCCGGACGTTCGCCTCCTGCGACACCGGCGGCTCCACGCTCCGTAACGTCATGGCCGGTCGGAACTGGGCTCCCGTCACCCCGTCGAAGTGGCGGTTCCCTGGCCATGAGGCCGTCCTCGCCGAGCCCGGAGTCCAGCGGCCCGGGCCGCGCCGCCCCTTCGAGTACGGCGTACTGACCGCGGGTCCGGCGGCTCTCGGCTCCGTACGGATCGACGCGGAGGTGCGGATCGACACCCCCGTCGAGATCACCAACCGGGACGTGATCATCGTCTTCGACTACCAGTCGGACACGAAGTTCTCCTACGCCCATCTGTCGACGGACAACACCATCTATCCGCACAACGGCATCTTCGTCGTGAACGACGCCGACCGGCTCCGGATCGAGGACCAGTGGAACGGCACGACGGGCGCCCCACCGGCCATCACCGACAGCGACTGGCACAAGGTGCGGGTGGTGCGCTGCGCGAGCAGCGGTGAGATCGCGGTCTACGTCGACGGCTCGAAGTATCCGCTGATGACCGCTGTCGACAGCACGCTCACCTCCGGCAGGGTGGGCTTCGGATCGTTCGACAACATCGGGCGGCTGCGCGGCCTGAAGGTCTCGTACCGCTGAATCTTCCACCCTGAAGGGCCTCGGTCTCAGACCGGGCCGAGGCCCTTCCCGCCCAGGCGTTCCAGGTCGGAGGGGCGGACCTGGATGACCACGACGGCGATCAGCGCGGCGAGCACGGCGAAAATCGCCGCCATGATGAAGGCTGCCGAGATACCGGCGGTGAGGACCTCGTCGACCCACGGCGGCGGGAGGTCCCCGGTGCGCTCGAACCGTGCGCGTTCGGCCGGGGTCGCCTGCTCCAGGAACTGCGGAACCTGCTTGTCCGCCTCGTTCCCGCTGGCCGTGCCGAACATCGTGACCAGGATGGACAGACCCAGCGAGCCGCCGACCTGCTGGGTGGCGTTGAGCAGTCCGGAGGCCGCACCGGTCTCCCGGGGCGAGACGTTGGAGAGCGCCATGAGCGTGAGCGAGACGAACTCCATGCCCATGCCCAGGCTGAAGACGAGGATCGGGCCGAGGACGCTGCCCACGTAGGTGGAGTGGACGTCGGTCAGGGTCAACCAGGCCAGGCCGGTCGCCGCCAGGATGCCGCCCACCACCATGAAGGGCTTGGGGCCGTATCTGGGCAGGAACTGTGAGGCCAGCCCGGCGCCGATCGCGATGACCGCGCTGACGGGCAGGAAGGCGAGACCGGTCTGCAGCGGGCTGAAGTCCAGCACGTTCTGGGTGAAGAGCGTGAGGAAGAAGAACATGCCGAAGATCGCGGCGGCCAGGCTCAGCATCATGCCGTAGGTGCCCGCGCGGTTACGGTCCGCGAACATGTGCAGCGGCGTGATCGGCTGCCTGGACTGCCTCTCGATCAGGATGAACACCGTGAGGATGACGACGGCCCCGGCGAACGAGGCCACGGTGAGCCCGTCCCGCCAGCCTTCCTGCGCGGCCCTGATGAATCCGTAGACCAGCAGCACCATGCCCACGGTGGAGGTCAGCGCGCCGGCGATGTCGAAGTGGCCGGGATGGCGTTCGGACTCCTTGATCCAGCGGGGGGTGGCGAGGGCGATGAGCAGCCCGATGGGGACGTTGACGAAGAGCACCCAGCGCCAGTTCAGCCACTCGACGAGGATCCCGCCGGCGAGCAGGCCGATGGCTCCGCCGCCTGCCGAGACCGCGGCGAACACCCCGAAGGCCCGGTTGCGGTCGGGGCCTTCGCGGAAGGTCGTACTGACCAGGGAGAGGGCGGTCGGGGACGCGATGGCACCGCCGACGCCCTGGAGGGCGCGGGCAGCGAGGAGTTGGCCGGCGTTCTGCGCGAGTCCGCCGAGCAGGGAGGCGAGCACGAAGAGCAGTACGCCGAAGATGAAGACGCGCCGCCTGCCGAGGATGTCACCGGTGCGGCCGCCGAGCAGCAGCAGCCCGCCGAAGCTGAGGGTGTAGGCGTTGACCACCCAGGCCAGGCTGGTGGTGGAGAAGTCCAGGGAGCGCTGGATGTCCGGCAGCGCGATGTTCACGATGGTGATGTCCAGGACCACCATCAGCTGGCAGGACGCGATGACCAGCAGAGCCATCGCGTTTCCGCCACCGCCGCGTTCCTTGGCGGTGGTCTGCGCTGAAGGGGCCGGCTGCGGGCTGCTGGTCATGGCGTGTCGCACCCCCGGAGGTCGAACCCTCGCGAGAGATCAGCGAGCGGTTCCGTCCACTCCTGCTTGCACCGTTCGACGGTACGCCCGCCCGAGTGGCGTCACCACTCGAGGCGGTGGCGGGCGGGTGTGGGGTACGGGAGATCCAAGTGTGCGGTCCCTTTTGGGGCGAGCGCGGCTTGCGTCAAGGTGCCGCGCAGTCCGGGTCGTCGACGATCACCGCGTTCGACGGAAGGATCACGGCGTCCTCCTCGAACCTTGTGGTGACGTAGCCCCGCTTGCCGGCCCCGACGCACTTCGTGGCGAGGTTCCCGAAGCCGTCGGGGAAGTTGTAGACCTCCGCCGCGGTGTCCTCCCCTGCCCGGCCCTTCACCGGGGCGTCGCCCTTGCCCCGCTCGTCGTCGCGCTCCTGGGAGCAGCCGGTGAGCAGGACGGCGAACAGCAGCGCGCCGCAGGTGGCGACGCCCGTCGTAGTCAGCCGGCGCACGACTTGTCCTCGACGATCTGGACGTTCGACGGAGCGCCCGCGTTCGTCGTGACATACGCGCGGAAGCCGTGCCCCACGCACTTGGTGGCGAGATTCCCGAAGCCGTCCGGCATGTTGTAGACCTCGGCCGGGGTGTCGTCGCCCTTGTTGCCCTTCACCGGGGCGTCGCCCTTGCCCCGCTTGTCGTCGTACTCCTGAGAACAGCCCACAAGAAGGCTTCCCGCAGCCAGTGCCATGGCCGCCGCCCAGACCGATGCTCGTACCCGCCTCATCAGAAGTCCCCCGTACCGGCAGATCGGATGGTGTCACTGAAGACAGCGCGGTGGCCTGGTCCGGTTCCCCTGGTGGTCGAGCCTCTCGGCTTCCTCTGGTGGTCGAGCCTCTCGGCTTCCTCTGGTGGTCGGGTCTCTCGGCAGGGCTATGGGCGCTTCCAGCTGCGGTGCGTTACGCACCCGGCGCGCGGTACTCAACTCTCTGACGGGCCGTCTCCGGCACGGCCGCCATACGGCTTACTGCCACCCGGCGCCGATGGACTTAGGGTTCTTGTGTGAAGGCCTTCGCGCGGGCGGAGCTGCGGCGCGATCTGGCCGGTGTCGTGTATGTGCCTGCCGCACAGGACCCCGACCGGCTCGGAGCGGCGCTGCGGGCCGAGGACGCGCTCGTCGCGCTGCAGGTGCGGTACGGCGGATCCGACCCGGAGCACGCTCCCTGGCTGGTTGCCGCGCGTCCCTTCCCGCTCGGGCCCGCTCTGACGCGGCAGCTCGAACGGCTCGGGGCCGCTGTCTTCGCACTGTGCGACACGGCGCAGGATCTGTACACGGAGGGGGATCCGCACGTCCGGGCCGCTCTGGACATCGGGGTGCCCGAGGACCTGTGTGGTCGCGACCTGGACCGCCGCATCGAGTTTTTCCGGCTCGATGTCGTCCTGGGCCAGGGCATGCCGCGGGTGACCGAGATCGAGGAGGCCTTCGGCAACGTCGGAAAGATGCACGCCTTCGAGCGGGCGTACGGCGTGGATGCCGGCGAGCTGTTCCGGGCCTTCCACCGGCGCGGAATCGAGCGGATCTGGATGGACGACCAGTACCCGACGTACCGGTCGGAGAACGAACTCGCCGCCCGCCGTATGCGGGAGCAGTTCGGCCGCCCGGTGGAGGTGGAGTTCTTCTCCCGCTTCTGCGACGACGGGCGCACGGGCTGGCGTTTCTGCTACGTCAAAGAGCTGCGGCAGTACGGGGAGCGCCTGCGCCGGGAGATCTTCGCGGCAGCGGAGCGGCTGATCAACCCGCTGTTCCACGGCTTCGGCACCAAGGCCCTGCTCCCGCTGGTCTGGGACCCGGCCCTGGAGTCCCCGATCGCCGAGCGGCTCGGGGCAGAGGCCACGAACGTGCTCCGCGCCTGCGTCCCGTGGTCGCAGGTGTTGCCGGCCCGGCCCGACCCGGCGCTTGTCGATCAGCTCAAGGCATGTGGTCGCGAGAAAGTGCTGAAGGTGATCGACTCCGACGCCTCGGAGTTCACCTGGGGAAGCCGGGGCGTCTTCTTCGGCGACCACTCGGCCGGCCGCTGGCGGGGCGCGCTGGACGCGGCTGTCGCCGGTCACATCCCGGGCCGCCCCGAGGCCACCGGCTCCCGTTTCGTGATCAGTGACCTCGTCGACAGCGACCGGTTCGACGTGGAGTTCCTGCACCCGCAGAGCAGGGAGTTGTGCCTGCTGCCGAGGGCACGCATCCGCCTGACCCCGATCTACGCTCGCCAGGTGCACGGCAGCGAACTCCTGGGCGGCCACGCCACGTTCGTCAATACCAGCCGCAAGGTCCACCTGGGCCACCATGCGGTCTGCACACCGTTCGTCCCGTCCTCCACCCGGGCCTGACGACGCCGTAAACGATCTCCATCAGTTGGTCCGTGAGGATTCCCTGCCCGTTCATTTGGTGCCGGACTGATCGTTTCTGCGCGGCATCTGCCCACCGGTTGGCCAGGAAGAGTTGGTTCAAAGGCTCCTTACGGGCCTCTGCCAGGGGCCCTAAGGTCCCGGTGACCAGTCGGCGGCGCTCAACAAGTCATCGCTCGCTCTTCATTGACGAAGGAGTAGCTGTGGAACGTCGCAACTTCCTGCGCGGTGCAGTGATCGGCACCTCGGCCGCCGTCTTCGGCGGCACGCTCATGCACGGGGCCGCGTACGCGGCCCCCGCCCAGAACGGCACCAGCCCGTACGGCGGTCTGCTGGCCGCGGACGCCAACGGGATCATGCTGCCCAGTGGCTTCACCAGCAGAGTCATCGCCCGCTCCAGCCAGACGGTCCCCGGCACTTCGTACACCTGGCACAACGCCCCCGACGGCGGCGCCTGCTTCGCCGACGGCAGCGGCTGGATCTACGTCTCCAACTCGGAGGTCGGAACCGGTGGCGGCGCGAGCGCCGTCAAGTTCAGCTCCTCGGGCGCCATCACCGGCGCCTACCGCATCCTGTCCAACACACGGAACAACTGCGCTGGCGGCAACACCCCGTGGAACACCTGGCTGTCCTGTGAGGAAGTGAGCCGCGGCTACGTCTACGAGACCGACCCGTGGGGCGTGAAGGCCGCCCTCCGCCGCGACGCGATGGGCCGCTTCAAGCACGAGGCTGCCGCCGCCGACCCGGTACGCAAGGTGATCTACCTGACCGAGGACGAGTCGGACGGCTGCTTCTACCGCTTCATCCCCACCACCTGGGGCGACCTTTCCTCCGGCACCCTCCAGGTGCTGAGAGCCGGTACCGGCACGTCCGGCTCCTTCACCTGGGCGAACGTGCCCGACCCGGACGGCTCCCCCACCTACACCCGCGACCAGGTCTCCGGCGCCAAGATCTTCAATGGCGGCGAGGGCTGCCACTACGCCAGCGACACCGTCTGGTTCACGACCAAGGGCGACAACCGCGTCTGGCAGCTCAACCTGATCAACAGCACCTACGAACTGGCCTACGACGACAGCCTGGTCACCAACGGAGCCGCACCGCTGACGGGCGTCGACAACGTCACCGGCAGCTCCTCGGGTGACCTCTTCGTCGCCGAGGACGGCGGCACCATGGAGATCTGCATCATCACGCCCAACGACATCGTGGCCCCTTTCCTGCGCATCACCGGCCAGTCCGGCTCGGAGATCTGTGGCCCGGCCTTCTCGCCCGACGGCAAGCGGCTGTACTTCTCCAGCCAGCGCGGTACGAGCGGCAGCTCCTCCGGCGGCATCACCTACGACGTGACCGGCCCGTTCCGTACCACCGCCTGATCGCGAGCCGGTGCCGGTTGGGGCGGCGTGCGGAAGGTACCGCCCCAGCCGTCACCGGCCTGTCCCCGCGCGAGGTCCGCTCTCCACATGGGATGCGAACCACTGCCGGGCCGCGGCAGAGATGTCCTCCAGTGCCCCTGGCTCATGGAACAGATGCGTTGCGCCGCGCACGACATGGATCTCGCTCGGCGCGCTGAGCCTTCCGGGAGCTTCCTGGTTGGTACGCGGGTCCGTCTCGTCGGCGCCGCCGACCACGAACAGCACCGGGGCCCGGACGCTCCGCAGCGCGTCGTACGTCAGGTCCGGACGCCCGCCTCGGATGACCACGGCAGAGACGCGTTGGGGCCGCTCGGCGGCCGCCAGCAGAGCCGATGAATCGCCGCCGAACAGGCACACCGGGACACCGGCGGTCTCCGGCCGCTGGTCCAGCCAGTCGATGGCATCCACCAGCCGCTGGGCCAGAAACGGGATGTCGAAGAGATGCCGGGCCGCGCGTGCGTCGGCCCGCTTCTCCAGTTCGGTGAGGAGATCAAGGAGCAGCGTGCCCATTCCTGCCCGGTGGAACGTATCGGCGAGCGTGCGGTCGCGTGAACTGCCGCGGGAGCTGCTGCTGCCCTCGGTGATGACCACCACCGACCGGACCGGTCCGGGGACGACCAGATCGCCTGCGAGCGGGGCCCCGCTTGCGGGCACCAACACCAAGTCGGAGATCATCTTGGTCCTCCCAACGTGATACTCGCTGGGCTCTGGGCGTCCCGAGTACCCAAGGAGAGATCCGGTACGCGATCTGTCCGGTTTCTCGGCTTCCGGAACGGGACCATTCGAATTCCGGTACCGGCGGGGTCTTCCCCTGGACATGTGCGGTCCGTTAATTTCCGTGACTCAAGTCGCGTGTAATTTCCGTGACCGAAAAAGTCCCGTGCGACCGCCCGGGACCTCCGACAGCGGAGCACCAGCGCTCAGCAAGCCTCGGGGGCACCTGCCATGACACGCGCCATTTCTCTGCACGACGTGAGCAAGGCCTATACGCGGGGCGTCCGGGTGGTGGACCGGCTCTCGCTCGACATCGCGCCCGGCGAGTTCCTCGTGCTGCTCGGGCCGTCCGGCTGCGGGAAGTCCACCGTGCTCCGGATGATCGCCGGCCTCGAGGAGATCACCGAGGGCGAGCTGCTGCTCGACGGCGAGCCCGCCAACGATCTGCAGCCGTCGGAGCGGGCGATGGCGATGGTGTTCCAGAACTTCGCCCTCTACCCGAACATGACCAGCCGCGGCAACATCGGCTTCCCGCTGCGGGTCGAGAACCCGGCCGAGGACCGGGGCCCCCGCGTGGACGCGACGGCCCGCATGCTCGGCATCGAGGAACTGCTCGACCGCTACCCCCGCCAGCTCTCCGGCGGTGAGCGCCAGCGCGTGGCCATGGGCCGGGCCATCGTGCGCCACCCCACCGCTTTCCTCATGGACGAACCGCTGTCCAACCTCGACGCCAAGCTCCGCAACCACCTGCGTGCCGAGATCTCCACGCTCACCCGGCAGCTCGGGGTGACGACGGTGTACGTCACCCACGACCAGGCCGAGGCCATGTCGCTCGGCGACCGGGTGGCCGTACTGCGCGGCGGCGTGCTCCAGCAGGTGGGCACCCCGCGCTCGGTGTACTCGCTGCCCCGGAACGTGTTCGTCGCCGCCTTCATCGGCACGCCCCGCATCAACCTGCTGCGCGGCCTGGTCCGCGCCCCGCTCGACGGCGCGATGTCCATCAGCCTGGGCCGCCAGTACCTGCGCCTGCCTGAACCCCTCTCCCTGGATCACCAGTTGCTGCGCGTGCAGCAGGGCCGGGAGGTCATCGTCGGGCTGCGCTCGGAGGCGGTGCGCATCGCCAAGCCCGGCTCCGCACGTCCTGGAGAGGTGGCGATCAGTGGACTGGTCGAGCATCTGGAGTTCCAGGGGCACGAGGTCCTCGTCCACTTCAACACGGGCTCTCAGCCCGCCTTCGTGCCGGATCTGGAGGCGCCGTACCCCGTACGCGCCGTCCGTCGACGCCGCCGTGACGGTACGGTCCTGGACCGCATCCGGGGTCGCGCGGGCGCCCTGCGTGCCGGCCCGGTCGTGGTCCTGGACGAGCCGGACGACGAGCGGCCCGACCACGCGGCACCGGCAACGCAGGAGAACCGCCTCCCCGGTGACCTGGTGGTCCGCACGACCCCCGACATCGAGCTCCGCCTCGGCATGCAGGTCCCGCTCCTGGTCGACCTGGCGCATCTCTTCGTCTTCGACCAGCACGGCGACCGCATCAGCCCGGCCCCGGCGCGGCTGCCGGACCTGGACGAGTGATCTTCCTGGGTGTCAGCGCAGGCGCGTGTACTGGTTCACGCCGCCCACGAACGCCACCGTCGCCCGCCCTCGCAGCACCAGCACATCCAGGTGCGCGGCCGTTTCGTTGACCGCGAGCATCTGATTGAAGGCGTTCAGCTCGCCGAACGGCACCGCCCTGCGGGTCCATCCGAGCTTGCGCGCCACCGCGTGGGCGTCGAGCGTGTCCTCGCCCAGCGCTGTCAGGCTCTTGGCCAGCCGGTCGTCGTGGTGGGCGAGCAGTTCGGCGACGCGGGTGTGGGCACTGTCGGCGACCGGCCCGTGCGCGGGCAGCAGGCGGGCGTCGGCGTACCGGTGCATCAGCCGCAGCGAGTCCAGGTAGTCGGCGAGCGGGCGGCCGCCCGGCTCGGCCAGCTCGAAACCGATGGACGGGGTGATGTGCGGCAGGACGTGGTCCCCGGAGAACAGCAGCCCCCGCTGCTCGTCCAGGAAGACGACATGTCCCTTGGTGTGTCCGGGAGTTGGTACGACATGCAGTTCGCGCTCGCCGAAGCGGAGCGTCTCGGCGGCGAGCCAGCGGTCGGGGGCCTCCCACACGCTCGGGTCGTAGCCGCCGTGGTCCATCGCCGCGATGCGGTCGGCGAGTTCGCCGGCTCCTGCCGTGCGCAGGGTTTCCAGTGAGCCGGTGGGTTGGTCGCTGCGCAGCTGGTCGAGCATCTCCAGGCCCGGGCGTTCACCCGCGCCGAGGTAGACGCGCGAGCCCAGCAGCCGGCGCAGTTCCACCGCGTTCGTGTAGTGGTCGCGGTGGATGTGGGTGACCAGGATGTGGCTGATGTCGCCGAGGTCGCGGCCGATGGCGGCCAGCGCCTCGTCGAGCGCCTTGCGCGCCTCGGGGATCGCCCAGCCGCCGTCGATCATGACGATGCCGCCGTCGTCGGCCAAGTCCTCCAACAGATAGACATTGACGGCGTGCAGGCCGTCGTTGGGGAGTGGCAGAGGAACGCGGTGCACCCCGGGCTGTACGGTCTGGACCCCGGCGGCGGCCCACGGGCCCTGGTCGAACCGCGCTGTCATGTTCCTCCTCCTTGATGTACCGCCGTGGATCATGCCCGATGGCACGCGCGACGGCACATTTCGCAGTGTGTTGCCTCGTCAGGTCCGGTCGACCATAGGGGAATTCAGTCTGACGGCCAGGTCCCGGGCCCCTCTCCGGTCGAGCTTGCCGACCTTGGTCTGGGGCAGTTCGTCGATGCCGAAAACGAATTCGGGCCACTTGGTCTTGGACAGGCCGACGCTCTCCAGGTGACCGGTCACTTCGGCGAGGTCGATGCCGCCGCCGTCCTCCGTGACGACGAGCAGCGCCACGCGTTCGCCGAGGACATCGTCAGGAACCGCCACGACACAGGCCCTGGCCACGCGCGGGTAACTGGCCACCGCGCGCTCGATCTCGGTGATGTCGATGTTGCGTCCACCGCGGATGATGATGTCCTTCTCGCGGCCCATGATGCTGATGGTGCCGTCCTCGTGGGTCATCAGCAGGTCGCCGGTGGGCAGGTATCCGTCCTCCGTCAGCGCCGGCGGATCGACCTTGCCGTCGCGGGCGTAGCCGAGAAAGAGGGAAGGGCCGCGCACGTGTGCCCGTCCGGTCACTCCGGGGCCCGCGGTCCGCCCGCCGGGGGTGAGCGCGCGGAGTTCCGTACCCGGGAAGGGCCGGCCGTCCCTGCCGAGCCGGATCTCCTCGGGCTCGTCGGGGCTCGGCGAGGTGTGGCCGAGACACTCGGACATGCCGAAGACGCGAAGGATCTTCGTGCCCAGAGACTGTTCGGCCCGGGCCAGGGCTCCGCGGTCCATGGGCCCGCCGCCGACGGTGATCGACCGGACACCGCCGAGGATGCCGGAGCCGGCCGCCTCGGTTCCCATCTGCAGTGCCATGGTCGGTACGCACATGGTCCAGCGGACGCCGGCCTCGGCCATCCTCCGCAGTACGACGGCCCGGTCCCACTTCCCCGTCATGACGAGCGGCCCGCGCAGCAGGAGGGAGAGGTAGACGCCGAAGCAGTACGCCGCCGTCGATGACAGCGGCACGATCGCGGCGACGGCGTCGCCGGGCGACAGGCCGTTGACGGTCATCGTGCTCGTGGCGGCATAGCGCAGGGCCTGCTCGGACTGGACGACGCCTTTGGGCCGCCCGGTCGACCCGGAGGTGAGGCCGATCAGGACGCCGCCGGACCAGCGCGACACGTCACGCTCGCCGGGAGCGGACAGGCACTGCCAGCCGTCGAGCACCGTCCGCGCCGAGCCAGGCAGCCGTTCGGGCACCGCCCAGTCGGCCATCGCCGAGGGCTCGGCGACGACGGCGTCCGGGCGGATGTCCTCCCAGGCCGCGGTGAACTCAGCGTGTGTGGTGTGCCGATTGACCACCGCGATCACCCCGCCGCTCAGGCCCACGGCGAGGGTGGCGGCGACAGTACGCCATGAGTTGTCCGCCTGGACCAGGACCGTGCCGCCCGCTTTGCCGCCCGTGCCGGTGGACAGGGCCCCGGCCAGCCGTGTGGCCTCGTCGAGCAGTTGCCGGGCCGTATGGCTGCCCGTGTCATCGATGACGGCAACGAAGTCGGCCTCGTCCGCCTTCTCTTGGAACTCCCGCACTACCTGTCGCATCTCGTCCCTCGCTGCGCTGTGCCGAACTCCGTCTACTGAACGCTGCGGTGCCTGCTGTGCTGGTGGACCGGGATCAGTCGGTCCAGGCGCCTCAAGCGGCGAACATCTCCGCCTCGTGTCCCATCACCGCGATGCGGCGGCCCTTCATGTCACCGACCTGTGCGACGGCCTCCGCCCACTCGGCGCTCGCGAGGGCCTTCTTCAGGTCCTCCGGGGAGTCGAAGCTGAGCACGGAGATCCCGTCCCAGCCTTCGGAGCGCGGCTCCAGCGCGGCGTCGATCTCGGTGTGCCGCCAGGCACGCAGTCCGGGCAGGCGGTAGGTCAGCTCCGCGTGGTCGCCGCGCCACCACTCGATGAACTGCTCGTGCGTCCACTCCGGAGGCCGAGCTGCCAGCAGGACGAGGTTGTACATGACGGTCCTCCGTACGCGGTCGGGTGAAGATGTGCGGTCAGTCGAAGCGGATCTCGGACGAGCGGCCGATCAGCAGGCGCTGCAGCCGGCCCTCTCCGTTCACCCGCCCGGCGGCGACAAAGCTCGCCTCAGGGACACCTGCGCGTCGTACCTCTCCCAGGAAGAGCTCGTCCTGGCCGAGCGTGGTCGCCGACAGCCGATGGTGGGTGCGGGTGCCCCGCTCGCGCTGTTCGAGGTAGCCCACGAGGGCGGCGCGGTCCCCGGCGAAGTCGGTGGCGTTGCCGTCGCCGGTGGAGAACAGGATGGACAGCGAGAAGTCGTCACTGATCAGGTCGAGGATCCGCGACGGCTCGTCTCCGTCGAGGATCTCGAACCACGCGGTGAGGAAGGGGGCCGCGGTCGAGGTGTCGGTCATGTCCGGCTCCCTTCGCCCGCGGCCTGCCCGGACCAGTCGACGAGCTCGAAGGAAGTGGTGAAGAAGGACTGGTAGCGGGCCAGGAGCCCGTCGGGCGATACGACCGCGGCTGAGAGGAAGGAGCCGCAGTACCGCCCGCCCTCCGTCACCACTCCGTAGACGGTTTCCACGTCGCCGTCCCGGCTGTAGCGCAGGATCTCGTGCGCCCGGTCCACGGGATTGCGTCCCGCGATGTACGCGGCGAAGTCCTCCCTGGACTTGCCGATGACCTCCTTGCCCGGCAGGGCGATGAGGAAGCGGAAATCGGGTTCGAGCAGGTCCAGCGTCCGCTCCGGATGCCGGCTGTCCATGCTGGCCATGTAGTCACGCAACGCCATAGGAACCTTCTTCAGATCAACCTGAGCCAAGTTCAATTCAGTTTGGATGGTAGTCCCGCGAAAACAGGCCTGGCAATAGTGCGTCACGAAGCTGGCGGGGCGGTAGCGCGGCACCGGAAACGGGGCACGACAAAGCCCCCTGACGAATGTCCGCCAGGGGGCAGGAAAACTTACCGGGAAGCCGACGCGGCCGCTCAGGGCATCACGTGGCTACCATCCGCACGCAGGCACCCTCGATCAGTTCGCTGACCTCCGACAGCGGCGTCGGCCCGGACGGCCGGTACCACCGCCAGACGCTGACGATCAGGCCGAGCACGCTCGATCCCAGCAGTTGCGCGTCCCGCAACGGGAACGCGCCCTGGGACATGCCCCGTACCAGCAGGTTCGTCCAGTCCCGCTCTACGAGCTGGACCAGCTGACGGGCCGCGACGCGCTCGGCCTCCTCCCGCTTGGACTTGCGCGGGCCGGAGAGCAGGTCCATGTGGTTCTGCAGGATGCGCATCTGCAGAACTTCCTGGTCGGAGACGTCGTACGCCGCACGTACGGCGGCCCGCAGCGCCTCCACCGGCTCCGCGGCGTCCGCGGTGGCCTCCGTGAACTTGTCGTGGGAACGCTGCAACTCGAGCCGCATGATGGTGAGCAGACAGTGGGTCTTGGACTCGAAGTAGTGGTACAGCGCGGTCTGCCCGATACCTACCCTCTCCGCCACGGTGGACCACTTAGTGGCCTCGAAGCCGGTCTCCCCGAAGCAGTCGACGGCGGCCGCCAGGATGGCGGCGCGCTTGGACCTGGGTCCCGCTTCCGGTTCAACGATCTTTGTCCCCATGATCCGCCTGTCTCCTGGCTGCCGCCCATCTGGTCCTACCCGAGAGTAGCCCCAAGCTGAACTCAGTTGCCAATCGACTTCAGGTCACACACGTTCGAGCACGGTCGCGTTGGCCATGCCACCGCCCTCGCACATCGTCTGCAGACCATGGCGTCCGCCGGTCCTGCGCAGTTGATGGACGAGCGTGGTCATGAGCCGGGCACCGGTGGCGCCGAGCGGATGCCCGAGCGCGATGGCCCCGCCGAAGGCGTTGACCCGCTCCGGGGCGGCGCCGAGTTCCTTCTGCCAGGCGAGGACGACGGAGGCGAAGGCCTCGTTGATCTCGACCAGGTCGATCTCGCCGATCGACAGCCCGGCCTTGTCCAGGACCTTCTCTGTGGCGGGAATCGGACCCGTGAGCATGTGGATCGGATCGGAGCCGACCACAGCCATGGTGTGCACGCGCGCGAGCGGGGTCAGACCGTGACGGCGCACCGCCTCCTCGGAGGCGATCAGCAGGGCGGCTGCGCCGTCGGAGATCTGGCTGGAGACGGCGGCGGTCAGCCGGCCGTCCTCGGTGAGGGTCTTCAGGCCGGCCATTTTCTCGAGGGTGGTGTCGGCGCGTGGGCCCTCGTCGGCGGTGAGCCCGAAGGCCGGGGTGATCTCGTCGTCGAAGGCGCCGTCGGCCTGGGCGGCGAGGGCCCGCTGGTGGCTGGTGAGCGCGAACCGCTCCATGTCCGTACGGGAGATGCCCCACTTCTCGGCGATCAGCTCGGCCCCGCGGAACTGCGAGACCTCCTGGTCACCGAAGCGCTCGCGCCAGCCGTCCCCCGCGAACGGGCTGCCCATGCCGGCCTGCTCGCCGACGAACATCGGGCTGGCGATGGGCACCAGGCTCATCACCTCCACACCGCCGACGACCACCAGGTCGGCGGCGCCGGAGCCGACCGCCTGGGCGGCGAAGTGCACGGCCTGCTGGGAGGAACCGCACTGGCGGTCGATGGTGGTGCCGGGGACGTGCTGCGGCAGCCCCGCCGACAGCCAGGCCGTGCGGGCGATGTTCCCGGTCTGTGCGCCGAGCTGGCTGACGCACCCGAAGTACACGTCGTCGACGGCGCCCGGGTCGGCCCCGGTGCGCTCCAGCAGGGCGCGCAGCACATGGGCGCCGAGGTCGGCGGGGTGCACGCCGCTGAGCGTGCCCTTGCGGCGGCCGACGGGGGTGCGGACGGCTCCGACGATGAATGCTTCCGACACGGTGGGCTCCAGAGGGTTTCGGGTACGGGTTCAGCTGCTGGGCGGGACGCGCGTGAAGTCGGGCGCCCGCTTGCCCAGGAAGGCGGCTACGCCCTCACGGCCCTCTTCGGAGGCGGCCGCGGCGGCGAGCGCACGGGCCTCGCGGTCCAGGTGGGGACCGAGGTCCGCGGTCAGCCCGGCGGCGACGAGGCGACGGGTGGCCCCGAAGGCGGCGGTGGGTCCACCGCGCAGGGTCTCTGCCGTGCGCTCGGCCTCGGCGGCCAGTCGGTCGTGGGCGACGACGCGGCTCACCAGTCCGATGTCCGCGGCTTCCTCCGCCGGTATCCGACGGTTCGTCAGCAGCAGGTCCAGGGCTCGCTTGTGGCCGATCAGGCGGGGCAGGAACCAGCTGACTCCGGCGTCCGGTGAGTAACCGATGCCGGTGTACGCGGCGGTGAACGAGGCGTTGTCGGCGGCGAGGGTGACATCGGCGGCCGCGGCCAGACCGATGCCCGCGCCCGCGACGGCTCCTTGCACGGCGGCCACCACGGGCGCGTCGCCCGCGGCGAACGTACGCAGGGCGTCGTGCAGTGCGTCGGTCACCGCGGTGAGGTGCTTCTCCAGCGCCTCGCCGGACAGGCGCGAGAACTCCCTGAGGTCACCGCCGACGCAGAAGGACTTCCCCTCGCCGGTGAGCAGCACGGCCCGTACGGCCTCACGGGCGCAGATCCGTGCAGCGTCCAGCAGTCCGCGCGCCATGTCCAGGTCGATGGCGTTGCCCGCCTCGCCCCGGCGCAGGGTTATGCGGGCAAGACCGTCGTCGTCGATCTCGATGCCGACACTCATCGCGTCGGCCCTCCTCCCGTCCCTCATCGCGCCGTCCATCCGCCGTCGACGGTCAGCACCTGTCCTGTGCAGTACGAGGAGGCGTCCGAGGCGAGGAACAGCAGCGCGCCGTCGAGTTCATGACCGTCGCCGCCGCGCCCCAGCAGGGTGTTGCGCTCGACCCAGCGGCTGGAGCGCTCGTCGCCGAAGAGGTCGGCGGTCATCTCGGTGCGGAACCAGCCCGGGGCGAGCGCGTTGACACGTATGCCGCTGCGACCCCATTGTCCGGCCAGCTCCCTGGTCAGGCCGATCAGTCCGGCCTTGGACGCCGAGTAACTCGCGCCGCCGAGGGGGGCGGCGGTCACCAGACCGAGGATGGAGGAGACGTTGATGATGCTCCTGCCGCCCGTGTCACCGGGTGCCTCGGCGGTGAGGCGGGCCAGGTGGTAGGGCGCGGTGAGGTTGACGCCGAGGACGTCGGCGAAGGCATCCGGCGATTCGTCCTCGGCGCGGGTCTCGCCGGAGGTGGCCGCGTTATTGACCAGGATGTCGAGACGGCCGGTGGCGGCCAGCGCGGTCTCGGCCAGCCGCGTACGGTCGGCGGCGAGCGAGACGTCGCAGGCGACGGGGTGGATACGCGCGTCGGAGTCGGCGAGTTCCTTCAGCCGGTCGATGCGGCGGGCCGCGGCGAACACGGTGGCGCCGGCCTGCGCGAGGACGGCGGCGAAGCGTGCGCCGAGCCCGGCGGAGGCGCCGGTGACGAGGGCTGTCCGGCCCTGGAGCGAGAACAGCTCGGCGGATGACTGCGGCGCGCTCACTCGTCCACCCCGATCGGCAGGGCGGTCGCGCCACCGTCGAGCACCAGGGTCTGGCCGGTCATCCAGGAGGAGGCGTCCGAGGCCAGAAATAGTGCCGCGTTCGCCACGTCCTCCACCGTGCCGAGGCGCCGCAGCGGCAGCTTGGCGGTGAGGATCGGCTCCCGCACCTCCCACACCGCCCGCGCCAGCTCGGTCTTGATCAGACCGGGAGCGATGGCGTTCACCCGCGCACGCGGGCCGAGTTCGTAGGCGAGCTGCCGGGTCATGTGGAGCATGGCGGCCTTGGTGGCGTTGTAGTAGCCGATGTGCGGGTCGACGATCAGTCCGCCGACGGAGGCGATGTTGACCACCGCTCCCCCGTGCTCGGCCATCCAGGCCCGCCAGGCGCACCGGGTCCAGGCGATCATGCCGTACTGGTTGACGCGTACGGTCTTCTCCGCGCGCGGCAGATCCAGGTCGAGGAGATCGCCGTGGTACGGGTTCGTCGCGGCGTTGTTGACGAGGATGTCGACCCGGCCGAAGCGGGCCATGGTCTCGTCGACGCAGGCCTGTGCCTGATCGGGTTCGCCGGCGTTGGCCACCACCGTGTGCACGTCGCCGTCGCCCTTGACGCGGAGCAACTCCTCGCGCGCCTCGGCGAGTCCGGCGGCCTTGCGGGCCGCGATCACCACGTGCGCGCCGGCCGCTCGGTACGCAGTGGCGATGCCGAGGCCGATGCCGCGGGATCCGCCGGTGATGACGGCGACCCTGCCGTGGAGGGTGTTGCCGCCGCCGTCGTAGGTGTTGGCGCTCACGCTGTCCCCGTCTTCGTGTCGGTCTTCTTGTACTTGGCGAGTTCCTGGCGGGCGACGGTCCGCAGATGCACCTCGTCCGGGCCGTCGGCGATCCGCAGCGCCCGCGTGATGGCGTACAGCCGGGCCAGTACGGTGTCGTCGCTGACGCCCGCCGCGCCGTGCGCCTGGACCGCGCGGTCGACCACCTTGTGGGCGACCTCCAGCGCCGCGATCTTGATCGCGGCGACCTCCATCCGGGCGGCGGCGTTGCCGACGGTGTCCATCAGCCAGGCCGACTTGAGGACGAGGAGACGCAGTTGCTCGATCTCGATGCGGCTGCGGGCGATCCACTCGCGTACGACGCCCTGGTCGGCGAGCGGCCCGCCGAAGGCGACGCGTGCGGTGACGCGCTCGCACATCACCTGCAGGGCGCGCTCGGCGAAGCCCACGGCGCGCATCGCGTAGTGCATCCGCCCTGGACCGAGCCGTCCCTGGGCGAGCGCGAAGCCCTCCCCCTCGCCCCTGAGAATGTTCTCCACCGGCACCCGGACGTCCTCGAAGAGCACGTCACCGTGTCCCAGCCGGTCGGTGTAGCCGAACATCGGCAGGTCGCGCAGCACCGTGACGCCCGGGGTGTCCCGGGGGATGAGCAGCATGCTCTGCTGCCGGTAGGTGGGCGCGTCCGGATCGGTCTTGCCCATCAGGATGATCAGCTTGCAGTCGGGGTCGAGGATCCCGGAGGTGTACCACTTGCGGCCGTTGACGACGTAGCTGTCGCCGTCGCGGGTGATACGGGTCCGGATGTTGCGGGCGTCGGAACTGGCGACCTCCGGCTCGGTCATGGCGAAGCAGGAGCGGATATCCGCGTTCAGCAAGGGCTTCAGCCAGCGCTCCTGCTGTTCGGGACTGCCGTAGAGCGCGAGCAGTTCCATGTTGCCGGTGTCGGGCGCCGAGCAGTTGAACACCTCGGGGCCGATGATGGAGCGGCCCGCCAGCTCGGCGAGCGGCGCGTACTCGAGGTTGGTGAGCCCCGCGCCCCAGTCGCCGTGCGCCATGAAGAGGTTCCACAGACCCTCGGCGCGCGCCTTCTCCTTCAGCTCGGTCATCACGGGCGGCAGCGCGTGCGGGTCGTCCCCTTCGGCGAGCTGCCGGTCGTAGACCGCTTCGGCGGGGAAGACATGCTGCTCCATGAACGACCGCATGCGGTCCTGGAGTTCACTCGCCCGTGGCGAGAATCCGAAATCCACGATTGCTCCTGTCCGGGGTGCCGGGGTGCGGGGTGCCGGGGTTCGTGTGGTCGGTCCGGATCAGCCGAGGATGTCGCGTGCCGTGCGGATCATCGCGGCGATGGTCGGCGGCAGTCGCTCCTGGTCCGGGTCGTGGTGCTTGCCCTCGCGGTGCCGGCGCAGGTTGTGGCCCATGATCGCGGCCATCTTCATGCGGCCGAGCGCCCGGAACCAGTCCATCGCGGGCAGCGCGGGCCCTCCGTCGAGATAGGCGTCCAGCAGTTCCGCCTCGGTGGGCAGGCCGGGCACGGCGCGCCCCAGCTGAGGGAAGTTACGGTGGTCGGCGAACAGCAGGAACCAGCCGAGGTCGATGCGCGGGTCGCCGACGCTCCAGATCTCCCAGTCGACGACAGCCACCGCGCGCTCGCCGACGCACAGCACGTTGCCGAGACGGAAGTCCCCGTGCAGCAGAACCGGTGGCATGCCGCCGGGCACGCCGGCGGCGAGGCGAGCCAGCAACTCCTCACCGCCCGGCCGGAGTTCCGGTGGTACGGCGTGCAGGGTGCGGCTCCACCGCTCCAACTCGCCTGCCGCGTCGAGTGGTTCGGGCGCGTCGAGTCCGGGGGTCTGGATGTCGGTCTCGTGCAGCCGCCGCAGGACGGAGGCGATCTCCAGCATCCGGGCGCGGGCCGTGGCGGCAAGCACCTCGGGCTCGTCGAGTACGGGCTCGACGGCCTCGCCGACCGCGAAGTCCATGGCGAACCATGCCGGCTGGGTCTCGTCGACGGCCACGACCCCCGGTACCGGGACCTGCTCCACGGACCCGGCCAGCGCGCCCAGCACGCGCGCCTGGCGCAGCACGTCGTTGCGCCCGACGGGCCGCTGCCCGGGAGGCACCGCCTTGACGACGTACCTGTGATCCCCGGCCGTGACGGAGTACGTGAGCCCCGAGTGGCCGCCCGGCAGCACCGTCAACTCGCCGATCGGGGCGCCCGGGTGGCGGCGGGCGAGCCGGTCGCGGACTCGGACGGACAGCTCCGGCACCTGGGTGGCCGTGCTCATCGGACGTGCTCCTTACTCATCGGACCGGCTCCCTGGGCAGGCCGAGCACGCGTTCGGCGAGGATGTTGTGCTGGATCTCGTCGGTGCCGCCCGCGATGCTGTAGCCGGGGGCGCCGAGCAGGTGCTCCGTCCAGGCGTAGGTGCCCCACTCCCCCGTGTCCGCGACGAGGCCGGGCCCCAGCAGCTCCGAGACCAGATCGCTGGTGCGCCGCATGGTCTCGGTGGCGTAGAGCTTGCCGACCGAGGCTTCCGCGCCGGGCTCGCGTCCGGCCACGAGGGCCGCGGTCACCCGCAGTCCCATGAGCCGCTGGACGAGGGTGCGGATGTGGAGGTCGGCGGCCCGCTGCTGTTCACTGCCGGTGAGCGGACGGGGCAGGTTCCCGGCCAGTTCCAGCGCCCGGTCGGCGTTGTCAAGGCCAAGGTTGCCGGAGTCGAGCCGCTCGGCGGCCAGCACACTGAGCGTGACCCGCCAGCCCTCGCCGACCGGACCGAGCCGGTCGGTGTCGGGCACCACCACACCGTCGAGGTAGACCTCGTTGAAGCTGGTGCCGCCGGTCATCTGCTGGATGGGCCGTACGGTCACGCCCGGCGCGTCCATGCGCACCAGGAAGACGGTGATGCCGGCGTGCTTGCGTACGTCCGGATCGGTGCGGCACACCGCGACACCCCAGGTCGCGACGCGAGCTCCGGAGGTCCACACCTTGTGCCCGGTCAGCACCCAGTTGTCGCCGTCGCGCACGGCCCTGGTCCGCACCGCGGCGAGGTCGGATCCTGCCTCGGTCTCCGAGAACAGCTGACAGGCCAGCTCGTCGGTGCGCAGCATGGGCCGCAGCCAGCGCTCCTTCTGCTCCTCGGTGCCCCAGATGCCGATCGCGGGGGCGACGAGCTGCTGCGTCACCGGAAAGACCTCGGTGCGGTGCGGCACGTCGAAGGCCGCCTCTTCGGTGCGGTAGAGCTGCTCGTAGTACGCGGGCAGTCCACGCCCCCCGTACGCCTCCTGCCAGTTGAGCGCGCCCCACCCCTGGTCGTAGCGGGTGCGTTCCCACTCCTGGATGCGGGCGGTGTGCTCGCGCTCCTGCTCCTCGGTCCAGTTCTCGAACACGGCGACGGAGTCGGAGCCGCTGCCCCATTCCTCGTCGCCGGCGCGGGGCCTGGCGACCGTGGCGAGCCACTGCCGGGCCTGGGTGCGGAACTCCTCGGGCTCCGGGACAGCGCCGGCTTCCGGGATATCGCTCATGTCTTCTTCCACCTCCGATCGGCGGGACGTTCAACGGGGACGTTCGTTCAGCGGGACAGCACCGTGCAGGCGCTCACGCCCGGGGCGCCGTACACGTGGGTGAAGCCGACCCTGGGCTCGCCCGGGACCTGGCGTTCGCCGGCCCGCCCGCGCAGCTGCTGGACCACCTCGTAGACCTGGCGCAGCCCCGAGGCCCCGATGGGTTCGCCGTTGGCGATGCAGCCGCCGTCGGTGTTGACCGGCAGCGTTCCGCCGATCTCGGTGACACCGGAGGCGATCAGCCGCTCCTGCTCGCCGTCCTCGCAGAACCCGCACTCGGCCATGTGCATGACCTCGGCGCCGCTCTCGGTGTCCTGCAGCTGGCAGACATCGACGTCGCCGGGGCCGATCCCGGCTTCCTCGAAGGCGGCGGCCGAGGCATCACGGCTGACGCTGGTCAGCTGACCGCCGGGAATCCAGGGGCTGAAGACTTCGAACGAGCCGAAACGCCGGGTGCGTACGCCCGCCGAGCGCAAGGCGACCGGCGGGCCGTCCAGGGTGTCCAGGCTGCGCGCGGCTTCGGGCGAGCAGAGCACCAGCGCGGCCGCGCCTGCTCCCGGGGAGCAGAACATGTAGCGGGTCAGCGGATCGCTGACCATGCCGGATTCGAGGACCTCCTCGGCCGACACCGGCTTGCGCCGCCATGCCTCAGGGGTCAGACCGCCGTTGCGGTACGCCTTCTCGGCGACCAGGGCCAGGGTGCGCGGGGTGATTCCGTGGTCGTACATATAGCGCTGGATCTTCATGCCGAAGAACTGGGTCGTCACCATCAGCCCGTCGCTGCCGTACTCCGCTCCCAGCCCCCAGTCCTCGGGCCGAGGGTCGAAGGCGCCGCGTGGGTGTTTGTCGAAGCCGACGGCGAGGACGACGTCCGCCATGCCGGAGCGGATCGCGTTCACGGCGGAGATCAGCGCGCTGCCGCCGGTGGCGCAGCCGTTCTTGACGTTGATGAACGGCACCCCGGTGAGGCCGAGTTGGGCCACCAGCGTGTCGGCGAGGCCGGCGCTGTCACTGCCGCCGAACGCGGCCCGCACCCGCGACCACTCGATCCCGGCGTCCGCCAGCGCGGCGTTCACCGCACCGACGGCCAGTTGCCGGCCGCTCGCCTCCGACCGGCCGAACGGGGTGCGCCCGGCGCCGCAGATCAGTACGTCGGTACTCATGAGCCCTCCTCGCCGGTTGTCGTGAGCCTGGCCCGTGGGACGCCGTGGCCCGCGGTCACGGTGAGGGGCATGCCGATGCGGACGTCGTCGAGGTCGTCGACCTCGAGTACGGCGGCCACTCGCACGCCTTCCACCAGCTCGACGTAACCGAGCGCGAACGGCACGAAGCCGCCGGGCGGGGCCTGATAGGGCGGGGACTTGGGGGCGTACCGCTGCACCGTCCAGGTCCACAGCCTGCCCGTGCCCTGGAGGACCGCCGGCTCGGCCGGTCCCCCGCAGCGCGGGCACGCCTCCTCCGCGGGGTAGGCCGTCACCGCGCAGCCGGAGCAGCATGAGCCCTGGAGCCCGACGGCGACGGTCGGACTCCGCGGATCCGTGGCCATCCGGATCAGCGCCCCGTCCACTTGGGTTCACGCTTCTCCAGGAACGCCGACACACCTTCGTTCGCGTCCTCGGAGTTGAGGGCCACGCCCACGGCGAGGTGCTCCATCACCATCAGCGACTGGGTGTCGGCGTCCAGGCTGCGGTCGATCGTCATCTTCGTCAGCCACATCATGAAGGGGCTCTTGTCGACGAGGTCCCCGATGAAGTCGTCGACCGTCTCGTCCAACTTGTCGGCCGGGGCGGATTTGTTGATCAGTCCGAACTCGACGGCCTCGATGCCGGAGAGGAGCTTGCCGGTGAGCATCAGCTCCTTGGTCTTGCGGATGCCGATCATGCGCGGCACCCGGTAGATCGGGCCGGCCCCGCCGAACAGCGCGCGGCGGATGTGGAAGTCGCCGATCTTGGCGTCGTCCGCGGAGATGGCGAAGTCGCAGGAGATCATGATCTCGAAGCCGCCGGCGGTGACGTGGCCCTCCAGGACCGCGACCGAGGGGGTCTTCATCGAGTAGAGGCGGTCGCACACCTTCGCGGACTTCACGGCGACATCGATCGCGTTCGACTTGCCGACGTACTCCGCCTTCAGGCTGTCGAGGTCGAAGCCCGAGCAGAAGGTGCCGCCGCGACCGCGGACCACCAGGACTCGCAGCTCGGGGTCCTCGTCGACCTCGGTGATGATCTCGTCGAGCCGGTTCAGGATCGGCACCGTGACGCAGTTCTTCTTCCACGGGCGGTTGAGCCACACACGGGCCACGTGGCCGTCACGCTCGAACTGGATCTCGTCTTCCACTGCCATCTCAGCCTCCAAATTGAACTGAATTCACTACGAGTCTGCGAGGATGAAGGTGCGCTGTCAACCCTTTGATCGAGACAGGTTCCGAAGGTGAAGACAGCTCGAGACATAGCCCGAAGACTTCCGCCATGTGATCGAACCGAACCTGATTCAAACCGACGGACGTGGAGCATACCTATTTCGGTTCACTACGGCCGAGGGCTTCGCCCCCCCGCCGTCCCCCCGTC